>JAYREU010000051.1:0-6943 GCA_041908765.1 Candidatus Absconditabacterales bacterium
AGTTTGATTTGCTTACGTACTGCTTCTACTTGTTGGTCGATATCCGGACGATCAGGACTAGGAAGTTCAGGAATATCCACACGACACCCACGTTGTTTGAGTGTCTCTGCAAGCCAAGGAAACCAATTGTTCTCAGGTCTTCATTGATAGCCATGCAACAAAACAACATGATATGCTTCGTTGGCAGACTCCTTTTTTTGCACCGCCTCTTGGACGAACACTCCAAACTTTTCTGTTCTGCCGAGCATCTTGATGATGTCATCCTTGAGTCTCGTACGAGTGCTTTGGTTGATCGTCACGCGATCAAAGATACCATAAATTTTGACAGGGAAAAGTGATGCTGGCACACGAGGTTCTTCGAGATAGAAATATTCTATCAAATCATCATGTGATTCATCTGTTTGTTTGTAGTCAAGCGCGACGAGATATCTGGTAGTTCCTCCTCATTGATCTGCCATTTTGCGATTTTTTTTGACGAATTGCTGGAGGTGATCGTTGTCGGGGCAAATGCCCAAATCCTGTACTAAATAGACTTTTTGATCTGCATATCTATTTTGTAAATCTGCGACAATATGTTCGGTGGTTTTGGGTTTGAGCGGTGCGCCACAGACATAGCAATAGACCTCACCCAATTTCGCGAGCAACAGCCTCAAATAATCATCAATCTCAGTCAATGTCCCAACGGTCGACCTTGCATTCCCCACACGTTTGTTTTGCTCAATGGCAATAGCAGGACTCAATCAAACTGAATAATCAATTTCTGGTCTAGTCCCCAAGTTAAAAAATTGCCTCAAATAGGAACTCAAAGATTCTATATAACGAAACTGTCATTCTTTATAAATCGTATCAAATGCCAATGAAGACTTACCAGATCCTGAAACACCAGTAATAGTGATAATCTTATTTTTGGGCAAAGTGATATCAATATCTTTGAGATTATGTGTTCTAATCCCATGGATACTCATCGAATCGCCTGGCTGAGCTGGTGGTGTGGGTAGTTTCTTCTTGGGTGGCATGGAGGTCGTTTGCTATAAAAAATGACTAGAAAAATAAGGCAAACTAGTTTGTACTCATTATCAAGACGTGTGCAAGGAAAAAGGATGACCATCGAATGAAAAAGACCTACGCAAATCTCTTGCAAAGAAGCCACATATCCTCTCCTAGGACCAAAGAAGTGAGACACGCAAACAAAAGCAACTCTAGTAGTCGAAAAAAGTAACTGAAAAATTGACAAATCTATGGGGGGGGGTATAATTATGTTGTTATTTCATTTTTACTCTTTTTCTCATCTCATGAACTCCATGAACTCTCTGAAACAACTCCTCCCCTCATTTTTGATCGGAACACTTATAGGAGGAACAGCTACGCTCCTTGCATTGCAAACCACACAACCTCTTTCACCTCAAGGGAATAGTGATTTCACGACACAAGGTGTACAAGGAGGCGGCGCACGAAAAGATATTGAACTCACCTTTGGTGACGGCACGACCAAAACTTTGGGAGAAGTACATACAAATCAGTATCTGCTTTTAGATATAGCAGATTCTTCGTGTGGACAATGTATAGTATGAGCAGAGAAGCATAACGATCTTCTTCAAAAGCGATCTAATGAAGGAAATTGCCAATTACTTACAGTAACCAAGGATGGTGATCTCCCTTCATGGATTGGTAAAATCTGAGCTGCACCGTTCGTACAATCTTGGTCAGCATATGTAGTATGAGGTTTATACAAACTCATGGCAGCACTCAATATCCAATGAACTGTTTTGCCCTACTATGCGCTGGTAGATAGTAACGGACAAATAGTCAAAGAACAAATGGGCTGGCCAGATCTAGAAAAGAATTTTGCTCCCTACTGTGGGCAACCCAAAGAAGGCCTCTATTGTGATATTGATGAAGATTCTTTCATCTCAAAAGATGGTATTTCAATTGATCCGAAAGATGTGCCACATGTTGAAAAAGTACAAGTAGGCACTGAAACCAAGTATATTTATTGCGACGCACAGTCTTGCAAATATGTAAGCTGTGATGAAACTACGCCTGGCAACGACTGCAATGATACAGACAAAGGTATTACTATTCCTGGCACAGCATGTACCTCACCTGAGGGCTATCCAGGCGTCTTGGATGACACCTGTACGTGTCAAACAAATTTATGGTTTTGTGATGGTGACCTCGATGGACACAAAAGCAAAACACCGTACTCCACTGATCCAAATGTAGTGCCTCATATCAAAGAAACACAAGTAGGAACTGAAACTAAATTCATCTTGTGTGATGCAAACGAGTGTCATTATGTAGACTGTCTCCATACTCCTGGTGATGACTGTGATGACACAGACAAGAATAAGGGAGATTGTGAGGAAGGTGAGATGATTTCTGTCGGTGGTCAGGTCACCACTATGGATGGTGCATTTCTCGGAAATGTGATAATCAGTGTATATCATACTTCTTTCAATATAAAGCGTGTTATGACTGACAATACTGGTGTATACAAACATACATCACTCCCCAAAGGGCAAAGCTTGGTGATTCGACCAGAGAAACGTGATTGAATCCACTTAGACTTTGTAAGCGTAGAAGACCTCTTATTGCTTGAAAAATATCTCAATGGGCAAAAAATATTGACTGCTGAACAAATGATTGCAGCAGACGTAAATAATGACAACAGAATAGATCAAACAGATGTACAACTAATCAGAGACCTTATTTTGGGAAAAATTTCTCACTTTCCTGTACAAAGTATTTGGGAGTTCACCCTCAAGAATCCTGGAAGTGTTCCTGGCGTTACTTTCAACCAAACTACTCAAAAGGCTTCAACCAAGTGATTTGCCTATTCTATTTTCAATCTTGATTTCAATGCTATCAAACTGGGGGATATATCAGGAGCAGGAGGCAATAATGATGGGACAACAAATGGCGGGTGATGAAATGGTGGTGGTACAAGCCCAAACACCTGTAAGAATGTTGTTCCTGTCAAATGACGATCGGGAAGTCCCGATGGGAAATCCATAAATTATCCAGGCGGTATTTGATATGACTCAAGTATTGATCATAGTTGTACTCAGGATGGATGACCATATTGTGATGGTGTAAAATGAGTTTGTTACCCAACTGGTGCAAAATGTTATTATTTCTGTCAAGATAGTAAGGGAGTTGAAAATTATACTACGTCTTGTGCACAAGGTGATGCTACCAATATTTCACAACCGCAAAATTGTCCAGCGCAGATGCAAGATAAGCTTGCTGGATGTGGGACATATTGCACTGAAGAAAATAATGGTGGTGGTGCGAATGGTGGAGCTTGAGATGCGGGCATTTGTGGACCAGCTCACGGCAAAACTTTCTCTGATGCAGGTGGCGTAAATGCAGCTGGTCTATGTATAGGTGGGGTCGCTGTTCCCAATGTGGTCGCAGGTAATGGACCATGGGACTGGACATGTCTTGGTACACTAGGAGCAGGTAATGCATATTGCAGAGCTGAGGCAAATAAAGGCACCAAAGGAGGTCTTTGTTGACCAGCTCATGGTCAAAGTTTCTCAGACGTGAATGGAGTAAATCAGGCTGGTTTATGTGCACAGGGGACTGCTGTCCCTAGCGCAGTAAGTGGTCCAGCACCTTGGCATCGATCATGCCGTGGAGATCTTGAATCATCACTGTGTGAAGCAACACAAAAAGCATGAGGAGTGATCTGAGGTAGTGTTGATACGCTCCAAAGAGATATCGGAAATTGAGCTCAATAAGGATATTTTCGCTTTGACAAACCATATGAGATGAGCATATATTTGAGGTAGTTTATTTTTTCTGTTGCTATGCTCCAGCTGAGTAAAACAGCCTATCTCTGCATCGGTGCAGTTGCTCTAGGTATAGTGAGTAATTATCGATACGATCAAGAGCAACCAGAAAATACCTTTGCGTTGCAAGGATTTGTCGATGATGCATGAACTGAGTTCGTGGCACAGGAAAAGCTGATAGTTGACGAGACGGAAGTATTTTGAGACAGCTGTACAGCGGGACAAGAAACTCTAGAGTGTCTCCTAGCATGATGTGACACGGTGACTGATATGGTCAAGTCAGATTGCGAAGCATTGGTTGCACTGTACACAGCCACAAATGGTGCTAAACGAACACAAAAGACCGACTGGCTCTTGACCAACAAAGCATGCAGTTGGTTTGGCGTGGTATGCGGAAATAAACGTGTCACCTATCTTCGTCTACAAAGCAATAACCTAGCTGGCAATATCCCTGATGCTTTCTGAAATCTCACTGAATTGATGCAGCTCAATATGAGTAATAATCTCCTAAGCTGACCTATTCCATCAACGTTGGGTAATCTCAAAAAAGCACAATGGGTACTTCTCAATAATAACAACTTGCATGGCAAAATTCCTGTTGCGCTAGGATGATTGAGTAGTATCAAACGATTGTGGTTGTTCAATAATGATCTCGAAGGAGCTCTCCCCAAAGAACTTGGGAACCTCACGCAACTCCAAGAATTATTTCTCTCCAATAATGCACTTTCTGGTCCAGTTCCTCACGAACTGGGTAAACTAGGAGGCATCAAAAAATTATGGTTAGATGGCAATCAATTCAATGGACCTATTCCAGCATTTATAGCCTCATTTACGCAACTCCAAGATCTCGATCTTAGTCACAATCAATTCTGTGGATACCTCCCTACGAGTTTCGTAACTACGCGACCCAATGGCTTGCCCTTCACCTACGATTGGTCTATCAACAAACTCATTCCAAAGGGTAACACCAATGCTCTACAAACACGAATCACCAAAAACAATATTCAATTCGGAAATCAAACATCCGAGAAATGTCCTCTGACCCAAGAACAACAACTGCCCGACAAAGGCATCAACTAACTTTTCCCTATACAACAAGGCGAGTTCATAAAGCCTGCGTCAAGTCTGCTATTCCTGTTCCACTCACTGCGGACACAAAAAAACAATTTTTCTCTTGATACATGTGCGTCAACAAAGCGAGGGTCGCTTGATCAATCGTATCTATTTTGTTGAAGACTCGTCGTCTCTCTTGTTTCGCTCATATCTCATCCAAGATAGTTTCTACTACTTCAATTTTGTCATGTACTAGGGGATCACCAGCATCAATGACATGGAGCAGTATATCTGCTTCAATACTGTCTTCGAGGGTTGATTTAAAAGCTTGAATCAGATCAGGTGGTAAGTCACGCATAAATCAAATCGTATCATTGATGAGTACTTCCTTACCTGGTTTTGAGGTATCGGTATCTGCAATTCGGAGTTTCCCGACCGTCGTACCGAGCGTTGCAAATAACTTGTCTTCGATGAGGACATCTTTTTTGGTCAGTGCATGCATGAGCGATGATTTTCCTGCATTGGTGTAGCCAACAAGTCAGACGGTAGGCAATTGAGATCTTTTCCTCGCTGCTCTGTGTACTGCTCTCATATGTTCGTATTGCTGGAGTTTTTCTACCACTTGTTCTTTCCTCTGAGCAAGGTGTCTACGCATACGTTCGGTATTGGTTTCTCCAATACCACGCACATTTCCTTTGCCTCATCATTGACGAGAGAGTTCCATACCCATACCAAAAATACGCGGTCACATATGTCTGATCGCTGCGAGTTCAATTTGGAGTCTCGCTTCCATACTCGTTGCATGACGATCAAAGATTTTCAGTATCAGGTCTACTCTATCCCAAGCCTCTAGTTTGTAGGGTTTGAGAAATTCGTTTACTTTGTAAATTTGCTGTGGCTTGAGAATATTGTCTATAATAAGGAGTGTCGCTCATTGTGCCTGCATCTGCAATGCAATTTCTTCGAGTTTTCCCCTACCGACAAAAAATTGATAATCCGGTTTGGCTCTTTGTTGGACAATTTCCACCACGGTCAATCCACCATACGTACGAACCAATTGATCGAGTTCTTCCATTTTCTGTTCGATCAGTACCTTTTCCCACTGATGCGTAATGACTTGCACCAAGAATATTTTGAGAGGACTTTCAGACATACTATAATTAACTAGGTAAATGAAGTTTGGAACTAGCAAAATGCAACCAAGCACCAATAGCCACGAGTAGTGACATCGCAAACAGTGCATACATATATCATGTAGTAGATCATTCCATACTACTAATGACTCCTCACCAGATCAAAGGTCACACAAAGGTAGAGAAGCGCTCACACATGGTGAAATACGTGAAACCAGTGCCTGAGAGATGCTTGGGGAGAATTTTGGTGAAGAGTGCGCGTGAAATAGATCGTACAGGACCATAAAAGAAACCTGCTATACAGGACATCACGGCCAACATCACAAATCATTTGATGAACATAAACACCGGTAAAATGATACACCAGGCTACCAACAAGAATTGCAAACTACGTGCCAATCATCTCTTGTCTGCAAATGTCCCACTAAAGAATGCGCCAATACTCGCACACAACAAGATACACGCAGTAAGCAAAGATTTTCGTGTGTCATCAATACTATGTACCTTCTCCAAGTAGAGCGGAAAATTACTAGAAAAGGTCAGTAATGCATCGCTATAGAAAAAATAGCCAAGCAAAAACATCCACAGTATTTTGGAACCAAGGAGTTGTCTCATCAGTTGCCAAATTCATAGCCCACTTACTTCATCATATGCGGTATGTTTTTTGTCCGGTTGATCATATCGTAAGAGCATAGGTAAAGCGAAGACCAAGAAAAGCATCGTGGCTGGCAAAAAGGTTGCTACTCTTCAGGTACCTAGCCATGGTAAAGATCACTGTATAATAGGTATCGAGATGAGTAATCCTATAATTTGTCCAAACGAATTTACTCCTTGTCCTCGTCATGAGATTTGTCAGAAATTATCCTTGGTAGTCAAATCATAGAGCATAGGAGTGTAATAGACGAAGCAGAGCAGATATGCTCACATTGCTAGGGCATAGAGGATAATAGTCAAATAGACAGC
>JAYREU010000052.1:0-1862 GCA_041908765.1 Candidatus Absconditabacterales bacterium
TAGCCCAACTTCAATGAAAGGAGTTCTAGAAAAAGCAAAAATAAATTCTGGAGATTTTATGGAGCGATGCAGGACACATCAAGTCTGATTCATCGAAAAACACACGGTCGGTGATTTTTTCAAACTCATCGGTGAGAAGAGATTTGGCAAACTCGTCTTTGGTGGATTTAAAATGCCAAGTCACAAGACAATTACCGAGATCAATGGCATCAAGCACAATTCTATAACGTATGACAGGTTCACACTCACGTCACTTACTCAATCAAAACGATATTCGGCCAACAGTCACATGGCTTTCAACCTCTGATCACTCGTCTATGGTATGACCGCATGAGACGGTGATGAAGCGGGAGGCATAGATGAAGGACTTGAAAATTACCTCCTCTACGGTGTCATCGGTCGTACGATCCCAGGCAAAATCATCATGGCGATGATCGATAGTAGTGATATTATTATGTAACGATATCACACCCCTTATCTTTGATAAGGGGTCATTGAATCATTCAAAAAAATATCACTTACGTGATTTTTTTGATGGTTCAAAGAAAAACTGCCCCCGTATACGGAGGCAGTATGGTGCGACACGCACCGTTTTTACGTTGGAACTCTAACGATCGTTATCGTTGAGATTCCACTCACGCATGCCCGCTTTGAGCATGACGTACATGTTTACCAGTTCGATGAGCCACATCACCACGATAGTCATATAGACCTGCCATGGGGCGTGATCAAAGGTGAAATAATCTTGCCCAATCGGTACTGAACATTTACTAAGCCAGAGGACCGTCGCTACTCCGATGATAAACGCCGAGAGCATAGTCCAAAGCAACTTCACGTACATCACCCTGAGGACGGAATATCCGCTCTTGAGTGATTCCAAGATGGCAACAAAGACGATGAACACCACCATCAACCAACTTGCTTGGTTCTTTACGAACTCGGGTCTGACCTCCCCAAGGATCAAAATTGCAAGGATAGCTAGAAACCCCCATGGGAGCAGTAACCAGCTTCTAATTGTATTTGCCATATTTTTTTGTTTATCAGTGAGTTGTGTTTATACTTATTTGTATAGAAAAGTCAATGATTATTTGACAAAGCGCCAGACCGAGAGTATACTAGAAAAAAGGTTTTATTTTGTTGTCTCCCATGAGCCCAAACAGAAGCGAGAGATTACAACTATCACATAGTGGCGCACATGCAGAAGTGGTATCAGATCATCTGATAGCTCCGATTTTGCAAGGCACAAGAGAGGCAATTGGTGCTGCTCTCGAAGGAAAAAATCGTCTCTTAGAGAAAATACTCAACAAATGCATGCCCAATAAACCATTAGCAGACAAGAAAACCTGGTTGGGGAAGTGATGGAGAATTCTCAATAGAGATATTTTCCGTAGAGCAATTATATTAGCAAATAATATCGTCGATACCGTGGGCACAGCGGCAATATCTACTGTAGATGTCGTCAACAATATACAAGGAGAGATTCACGATGTATTCACCCATAAAGATACAAGCAAAGGTATTGGCTCATTTGTGCACGGTCTAAGTGATGTAGTACGAAGAAGATGAATCAAAGAATCACTACGAAATGGACTAATCAAAAACAAAACCAGTAGTACTGATTTTTCAGGCACCAGTCAAAGAAATTATGGAAAAACAACTACACCTCCTAGAAGACCCGCTCCCGCTACTCCATAAAAAAATAAAACTACATAATAAACTTATCTCCCTGAATGCCAGATATCTACGCTGGTCACATTTTCATGGTCAGGCGTCCCTGAGGAGTCAGGATAAACTGCATCTTTCGTTGCTTGTTGTTGATCGTGAATGGTTGTTTACCCGTTCACTCAAATCGTGTGTCTCCA
>JAYREU010000053.1:0-12078 GCA_041908765.1 Candidatus Absconditabacterales bacterium
GATCATGAAGACATGTCACACCGAATGCTATTCTTTTTGTGAATTATCAAACAACAAATCACGCAAGCAATTGCTTTGTCCAAATATGACAGCATAGATATACATTTGTCTGAGATACAAAGTATCGTTTGGAATACACTCCTTACACACGATATAATCTCCAGGAAAGAGCTACATATGAAAACCGGACTATCAGAAAATACTATCAAACAGGTCATAGAGAAACTCATTCGCATGAAAAAAATTGAAAGAATTGGTGAAACAAGAGCCGTCAAATATAGGGTTTTATCCTAAACTAAGATGAACAAAAAAACACCCCGCTTCGCAGTAGGGGGATTTTTACTTGTTTTTTATTGTCCTACATATAATGTTAGGTAATTTTTTAGTATATTCGTATATATATGGCTATCTTGGTGACGGGGGGGACAGGATTTATCGGCTCGCATAGCGTAGTGGCGCTTCAGCAAGCAGGCGAGGAGGTGATAATAATCGATAACCTCTCCAATAGTAGTGCACAAGTTGTAGACAATATATTTCGTATTACGTGAAAGCGCCCTATATTTGTACAGGGAGATGTACGTGATGCGATGTTGCTCGAGAGGATGTTCCATGACTATCCAATCACTGGAGTAATGCATTTCGCTGCCAAGAAAGCAGTGGGAGAAAGTTGTTTGGATCCTTGGAGTTACTATGAGGTAAATATCCAGGGATTGGTAACTTTGTTACAAGCTATGCAAACTTGTGGGGTATCTCGCATAGTATTCTCTTCTAGCGCAGCTATCTATGATACGACTGCTAGTCAATCTCCGTTTGACGAATCTGCACTGACGGGGAACTGTTTTTCTCCCTATGGCACTACCAAGCGAGTGGCTGAGGCGATCTTGCGTGATTGGGTATTGCACCTGTGAGGCCAAGCGATAGCATTGAGGTATTTCAATCCTATTGGAGCGCATGAGTGTGGCCTGTTGGGAGAGGATCCGTTGCAACCCCCTACCAATTTGCTTCCTGTGATTTTTCAGGTAGTGCAGGGGAAAAGGGAATTAGTGGAAATATTTGGGGCAGACTATCCTACACCAGATGGTACATGTATCAGAGACTATTTGCACATTATGGATGTAGCACAAGCACATGTATTTGCTCGACAACGACTCATGTGACACACCATGCCAATCTATGAGGTGTGCAATCTAGGTACGGGTCAAGGTACTAGTGTCTTGGAGTTGATTGCTATCGTAGAGCGCGAGCTAGCAAGAAAGGTGACGTATCGTATTAGTAATCCCAGGATGGGAGATGTTGCAGTTGTATATGCCAACCCCACCAAAGCGAAACAGGTATTGCAACGACAAGCTTCCTATTCGATAGCCCAAGCAGTTAAAGATGGACGAAAATTCCTCCAGCGTGCGACTGCATAAACAGTATGGGATATAGTCTCCAGAAACTAGACTCCAGACTCTAGAAACCAAACATATTTGCCAATAGGATGTTCCTCCCTTTAGAAGGCCTCGGTGCCCGTATGGGTAGAGGTGGCCGAAGGCCGGAGGGTTATTTCAAAAAACACCCCGCTTTTCAGCTAGGTGTTTTTTGTCTGGAGTCTGGTTTCTAGATTCTAAATTCTTTGTATATTTGAATATTTGTTTATTTGCTACTTTGTCTTATGCGTACTCCTTCCTAGGAGCACGTGCTGGACGATCTGAGCGTTCGGTGCGAGCTGGACGTGCGCCACCGCGTGATGCGTAGCCACCTGCTCCTCCACCTGTTCTCGGACCGCTTGATCTACCGCCACCACCATGGTCACCGAATTTTCTAGGAGCTCTATCGCCTACTCAGAATTTTCTTTCACCACCTTCTGATGCGCCGTATCTTCTTGGTGCTCTATCGCCTGAACTAGGTCCAAACTTTCTTTCACCGCCTTCGGATGCACCATATCTTCTTGGTGCTCCTCTATCGCCGCCTGCGCTAAATGATCTTGGTGCTCTGTCGCCGTCTCTGCTGAATGATCTTCCGCCTTCTGCTCTATCACCTCTCTGTGCGCCACCGAATCTACTTCTATCACCTCACATTCTATTTTCTGAAGCTCTTGAGCCGAAACCGCCTCTCGAGCCGATGACGTTACTTGAGTAGCTACTGCCTCTTGAAGATGATGATGAAGATCTTCCTCTATCACCACCGTACGATCCGCCACCTGATCTTGTGCCATAGGTGCGTCCTCCACTGCTTCTGCCACCAGGGCCAGGTCTGCTAGATTTTCTCTCGATCACATTCCCTGCTTCATCGACCTGCTTGATAGTAATTTTATTTCTTCTTTCAATCACACCGATGCTCGACATCTCTTTGGTATTGACGAAAGTAATTGCTTTACCTTCAGCTCCTGCTCTCGCTGTACGTCCGATACGATGCACATAACTTTCTGGATCTTGCGGAACATCGAAATTCACTACCAAACTTACATCATTGAGATTGAGTCCACGACTAGCAACATCCGTTGCCACCAGTATCTTGATCTCATCTGCTTTGTATGCTTTGATGATTCTCGTGCGATCTCTTTGCTCGAGATCACCGTTGAGTACTGCAACTTTATGTCACAGAAATTCAAGATTCTCTGCAATCTGTGCACAAGCCATCTTGGTTTGCGTAAAGATAATCACTTTTTCATCACGATGTTTTTCGAGATATCTGTCGAGCAAATCAACTTTGCTCATTTTCTCTGTGTGGATAAACCCATGATCTACTTTATCCACAATAATTTCCGTATGAATCTTGATAGACTCATAATCGTTGCCAATATATTTGGTGAGCATATCATTGAGTTCTCTCGTAATCGTAGCTGAGAAACTCATCACTTGCTTGACCTCTGTACACATACTGATGATATAATCTACATCATCTGAGAATCCCATATCGAGCATTCTATCTGCCTCATCGAGGACGAGATAGTCAATCGTTGAGAGATCTACAAATCCTCTTTCTACCATATCGATCAATCTGCCAGGAGTTGCAACAACTACTTGGCAACCTTGTTGGAGTCTTTCGATTTGGTTTCTCATACCACCACCTCACATCAATCTACATGATTTGAATCACACCGTACCAAATGAGAGGTTGTAAAACTCCTCTTCGGTCTGTTGGACCAATTCACGCGTAGGACATAAAACGAGTCCTTGCAAATGTCTGCTCTTGGGATCGATCGCATTGATCAAAGGAATCACAAACGCTGCTGTTTTACCCGTTCCTGTTTGAGATTGACCAACGATATGTTTTCCCTTGAGAAAACGCGTGATCACTTGTTCTTGAATGGGAGTTGCCTGTGCATACCCAATTTTTGTTAACGCTGCCAGCAACGTTGGTTTCAGTTCTAATTCACTAAATAACATACTATAAAAAATAACAATAAAATGTGTCTGACGTGCACAAAAACGCAAAAGAAGAAGCCTGTGCTCAAAGCACAAGTATAAACATGTCTACAGAATAAAAAGATTCTTTTGCACACCACGTGCATCAAACGCGACGACAACCACACCGTCGGACAGGAGAAAATAACGTACCAATACATGTGCATGCTTGCAACATCGAGCCGTTTGTCCCCCAGAGATGACTCTGAAACACAGTAACGGTTAATCACAAACCAGAGTCAACTACACGCAGTCTACTGATTTCAAAGCAAAAGTCCAGGGGGAATTATTCTTCCTCATAAATCACCTGAAATCTGGCTGTCATTCTTCTATCGAAGTCGATATCGAGCATATCGACACTGTTGGAGTCGATGAATTGGTTTTCGAGTTGGTTTTTGATCGTGATGAGGGCAAGGAAGGTGAATGCGACGAACGGTCCTATCAGTAGTCATCGAATCGGATGAATAGTAATATAATACGGCACGAAGATAAAACACCCCGTGATGATAATCGTCTTCAAAAAACGCGTGAGCAACAACGAAGTACGATAATACTTATAGACTCTCAAAAGTTCAAACGACTCACTGATATTGCTCACATGCCAGGTCAATCTGGTCGATAAATTGGGAGGTAGTCCGTAGTCTTTCATGTGCGTATTGTGCTTGGAGATCTCATGCAGGGCCGATTCTACTGCGGTGATATAGGGTAGGTAGTCATCAGCAGATGCACACGAAGACATCACATATATTTTGAGTTGTCTAATAAACTGTTGCAATGATGCCTTGCTCTCTGCCTTGAAATCAGCTGGTGTTGCATTCGCTGGTAACCAATCCACATAGGCATATGCTAAGCAAATCAAGTGCGACTTGAGTCTCGCGAAAATCTCAAAAATTTTATATCTCCTCCCTTCAGCGTTTCCCAATAAAATTGACAAGGGCAACGTAATGAATGAGAAGTACAAGACATTGAGTGTACTCAATTCCAAGGTGAAATTGAAATGGATGCACAAGAGACCAATAGCTAGTGAAATGAGTCAGACAATGAGCGTGGTCCTAGAATAAATTACTCCAAACGAAAAAAGTGGCTTGCGCGCAATATGATTAACACGAGCATCCAACTGATCGAGCGAAGCCAGCAACTGTGCTTGATTCCCGTCCTTGGGTGGTACTTGCTGCAACTGATCCAAAACCATACGTGCAAACAAAAAACTAAAGCACGTCTAAGTATAGTGGCTTGCTGCTGCTTTGTCAATTTTTATCAGGCGTTTTCTTGTTCAACCAAGTCCAGCCAACGGAAATCCTTGTGATCTATGAGCTTGATTTTGCCCTGACGATGTGCCGCTATGAGTGCAAGCATAATTGCATTATTGGTGTTGAGAATTTGGTAAAAATGAACCAGAATTCTGACTTTGCACTCGAGTCCCTTCTCGGTAATACGAACATCAAACTTGGGTTTATTGGTAGGTTTGTGTAAAAGAGTGTTATCTTTGTAGTATTTCGGA
The DNA here is from genome assembly GCA_041908765.1 of Candidatus Absconditabacterales bacterium. Taxonomy (GTDB): domain Bacteria; phylum Patescibacteriota; class Gracilibacteria; order Absconditabacterales; family Absconditicoccaceae; genus CAYUST01. The sequence goes on from JAYREU010000053.1 coordinate 4,891, forward strand.
TCAGTGAGTGACGCATAATACTCCTCCAAAATGACTTGCTTCGTCTCAAGAAACTCTTCATGAATATCATGCTTGGCACCGAGCAACACCGAAAACTCATGCCAAAAGAGCAAATTATTCTTAGTGTAATTGAAAATACCACCCGTGAAAATGAGATTATTGGGTAAGGCGACGAACTTGCCCGTGAAGAGTAACTCATCATCTACCTCCTTGATAGTTGTGAAGAAAAAACCAATCTTCTGTACTTCACCCTTGGCTGTCATGAAGGGATTTCACGTATTGATAATATCACCTCTCTCGAACTGACGAGAGACCGTAATATAAATATACGAGAAAAAACTAGCCACATAATTTTGTAACGCAAAGACTACAGCAGCACTCATCACCCCAAAACCTGTTGCATATTTAGCTCCATAGGGAGTAAGGAAGAATCAAACTATAGCAAAAATAATCAAAAAAATGATTGTTGATTTTACAAACCACCAAATGCTTCTCGAAATGTGGTGTTTGGTCATAAATGGGTAACAAGAAAAAATATAAAAATGAACTTTGTGTTTCCTATATACGAACAGATTGTTCTTTTGTGACAATAATTATGCCTGAGCGTAGAGTCCATCTTTGGTGCCTTGGATGATAGCACGTCGCAAAGGGATTCTTTTTTTGCCTCCCCACCACAAGACAAAGAGGAGAAAACCAATGGTCTGTACCCATAAACCGCAACCCATATAAGCTATCTTTTGGTATCGTTGCGCGTGCTTTTTGACAAACAAAATTCTGTTGAGTGATCTCTCATAAGCGGTCGCTTCATCTCCCAAGAAACGATCTTGCAAAGGCGTCTTGGTAGTTTCCATATGATTGATCTCAACTTTGTTGAGGACGATCACGGGAATATCTGCCAGCCAAAGACGATAGGTCAAATCAATATCTTCATAGCATCTTTTGAAACGCTCGTCGAAAGGGAATTGTTTGAAAAGTGCCGTAGGACCATACAACGAGTTGGCTCCTACCATCATCACATGTTGCCAATCCTCTCCTCACATACGTCCATACACATATCTCGGAAATAGATACGAAAAAGAAGTGATGCCTTGTGACTGCACTTTGGCAGTTTTCCTTCGCATGATGGTCGGTGAAAGTACACAATCAGTACCTAACTCCGCAGAAATCTTGTCATACCAATGCTTCATATCTGCAAATAACGTCGGTCCAAAGACATTATCATGGTCTATCATAAAGGTGAACTCTGCGCTAGCGCAACTCACCAAATAATTTCTATCAAATCCGCGCCAATGACCAGCTTCATAATCTGAGGTCGTATCAGTTACAAAGACGAGACGTTCGAGCAAGTGCTCAGGGAGTTGCTTGCGCAAAAGATAGTACAATACTTCCATCTCTTCTTTGGGCATATGTTTGTGAATCAAGACGATCACTCTGTCTGGCAAAAGTGTTTGCATGGCAATACTCTCCAAACAAGGTTGGAGTTTTGACAGATGCCCGTCAGTAGGCAACAATACATCCAAAAACGCTCTCATACGTTCATTATAGGCAACCACACGTTTATTGCAATTGCAAAAAAAGTTAGCTCTCTGAGCTCTCATACACTACATAATCCACTTCGTCGGTCCAAAGTGTCTCCTCTTTACCTTGGTATCGCTCGCGAGGTTCATGTGCCAATGCCTGCTCCAACAAGTCACGATCAATCGTTGTTTCTTGTATTTCTGCCATATAGAGGGTGTCTTGGTGGGTTACTTGAGCAAAAATACTATCCAATGCTCACTTGGTAGTCTGTTCAACATACTTCTTTTTCTCTAGCAACACTGCTGCCAAATCACTCGTATGTTCGAGGTGAGAAGGGATATACTCTGGTGCAGGTGTTTCCATGAGATTGTGTTGAAATAAAGATATACAAACTATGCTACAGAAGGAGTTGGTGGTTCATTTGTTTGTTCAGGTGGAGTCTCGCTTAGGGTGTTCTGTTCTGGTTGTTCAGCTGCAGGAGATGAGCCATCAGCAACTCACTCACCTGTCGATTCAGGTAGGGTCTGATCAACAGCAGCTTCTTCCGCTGAAGGTGCAACAATCCCAATTCTTGCAGCGATCTCCGCATCGACAAATTCTTTCTTTCTACCATATTTTTTGGCGCAATACTCTTTGAGCACTGCTGCAATTTTATCATTTCTATAATCACTCGTGTTGATCGCATTGAAGCTAAATACTCTCGAAGTAGAGTTATTGATATTGAGTTTGAGATATGCTTTGTAGTTTGCAATGCCCAAAATATCTTGCGCACTCAACACCGGCGCATATTCTTTCTCCAAAAACTCAGCATCGGGTGCGCCGACTTTGAATGACATCATCGTACCCACGTTACCAAACACTGCATCTTTGACTTGGCTTTTGGACTCACCTATATTGTTACCTGAATTGGAATCAAGCTGGGCAATATACTGATGCGCCATTACAAGTCCCAGTTTATATTTTCTTGCTTCTGACAAAATATCTGCGAACGTATCGGTAATGAAGTTTTGAAATTCATCCACATAAAGATAGAAATCCTTACGTAAACTCTCATCGATATTTGCTCTACTCATAGCAGCATTGTATATTTTGGAAACGATAATCATACCGAGCAATTGCGAGTTCATCTCACCGATCTTTCCCTTACTCAAATTAATTAACAAAATTTTCCTATTATCCATCACATCTCTGAAGTTGAACGCTGATTTGGTCTGTCCAATAATATTTCTAATCAATGAGTTGGTAATAAAGGATACAAATTTAGAAGTGAAGTACGGGATTATTTCTTGTTTTTCTCTATCACCCATCGCACTATACGTCTTATCCCAAAAATTTCTCACTACAGGATTTTGAGTTTTCTTGACCTTGTACTCTCTATACACTTCATCCGTAAACAGTCTTGGGACATCAATCAACGTAGCACCATCCTCCATATCCTCGAGCAAGGTCAAACTACCGTACTTGAAGTATTCTTGGATACGCGGACCGAAGATTTCTGGGCCGAACATCTTGAGGAAGATTTCCGTGGCGTCGTTTACTGCCCTATCAGCTTGAGCAATATGATCGATCTCATACAGATTGAGGCCCATAGGACGCTCCTCGTCACCTGCATCGAAGTAGATCACATCTTTCGCTCTCTCTTTGGGGACATATCTCAGGACATCTTCTACTAAATCTCCATGTGGATCAATTACGCAAATACCGTTGCCTGCCCGAATATCTTGTCTCGCTAACATACTAATGAATACCGATTTACCGGTACCTGACTTACCAATGATATACTGGTGTCTTGTTCTATCTTTCTTTTTCATATACACAGGCGTATAGGTATTTCTGTATGCATTGATTCCAAGCAAGATACCATCGTTGTACGTTTTGAGTCCATGCAAGGTATGGGTATGTTGTTGGAGCAAGTACGCTTTCCCTTCTTCCTGAATAATAGTTTCTCCTTGTTTGGGAACGTAGGCAGGATCCGTGAGTTCCTTTTTGGTGGTAGTGATTTCTGTTTTGGTGCCAATAGCTGGATGATTACTCGCTGCCAAGATATCGCTCAAGTTACCTCCGAGATACCCTTCTGCAATTTCTCAGGTGATAAGTAAGTTGTTCTCTTGCTCAAGCGTAGGTAAATTATCAGGAGCAGAAATGACTTTGTAGTCCATCCATTTGATAATAGGTGCACGGTTGAACAATCCATCAGGCAAGTGAAATAACGAAGCGAGTGCACTCACCGTCAACATACAGTCTTTATAAAAAAAGTTCACTAAATGAAACAACGCTGAGAAACGCCACATCGGTTTGAGTGCTCGTCCGAAAAGATCGCTAAAGACCGCAGGTTGATCTAATTCATTATTGTACTCATCTTTGTAGACGGTAAATGAGCTCAACACCGTTTGCATGTTTTGTCTCAATTTAGTAGGCTCAGATGAACTCGTGATCAAGAGAATGCCACTTTCATATGCTTGTTTCCCTGCTTCTTCGGCCATGATATTGAGTGCATCTTCTTCAGCTTTGACCATACGGATAATTGGATCTCCTTTTTGTGCACTCGTGCTATACTTTTCAATCAGTGCCTGACTTGGTCAACGGATCAAGAACGTGAATAAGTTCCATGGTAACAATCTCTTTCGTAATGGTTTGGATTTGGTCACCGCCTCATCCTTTCTATAGAGTGCATCAGCAAGTTTTTGCGCCTTTTTGTTGAAGTCATCTCCTAAGGGCTTGATCGTTATCAAGAGAGAACAGGTGTCTTCGGAAGATATTTTTCCCATAGCATCTATCACATTGTTGAGAGGATCATCTTCAAGTTGCTTGAAAATTCTAATGGGATAATAGCCCTGTTTGACAGTTTCGAGTGGGATAAGGTCATTGTATTTTTTGGAGAAAAATTTGGGTGCTTGCGTGACTTCGAGTGACGCATCAGAATACTGTGCAGACAAAGAACTTTCTATAATCTTGAGATACTCAGGATAGGTGCCAATCAGAAAATGGAGCATACCATCCTCATACTGAAGCACCAGAGTTATTTTAGGCTTTTTGCAGAGTTTTTGTAAGATCGTATCTCTGAGTGAGAGTTCACCTAATTTATGCAGATTTCTAAACACTTGTGACATTCTTGCAATTTTTTCTTTCATATCTTTCGCTAATTCTTTCTCCTTTTCGCGATCCAATTTTGAGTCACTTCTGGGGAGCATCACTTTGAGAAATATCATTCTCTTTGCATTCAGCACATCGTACAAAAACTCTAGCAGATAGAGTAATGATTTCCAAAGTGCGATAGCCAGTACGATTCCACCGATAATATACCCCCCCATCACAACATATTCACCAAAAGGAGTGACGATCATCGCATCCCACGACTGCTCTGCTTGAGCTAAAAACCCTGTTTGGGTTTCTCCGGTTGTTTGTGCGGCTGCATGTTCTGTGGTTGGTTTTTCTGCCTGTTGGTCACTTGCAGAAGGAGTATCTTGTTCTGGTGATTGCGTATCGACTTGTTGGTCATTTTTTATCACTGGTTGTTCCTCACTATTCGTTGGGATATCCAACGGAGGCTCAGGCAGTAACTGAATATCTTCAGGGTGTAACAAAAAATGCTGTACGTCCTGTACCGTACCAAATGCTTGTAAACAATCAGCTTTTTGTTCTCCTCGAGCTTGTCTCGTCAGTTTCGACAAGTAGTTCTCAAGGGTAGGTTGTTGAGAGTACAAGTTGAGTAATTGTTCTTTACATCGTATGATGTCTACCATGGGGCAATCATTGCATTAAAGCTCAATAAGTATATAGACAGCTAACCGATAACGCAATGAATGAGCTATTTACCCACGTCTAAATATTGACATTATATACTTTATAAATACATCATGATTACTTTCCCTTTGTCTGATCGAAAACTGCATACTCAAGAGCTTATTGAGGCATTTCTTGATGAGCAACTAGTTTGCTTCCCTACTGATACTCTCTATGGTCTCGGGGGTATAGTTACTCCAGGAGTAGTTGCTCGTATAGAGACCTGTAAAGAACGCCTCCCAGGGAAGCACTATAGCGTCATTGCACCTGATCGAGCCTGGATAGAAACACATTTCGATATTCCAAACAATCTCGACCAGCTACGACAAAGCTGGTTTACCCAACATGGGCCTCTCACCATCTTGCTTACCAAAAAAGATCCTGAACAATGGAACTTTCTCTCATCAACACCTCGTATCGGTGTCAGATGGCTTCCGCATCATCCTGTTCAGTGACTTATCCAAAAACTCTGACAGCCAATAGTTGCTACCTCTTGCAATCGTTCAGGTTTACCGCCAATCTATTCTCCAAATGAACTCCATGACGATGTTTTCCTCAATTCCCATATTGCCTATTTTCTCACCCAAGGCACGCTTCCAGGACCCGCTTCCACTCTCATAGACCCTCAACATCCTGAAAATGTTATTAGAAGGTCCTAAAAAATGTTGCATAAAAGTTGCATTTTTAGAAAAATGTCTATATAATACTTATGTCCATCTTTTTATTTCATGTATATATGCACATGAAAGCTACTGAACTCGTATTGGGACTTGGTAATCTCCTTTTGTGGGGATCTATCGTTCTCAATTCAATTAGCCTTTCCTTCTAACGAAGGAACAATTACCCTTCATTAGTGGGGGAATACCTTGCTAATGAAGGCACCGTACTTTAATTAAGAGGACGTCTCTTACAAAAAATCTCCTGCTCTATGAGGGGGAGATTTTTTCTTTGGATCATCTTTTACCCATCTTTTAACCACAAAAAAATACGAACCTTATATTCGAAGAGAATTACCGCGTCAGTTTACTGCGCGGATAAGGTGCGCTAATTCTCTTCGATCAAACAATTTTCGTTCCTTCGACGAAGTTGAAGAGTAATCGGGCGAATTGCTTGCTGCGGAGTAGTCCGATTAAGAAAATTGTTTTATTACTAGTGTGTAACATGGCTCAATTTAGATAATCTCAGCTCTGCTGTCACTTTTTCGAGAGAAAGGAGTGCATGTTCTAGATCCTCATCTGATCACTCATGTTTGATCTTTTCAAGTTCAGCCTGCAATTTAGTTTGCATCTGTTCCAATACTTCCTGTGACTCAGAAGGGGTAGTAGTGGCTAACGAGGTCAATACGATGAGATTGGTGCCATCAACATACAAGAGACCTTTGCTGACGCCAATATGAATCTGCCCCTGATTGATCACAAAGCCTGTATCTTCGGGAAGTTGCGAAGGAGTACAACGCAAAATGCCTGCACCAACTACAGACGTCAGAGGTATATGTCCCGGCAAAAGAGTGATTTCACCACTTTCGGTAGGTAAGGTAACTTGTTCAACTTCACCTGCGAATATTTGTTTTTCTGGAGAGGCAATTTTGAGATGCATCACAATGCACAAGAATAAAACAACCTCACTGTACTGATCTTGCAAAAAGAAACAAGGAGAACAAATTGAAATGGACGGGCGGAGAAAAAGAAGGTACAAAAAGGGGCCCGTGCTTCGCACGGGCCCCTTGGTTTCTATGTCTTCACTCTATCGTCCTCGGACTATAAATTACTACCTGCCAATAATTTTCTCGCAAAGTAGGGAGGTGTTTCATAATCTCTTTCCTCCTTAGCTTGCACAGATTCTGATTGTACATTGCTGGTCACTCCTTCACTTTCCATAGCTTGTCCA
>JAYREU010000054.1:0-5806 GCA_041908765.1 Candidatus Absconditabacterales bacterium
CTGATGGAAAAACTTGAACACATGATCACCCATGATGCAGAGTGTCCTGATCTAGCACAACAGATCAACGCTGCAATGGGATTATTGAAATCACTCAACATGAATGTACTCAAGTTTCATTTATTAACGACAGGCGCTAAGCAAATGTCAGATAAGAACAAGAAGAGAGAAAAATTTGTAGATGAGTTTGTGAAAATGTGGGATGTGTCTCAAAGAAAATAGAGATACCTTTATCACTTTCCAAATTTCATGCAGTATAAATCGATCATTTGGTACGGTATAGGAAGTTATCTCACTACCATGGTCGTGGGAATTATATATGCATTGATAGCATGAGTTGATATGACTACTACTGACATGCCAGACGAACTTTGGTATGCAAGTGTATTGATAGCATTGGTAGTGACGCTACTTCGATGCGTACTCTATTTCTCCCAGAGAAGAGCATATGCTACTATGGCGCATGGTTTGCAATTCGGTGTATGAGTCGTCCTGCTTTCTTTCTTTCTGGATGCAATCATGTGGCTTCCCTTTGTTTCACAATCTGGCTCATATGACCAACTCATTAGCTACTATAGTGACCGAAGATTTTGGGTGACCCTGGTAGTTATTATCGTGTGATGTGGCGTAGTGTGATCAAGTTTTCACAAAAAATAGACACCTTTGTAAGAGGTAAGAGAACAACCAAAAAAAGCGACCGGAGGTCGCTTTTTTGATATCGGTTTTTTTATGCGAGCACTTGTTCCCAAGAGACGTCGTTTCTGCCAAAGTGACCGTAGGATGCGGTTTTTTGATAGATGGGTTGTTTGAGATGCAAGAATGCAATGATACCTGCAGGAGAAAGATCAAAGCTTTTCTTGATTCGTTGTTCAATTTCTTTGGTAGATCGTTGTTCTGTACCAAAGGTCTCTACATGCACACTTACGGGTTGTGCCACGCCAATTGCATACGAGAGTTGGACTTCACACCTACTCGCTCGACCTTCTGCCACAATACGTTTCGCAAGATATCTTGCCATATAGGCTGCAGATCTATCTACTTTGGTAGGATCTTTCCCAGAGAATGCACCCCCTCCGTGTCTTCCTACACCTCCATAGGTGTCGACAATAATTTTTCTGCCCGTAAGTCCTGTATCACCATGGGGACCTCCGATGACAAACGTCCCCGTAGGATTGATATGAAAGATAGTGTCGGCATCAATGAGTTCACCTGCAATTGGGAGAATAACATGTTTCTTGATATCAGCATGCAGTTGCGTTTGACTGACTTCTGGTCCATGTTGTGTAGAGAGGACAATTGTATCAATTCTCATGGGTTTTCCATGTTCGTCATAGGCAATAGTGACTTGTGTTTTGCCATCCGGACGTAGATATCACAAAATTTGCTGGCTTCTGACGTCATGAAGTTGTTTTGCTAATCTATGTGCATACCAGATGGGAGCTGGCATAAGATCTGGTGTTTCATCACAGGCAAACCCATACATCAATCCTTGATCACCTGCGCCTCAGGTGTCCACCCCTTGTGCAATATCGGGTGATTGCGTATGAATCAAATCGGTGATAGCACAGGTATGTCCGTCAAAAAAAAGATCAGGTCTATCATATCCTATGTCGATGATAGTTTTTCTGGCAACTTCGGCGTGATTTACCTGTGCAGTTGAGGTGATTTCACCTGCAATCGTGAGATGATCGGTGGTGACCAAGCACTCGCAAGCTACTCTCGCATGGGGATCTTGGGAGAGATAGGCATCGAGAAGGGCATCAGAAATTTGATCACAGAGTTTGTCTGGATGTCCAGCAGCAACAGATTCTGAGGTAATGAGACGGGGCATAAGAAGGAAAAAAAAAGAATAAAAAAAACTTTTCGTGAGAGAAAAGTCTATTACATAACCTGTGGCTGTGTGTAATATCTTTCCCCTGATGGGGTAGGAGGGAGCACCTGGTTGGTTTGGGCCAACTGGTTGCTTGGACAGTCATAGAGCCTAATCTCTCGTGTCCATCTGGATATGCGTATGATGTATATATTTTTTATGTCCTATTGCAAGCAGTTACAAAAACATTTGTATTTATCTCAGAATTTGGTATTGTCAAATTGTTTAGATGATAGATTGCGTATGATTGAAGTGATGATAGATTTTTTGTTGTGATTGGTCCGTGATATTGGTTATCCTGGTGTTGCTTTGGCCATGATGATAGAAAGCTTTTTTGCGCCGATTCCTTCTGAAGCAATCATGCCTTTGGCGGGTTTTTTGGCTGCACAGGGGAGTATGGACCTTTGGACGTTAGCTATTGTAGGTGGTGTAGCGAGTTATGTGGGAACCTTACCATTCTATTTCCTGGGCTATCGAGGAAATAGACAAAAGATCAACAAATGGCTTGAGAAATATGGGAAATGGTTATTCATCAAACCAGGTGAAGTGGAAGAAGCGTTTAGTTGGTTCCATACGTATGGCAAAGCATTGGTGTTTTTCGGGCGCTTGGTACCTATTATCCGTACAGTAATTTCGTTTCCTGCATGATGTGTAAAGATGCCCTTTTTTCAGTTTAGTGCCTATACGATCGCGTGATCGGTCTTGTGGAGTGGTCTTTTGGCTTGGGCATGATTTTTGTTGTGAGAACACTGGGACAAGGTAGGTACTATGGTGGGTAAATACGAACATCTCATTTTGGTGCTCTTGATCATTTGATGTGTTGCGTATGTGACCTATTTGTTTGACCAGAGGAAAAAGAGGAGATAAAGCGTGTACTTCATTTTTTTACTCTCATTTTTCATACAATGCACTTTTCATTACCTAAAAGAATTTGCTTGAGTGGGTATTTTGTGGTTGCTTTACTTTTGACAGGCTGTCTCCCGGCACCTACACCTGGGGAGAAAGGAAGCGCTGTTCCTGCGTGATTTGATGTGAGTAAAGTAACTTGTCCTGGTATTGATGAAGCAAGAAAAAATGTTTTGACTACCTATGATGCAATTTTGCAAGAAACAAGCGATACGTATCTCGCTGCTATCAAAGCGTTTGAGACTGATCTCAATGCATGTCTCGAAGGTATCTGGAAAAAAGGACCTTGTGATGACCAATGGGAAGAGTTGCAGAAGGCGTATAAAGAGGTTTCTGCACAGGTCTCGGATGATAATTTATACAACACCTACAAAGCAGCAAAGGGGAAGCGAGATGCATGTTTTGCCAAAGTAAAAGCTGATGACTATACAGAACGGAAAGACACCAATACAAATAAAGAAAAAATGTGTAGGGATGATTTTCAACAAGCACGTGATGCTGCTGAACGTCTCTATTATGAAACAAGAAATACTGCCAAGGCGCAACGTGATGCTGCATTGGCTGCGCTAGATGCGTTGCAAAAAGAGTGTAACAAACCCAAAACAGGTGCTACAGCAGGTGAGGGTACGGTAGGTGTAGCTAATGCGGGTGGCGAAGGAGATGGTACCACGCCTCCTGTCCAAGAAATCACGCCAGATGCTGCAGTATGTCAGCCTACGGCAACACCGCCTACTACTACCACTACGCCAGGAACTGCAACTATTCCCTGAGCGAACACACAACCTCGTACAGGCAAATCACCTGATATGACTCACAAAGATATCCTCAAAGAACTTTTACAAGCAGCAGCAGAAGATGTCGTAGGTAGTCCTATTCCGGTGAGTGCTATTTCAGACAAAGTCTTCGCAGTGATGGTTTGCGCTAAAATTAGATCTCGTTTGGCAGAACTCGAAATTGATATGTCTGATGCACAGCTTGGGGGTCAAAGAAGCAAAGAAATTAGATTACGTAGAAAGATAGGGGACTACAATCACGCTATGCAGGTATGGTGTGCTATCGCAGAAGGGAGACCTCCTGTACAACTCCAACAAGAGATGCAAGTGATCAAAGACGCAGAGTTTGATGAAAAAACAATCTGTGAAACAGCAGAGTCTTGTGGTGAACCCGCATGTTGTAGCTCTACAGAACTAGGGAGATGGACGTGTACCGATGGTGTATGTGTCGCAGAGAAAATTACCTGCCCTGACGCAAGTCAGTGTGGAGGACAACCACCGTATTGTTTCAAGATGACCCAAGTGATATCCTACCAAGGTAAGTACTTACCCGTTGACCAACTCCACAAGTTCCAAGGTGATGAGTGTGATTTGGCAGAACACCGACATGCAAATGCTTGATCAGCCACCAGTACGGATGGTACGGTCTTCCCAGATACGGACGAATGTGGTTATGGTAAAACTGCACAGATGCCCGTGCTTTCGGTGCCTATGAAGGTTGAGTAACTCCTATTCCAATGGTGCTTTCTTCTTCGACAGAAATTTGATACTGATAAGCTCCAAAAAGAGCAGGAAGATAGGCAAGATAACAAAATAGAGCCAAGCCGGATGTTGTGCGATATACTCATGCACCAAGTGCCCAAAAAGCAACATCACCAGCAACAATCATAGCAATACCGTGATAATACTGAAATAGTTTTCACCTATCCATACCTTAATTTTCTGTTCATCTGCTTGGGGAATAATTTTGTGATGCAATCGACCAAAGAGAAGCGTGACTACTACAAACACAATATTCATCATATTGATCCAGTTGAATGCTCATGACACCTCGTGTGTGCCACTGAGCAACATTTCAATAGCCACAAAAAGGATAATAAACAGACCCAACCATTGAATCTGCGGATAGGTCTCCAATTTTTTCGCAATATAATTGGAGGCGAGCATCATCAACAAGATTGAAAACACCAATCAGATAGCCAGTACCGTGTAGTTTTCTTTGGCTGCGCCGGCAACTGCGAGGACGTTGTCGAGGCTGAGTGAGATATCTGCAATCAAAATCGTGGTAACCGCTCATCGAAATGTTTTGGTCTCTTTGACACCACCTTCTTGGTGAGCTGGTACTCTGAGTTCCTTATAAAATTTCCATACGACATAGAGCAACAACACGCCACCGAGCACTTTGAGACCGATAATCTGGGTCAACAACACAGCTATCGATGAAAAAATAATTCTCAAAATCGTAGCACCTGCGATACCTACCCCTATGATTTTCTTCCTCAAATGCGCAGGAAATCATTTGGTAGCCATGCCAATGATAATTGCATTATCGCCACTGAGGACGATATCTATGATAATGACGTTGAGAACGGCTAAGAAAAATTCCATGAAGTGAAAATATGTATAAAACTAAAGTGACTTGGTAAAAGTTGCAACAATAGTGGTCGAGATGGATTCAAGGGATAAAGTTTGTTTATCAAGTTTGACTAGTTTATAATAGGTATGTATACCTTTGTTGGGGGATGCGATATTCAAATAGATGCTATCTCCTTCATATTCATAGGGAAACGCGGGGAGTGGATGCGAGCTATCAAAAACACTTCGAAGACAATCACGTGTTTGATCATCTTGTTGTTCTTGGCACGTGCCTCATTCAGTAAATATGAGGGTAGTAGAGGAGTCGCTCCCCTGCCATGTGCCAACTAAGTCGGGGAGGGATAATCAAACTTCGTTGTTCACTTGAAGAGGCGATGCAGGATTTAGTCGTTTGTGGACCATTGGCCAACTGAGAAAAAGCCCCAAGGTGACGATGATAATAGTTAAATGACGAACGACTTTCTTTTCTTCGTGAGTGACGGAGAGATCCATGATGTATGGAGAAGTAAAATGACTTTCTTGTACTAGTGAAAAGTTGGAGGTTTGCAAATTGAAAAGGTATTGACTTGTTTTATAAGATATGTATATTATAGAAACAAAAAATGCTGAATTCTAGTCCAAAAAGAAACTGATAGTTATAGGTTGAGAGAAACTTCATAAA
>JAYREU010000055.1:0-2229 GCA_041908765.1 Candidatus Absconditabacterales bacterium
TCAATAATTTATACGCTCTGTTACTTTCCTCATCTTCAATAATAGGGCTGGGCAAGCCCAATGTAATGATTCTCACGAATTGAGTATAACATTTAATCAAGGCACTTCTATTGGATTAAGCATTCATTCATCAATATATCAAAGAGTAAGGAACTTATTAAATTTCTTCTGATCAAAGTTAAAATCTTTAGATTCTATGTTTGCATACTTCATAAAACTATTGAGAAATTCTACCTCTTGTTTGGTGATTTTTCAATCTTTTATAATGTCAGAAAAGGCCTTCGAACAGAAGCCTCTATGAGCTTTTACAATTTGCTGATTGTCTAATCAAACTTCTTCGGAATACTTAGCTAGCATTTCACTTGATTTATCATCAAAATGCCCTGATAGTAAAATTTCATCTAGTTTATTTTGGTAATCTTTTACCTTTTGAGTATCCAATCCCCTGGTCTTTAAACGCTTTACTATATATTTAATAAAAGTAAATAGCGAAATAAGTATTCATAATAAGAATAAGAATCATAGTACTGGAGATATTCATCAAGAATTATACATCATTAGTAAGAACAAAAAAAGTAATCATGATACAATATAATGTCTCCTAAACCAGCTATTTTTAAATCGCAACGCCACATCAAATTTATTCATATGAATTAATGAGAAAGAATAAAGTAGTGAATATTTCGCTAAACATATAAAGTAAATAAACTATTACAATAGAATTGGAATTTTAGATAATTTACTTTCCAAAATTTCTCTTGTCTGCTCTGTCTGACCGCCAACTGATTGCTTTTTGAAGTTCATCAGGTGAAAAATCAGGAAATTTGAGCTGCGAGAAATAGAGCTCTGCATACCCAATCCATCGACTCATAAAGCCACTGACTCTTTGTGCTTCTTCGGCTTTGGTTCTAATGACGAGATCAATCACCGGGAGATCTCCGAAATCCAAATACTGCCCAAACGTACTTTCATCAAGCTTGGGGCTTCCTGCTTCTTTTCGACGTTCTACTCCTCTCAAAATCTCGTCTCTCCCGCCATAGTTGATGGCAAAGACCGCAGTCAGTTTGGCATCACTATACGTGTGCTTTTCTTGGAAGGCAAGGAAACTCTTGAGTGTCTTGACTGGAATTCATACAGGCGACCCTACTCGCCTGAAAGCAATTTTTTCTGCAGCAAATAGTGTATCAAGTCCATTTAGTGCATGATCAAATAAGGCAAATAATCCTGTGCTCTCTATGGAAGATCTTTCGCGTAAATTCTCCGTACTCAATCCCCAAAACGTCGCTACACGGACAGGTGTAGTGATCAAAAATTTCAATAGTTCAATGCTATTTTTTTGACCCGCACTATGCCCGTCCAATGCGGAAAGTCCACGGTCTTTGGCTCGCGTCCTATTCCCATCGGGGATAATACCTATGTGTTGAGGAAACTGCATGCGTCAGGCTAGAGTAAAGTGTGTGCACTGTAGAGAAGTAAGAAGAAAATGCAAGGAGGGTACTACATTGAAAGTTGAAAATGGAAGGTTGAAAGTGGAATAAGTAGTGAGTTTTTGGATTATGATTTCTCAAGTCTCAATTTTCAATCTTCAACTCTCCACTTTCCACTCATCCTCAGCTCTTATTTCTTTCCAAACAAAAGTTCGCTACAACGTAATCATTTCTCAATATTTTCGATACAGAAATTCTCATCGATGCCATGCATGTTGCAATCTTCATTGGCAAAATCTACGACCGCCACGGGACAGCCTACATACTTTTGGAACAGTCCACTAATAGGTACTGCTGCTCCACAATGTCTGATAATAACTGGTGTGTCATATGCGGTAGCAAGTGCTTCACGACAGGTCTGTACTCGATCGCTATCGGTACTGAGTGCAATTGCATTGTAAGGATCAGAGGTTTCTATACTAAACGTTGCATATGAAGGTACCATCTTCTCAACCCATTTGGTAAACAGGGTGATCATCTCTTTCGCATCCTGTCCCGGTGCAAAACGAAAGTTCATCTTGCCGATGGCTTTGGCAGGAATGATATTTTTGTAACCTGTGCCTGTATAGCCACTGCTCAGTCCACTCACTTGAATCGTAGGCAACAAGCCATTCGCTGTCATCGCATCATATCATGCTGGGACAACTGTTCCTTTGGCTCCAGTTGCCTGAAATAGTGCTTGTGTATCGAATGGGATGGTCAGATTATTTGCAATCGTTGTTTGATCTATCGGAGCGACTGA
>JAYREU010000056.1:0-13594 GCA_041908765.1 Candidatus Absconditabacterales bacterium
CCAGACACCGAGATGTCTGAGAAGCGAGAAGAAAAAACATTTGCAGAGCAAGACCTCGCAGGGAAACTTGATAAAAAGGCTAGTCTCAGCGAAAGCAGACTGATCCTCACGGACATTTTGAAGCAACCTGGACTCAAATGGACTGCTCTCGGGATGGAAAAGCCTGACCAGTTACTCATAAACAAAAATGATTTTCTCAAACTCAACATAGGTGATGAGACTCGCTATATCAGTACCAACGACTATCTTGATCTCACCAAAGATGCTCGCGAGACCAGCAACAAAGAAATGAAAAATATCAACGAAAATAAAGGTAATGAAACTGAAAAAACGCGTATCAACTATCTCGATCTAGCAGAACAAAAATATAATCTATCAGCTTTTGAAGATGACTGGAAGGTAGATACGCAAGGCTCCAAACTGACGTTTGCCAACAAAGAAACCAAGCAAATCATCGGGCTCGATATGAAAAATACGGACGCACCTATATTCTCGTTTAGTCTAGACAACAAGCCTTTCTCAGTCGCTACGTCACCAGACAAAGCTGAGCAAGTCTTCGATCGTATCCAAGATCTCAACGACAAATATACCTCTCTCCAAGAAGCTTACCAAGACAAAGATACGAAATCCACTGACCAAGTTTTTCAGCTTGGCTTCCTGCAAGATCATGCAAGTGACCTCATCAGCGGCAACGAAATGATCTTGGATACGGCAACACGTACGGGCATCGAAGGTCTCCCCACAGGAAAACAGCAACTCACTATAGATAACTTTATCTACGATGATGCAACCAGTCTGCTCTCCTATAGCGCTACTGGCGAAAACAAAAAAGAGGCAGCTCCAGCTCCTACTCCTACAACTCCCAAAGTAGAAAAACAAAGTACCTATCAATAACTACTTCCGTGTCGAATAATGAGTATTTTGCTTATTTGTACATTTGGCTATTTGCTTATTTGTCTTACACCTCACTCGTCTTCGTTTGTCTCATCAAATGCAGAACGAACTTATCAGCAAGTCTGTAGCGTTTTTCGAAGTCTGGTACGGTCATGAAGACGACGCTGACGTATTCGATCAAGTATTGTCTAAAAATATTGTTGATATCTTCTTTGATACTATCTAATTGCACCTGCTCGTCTGGATGATAAATCAGTACGAGATCCATCTCAAGTTGGACGCCAAATAATTTTCCCCAAAAGTATTTTTCTATTCTCGTGCCCTGTACATCAAAATAAGCACGCAAGTCATGTTGCAATGCATAAATGAAAAACTCCTTGATATGGTCACCGAATCCCTTGGTCAAATAAATTGATCGTTTTGCACTATCTTTTTTGATTTCTACCGCTCCAGCATCTTCGAGTTGATCTATCTGTTTTTTGATCGCAGGAAAAGACCATTCGAGTTCTCATTCAAATGCTCTGATTGAAATACCTTGTCTCCTAAAGACCAAATACTTCAAAATGTCTGCTTTCGCCTTACTCCCAAAGAGTTTGTCTAATTTCATAGAAATTATGGTTATATAGAGCGGATGACAACCAATAGGTATCACCACTATATATGATAGTTTCTCAGCGTTTTGCAAGTGATAGTTGGCTAGTCTTTTGCTTGCATCCTTTCGTGCAACCTGTATATAATCTATTGGTTATATAGCAAACATGCTAACTATTCTATTCCAATAGATTAGCTAATAAATTGATACGAAAAATTATAGATTAAGTTATCAATTTATTAGTACAGGGCGATAACCATTTATCACTCTCCCCAATTATGATTCTGTCAGATGGAACTATACGCCGTATGCTCCTCGAAGAAGAGCTCAAACTCATACTGCCAGATGGTGAGTCATTAGAAGACGTGCTACCCAATATCGTCTGTGCAAGTTTTGACCTCAGGCTCGGCAATGAGATCAAACGGTTCCCCAAACAGGAAGCTGTACTCAACCCTTTCACTACCGACTCACAGGTTATCACCCAAGTCACCACCTACGCTGACGATGAGGATATCATAGTGCAACCTTGACAATTTCTGTTGGCAGCGACCAAAGAACGTTTTGGTATACCCGCTAACATCGTGGCGAGGGTAGAAGGCAGAAGTAGTCTTGCTAGACTATGACTGATGATTCACATCACGGCTGGCTTCATTGATCCTGGCTTTGGGCGAGATGCACCGTCTACTATCACCCTAGAGATCTGTAATATCAATGCGATGCCCATTGTCATCAGACCAGGGATGCGCATCTGTCAGATAGCCTTCGAAACCATGGATCAACCAGCACTCCTCCCCTACAACAAAAAATCTAACGCCAAATACAACGGACAAATCAGCCCTCAAGAAAGCAAATTATTCATCAGTGGGTAGCAGGAAACACTATTGACTTTTTCTTATAAAAAAATATACTAAACGCACAAAAACATATCAAATATGAAAATAAAAATTCTTTTTTCGGTTATACTCTTTGTGGTAGGTCTTTTGCTCCTCTATCCAACAATACTCATATTCTATTTTGAGTACTGCCTGATAAGTGCGCCAGGAGTGGCTGTTACCCATCAAGGTGCAACGATCTACGGTTTTTTTGTACCAGACACCAGTGACAAGCTCATGGGAGTCTTGATGCTGATGGGGCTATTGGGTGCTGGAGCTCTCAATGCAGCGCATCTGTGTTACCTCTACCGAAACAAAACGTTGGGTTCGTATTAGCCATCTCCTTTCAAAGGATGACACCTGCTGTATTCAGTAGGTTTTTTTATTGCTGAGACATTTGGTATCTCGTTTTGACTTCATCATTCCTTTCCTTGTATCCCTTCTAACAAATAGTATATATGAAGTTCTCTCACTAGTCGATAAAATAGAAATAATCGACTAAACGATTTTATATTTTATAGTATCTAATAAGATGTCAGAAGTAAATACAGCTACAGCTGCCGTTACAGAAAAAGTGGTTTATTTGAACTTTTTCCAAGGCATAACACCACAAATAGTTAACCAATTCATGAACATTTGCACTAACATTATTAATCAATATGAGCCTACTGAGCTTTACTTCTTTATTGCATCTTCATGAGGAGATGTAGATTCTGGGTTTGTTCTATATAACTATTTACTTTCCCTCAGAGAGAAAGTAAAGATTACCATGCATAATAATGGGCATATAGACTCAATTGCAAATATTATTTTCCTTTCTGGCGAGAAGAGATATGCCTTTCCAAATTCGTCTTTTCTGTTTCACGGGATTTCTTTAAATCTAAGTAGCGCTTTAGTAAGGACGCAACTACATGAAAACTTGAGTCGTGTTGTTAGTATGGAAAAGAGAATGTCAGAAGTAATTGTTAGCAATTCAGCCTTAATGCCTGATGAAGTTGAGGAGTTGTTTCAACAAGGAGAAAGTAAGGATGTAAACTTTGCACTTAAAAAGAAAATTATACATGAAATTAAAGTGCAAAGTATTCCTAAATGATCCCTGCACTTTACAATGACTTTTACTTAAAGGCAACAATTTATCACCGAGTCAAAGATAATTCCTTAGGTCTCGTCTACTTTCTCTCCAACGGGTGGTATTTCCTATACAACTTTCTCCACGGACTATACAGCAAAAATAATCCCACACCAACCAGTGCTGATCGTGCACCGAGTGCAATGAAATATATCGTTCGACAGAGCTCTTTGGAGTAATAATAACGAGAAAGTTTTTTGTAACATCGGACATGATAGGGAGCTGGCGTGACTCACTGCTCGGTATGGCGTAGGTGCTCTGCTTCTTCCAAACGATTCGCCACACTTGCATGTCCAAACGTCAGCAACACTGCCAATGTACCCACTCGCTCGACCCGTCCTGCTTGTGCAACCAGGGCGGTAATAATCAAGGCCGCAGCGACTACAGCAGTCTCGATATGATACATGTGGCATCACAAGAATGTTTTGATTTTGACAATACTATGCACTAGATATTTACCCATTTCTACCGACATAATAAAAAACTATTGTATTTCCTCTATACACAAGTAGGTTGAGTATGCAAAACTATCTCCTAATAAAAAATAAATATAAAGCGTATGAGCGACAAAGAAGAAAATGAAAATCGTAAACGTACATGGAATCCCATTTTCCATGAATGGGACTATGAAGATGAGCAAGAAGATCCACCACCAAATGAAGGATTTGATTCGCCTGTCGTAAGCAAAACATGGGACCCTATCATGCATGATTGGATTTACACACACGCAGACGGATCGGTCAGTGCATAAAGAAAACAATCAGAGCCTACTACCAACTGAGCAACAAGCGTTCTTGTTGCTTTTTTTGTGCCTAAAAAAGATTGATCTTTGAAGTATCGCTCTGGAGTCTGGAGTCTTGTTTCTCAATTCTTATTTCTCCCTAATAGACCAATGGAAATTCCTTACATAACTGCGCTATCGTCGCACGGACTTCATCGAGTTTGGTTTCATCTGCATGATGCAGCAAGGCAGTATCAATTGCTTGTGCGAGGGTAAGCATCTGCGCGAGTCAGAGTCATCTTGTTGTGATAGCAGGCGTACCCAGTCTGATACCACTGGGGTCCATCGGTGGTCTCGTATCGAAGGGAAGCATATTTTTGTTGCATGAAATACCAACTGATTCGAGGATATGCTCTGCTTCTTTG
This sequence comes from Candidatus Absconditabacterales bacterium, assembly GCA_041908765.1. Taxonomy (GTDB): domain Bacteria; phylum Patescibacteriota; class Gracilibacteria; order Absconditabacterales; family Absconditicoccaceae; genus CAYUST01. The sequence goes on from JAYREU010000056.1 coordinate 4,634, forward strand.
CCAGCGATAGGAAGTTGATCAGGGAGAGTTTTGGAGGTTGCATCCAGGAGCAAGAGATGATTTTCTGTACCATCGGTGATAATGCGTCGACCCAAATCATGCAATCCTCCTGCTAATGTTTGTGCGTTTTCGATTATCTTGCGTGCATAGTCACGGAATGAGGGCTGCAATACTTCTGCAAAGGCGACCGCTTTGGCAGCGACGATATGCTCGTGTGGTCATCACTGGATACCAGGAAAGACTCCTCTATTGATAGATTTTTCTAAGACGAAATCGGTGTTGTTTCTTTTGAGTTTGCCGTTGCGATAATAGATCAACGCACCTCTCGGTCATCTTAATGTCTTGTGGGTCGTCGTCGTCACAATATCCATATACGGAAATGGTGACGCTAAAGCTCCACCTGCGATAAGCCCCGCAATGTGCGCAATATCTGCCATGAGCAACGGTCTATAGTGATGTTCTTTCTCTACCGCATCAGCGATCGCAGCAAATTGCACCCAATCTAGCGACCCTGGATAGGCACTAAATCAGGCCAAGATAAGCGCTGGTTTACTCGCGAGTGCTTTTTGTTTGATCTCATCGTAGTCGATGCGTAAGGTCTCAGGATGCACACCGTATGAGGCTATGTGAAAGTAGATACCAGAAATGTTGAGCGGATGCCCATGACTCAAATGCCCTCCTGCTGCGAGATCCATACCCAAGATAGTATCTCCCGGTTTGAGCACTCCGAGATACACCGCGGCATTTGCAGGTGATCAACTCAACGGTTGGACGTTTACTCATCGCGATGCGGAAGCAAGATCTTTTTGGGCTTGTGCATACCCAGCATCAGTCATACAATCTGGTTCATCAGCAGTCACTACACCAAACATACGTAATGCTCTGTGTTGCGTGAGCACTTCCATGCGATCTACCCATTTCTGTCCACCATAATAACGCTTACCAGGATTGCCTTCTGAGTATTTGTTGGTAAACACATTGCCGTATGTTTGCATAACCTCGAGAGAAACATAATTTTCTGAGGCAATAAGCTCTAATTCATGTTGTTGACGTGCATATTCTGCAGCGATAAGTGCGTGAATTTGGCTATCCATAGGCGTCTTAGTACGGATATAAAAGAGAACTAACAACGGTTATATAGAAGAGTTTGCATGAATCAACTATGAAATCAAATAACTCACTACACCCACAATTGACAACATTCAAAAAGTGCTCGTGTTGCACAAGTGATTGTAAAAAAATAAAAAAAGGATATCACCAAGTGTTTTATTCTCTATGTGTATGTAGATGTGTATGAATTCACCTACTGGTCAAAAAGTTATTTGAGGTTTGCGTATCTTACTTGGTATTGCTATGCTCTATTTCGGTATCACTAAAATTTGAGCGAGTCCTGAAATGATGGCATTTATAGGAGGTGCTGGCCATAAGTTTGGACTTACATTCTTAAGCACAACGGTATGGTTTTGGATCGCAGTCGTAGGAGAAATTTTGGCAGGAGCACTGTTGCTCACCGGCCATTGGGCTAAAGTTGGTGCACTCCTCACGCTCATTATCATGGCATTCGCTATCAATGCAGTAGGGGCGAATCTCAACGCAATTCTTGTTACTATCGGAGCGCTCATCATTGTTTGGTATGGATGTGGCACACGATGTTTGTGCAAATGTCCTGACTGCAAAGCATGCAACACTATGGGTGGACATCATCATCACAAAAAATAAGTATTTTCTTTTCATCAAAAAAACCCGAGACAGTCGTCCGGGTTTTTTTATTTGGCTATTTGAATATTTGCTTATTTGTTTATTTGTTTTGCCGTCAACGCTTTGACTACCTCCATCTTGGTTTTCAACCAGGTCTTCTCGATAGTGTTTGGGTATCTAGTGAGATAGAAGACAGGATAGAGATTTGCAAACTGTGGATCTTTTGCGAGTTCAGTAGCAATACCCAGTTTGACTGCTTCGAGATTGGTGGCAGTATCTTCACTGAAGCCAAGCGTGATGAGTTTATCTGGACCATACTTGTTTCTCAAATAACTCGCATAGTCATGATAGGCCATTTGTTTTCTAAGTTTAGCGGTATCAGAAAAGCGTTCGAGTCAAAAATACTCGTCAAATCGGTCTGAATAAATAGGATATATTTTGAGTCTCGTAGCAAAATAGGTATCTATTGCATGATCAAATTTTCATTTTTTGGATATCACTCCTTGCAACTTTGCTTCGTGCAAAAAATAATTTTGGTCTCGTGCATCAAATGTCTCAAGCATATATTGTTTGATACCTTGTTGGATTGCCTCCGGTGTATGCATTCTCCCGGTGTTGAAAGAAACTTCTTGTGCATGGAGGACACTTTCTCTCATGCTCGGTTCTGCAGGTCCAAATGCTCTTTTGTCGAGCATCGTCCTCAGGTCACGAAATCGACTAACATCGTGATAGAATTCATCGAAGGTTTCTGGCAAAGTTCTCCTTGGCGTGTCATCATCTTCTCGTCTTGCTCGTTGGTGTGAATCCGCGTACTTGCGTACATACTCACCCGTTCTCTGCTCATCCACCTCTGCTACTACAAGGGTATCCATCTGAAAAAGATTCGTATCAATATCAAACTGTGATGCTCTGATTTTTTCAAATGCCATACGTGTTTCGGGAACAAGTTAAATGAGAAAGTGTTTTATTGTTTTGTCAATAAAATACAAGTGTTTTATATAAAATAGCTATTACCTTGCAAATAGCTTGTCTACCTGATTTTTGGGGATTTTGACGATACTGGGTCTGCCGTGTTGGCAAACGAACATCTTGCTAATCCGTTGTTGGCCATCGACGAGTAAGCGTTGCATTTCTGGGAAAGAAAGTGGCTGGCCGGCTTTGATCGATGCTTTACAGGCTTTGGTTGCCAAGATCTCATCGAGCAACACCTGGAGTGAAATTTCAGGCGCCAGCCACAATTGTTCAAGTACACGCTGGATATCTACGCGGTTAGCGAGCAATGCTTGAGGCACAGCATACAAAATCACCTGTTGGGAATCAAAGACACTTGCATCAAAACCAATTGCACGGAGTTGCTCACAGCTACGTTCGATATCGACCATCTGCGGATAGCGCACCAGCAATGGTTGTAACAAAAGCTCGGGGACAAGTCACTGCTCCTCTATCTGCTGACGCATACGCTCGAAGGTAATTCTTTCTGCCAGAGCATGCTGATCCACATAGTAGAGAAAGTCCTGTGAAGTAAGCATGATATAGCTGTCTCGGAGCTGGCCGACGAGATGGAGCGTTTCGTTATCTAATTGCACGGTCGTGTCGGTCGTAGGTTGTAATGACTGTGCACTAGTGAATCAGGCTTGATGAGGCAGATCGAGTGACTGCTGATGACCAGCGCCATACTGTGCATATCCAGGACTCGTAGATTGTCGTGCGGGGCTGAACGATGCATTTGGATGCTGCGCTCGATGGACTTTTTGTTCGCCGAAACTTGTTTCGATCGCTTGCTGAACACGCTGAAACATGCTCCCTGGATCCAGAAATCTCACTTCTTGCTTTTTGGGATGGACGTTGCAGTCGACTAGTGTTGGGAGACAGTCGAGAAAAATCACGGCAAAGGGGAAACGATTCCCAGGCATCTGTCTTTGATACATATCGAGCAATGCCTTCCTGAGTAACTTATCAGTAACGGGTCTGTGATTCATATACAAATAAATATGATCACCCGTAGGGAAATGTAATGTTGTATCACTGATGAGCCCATAAATATGTACTTGTTCATCTCACAAAATTATCTCTCTGAGATGCGCGCCTCGTTCTTTGTCGAACAACGCCTGTACTCTCTCAAGTAACGTATCTACTTTGGAAAGTTGATAAATCGTTTTCGCGTCCTTGATCACCGTCCACGCAATCTGCGGATGTGCCAAAAAATAATTGAGCAACACATGATGCACATGCGTTCGTTCGGTCGTTGCTGATTTGAGAAATTTTTTGCGTGCGGGGATATTTGCAAAGAGATGTTCAATAATAATCGTAGTGCCGTGGGGATGAGCGAAAGGGAGTTCTTTGATATGTACCTGCTCGTCGACTTTACTCAGTTCTCGTCCTACGCCTGCGGGAAGCACTTCGTCAGCACTCCTCGTTTGGATACGCATCGTACTTACTTCTGCTATACTCGCCAATGCTTCTCCTCTGAATCCATAACTCATGATGTGTTCGAGATCTGCTTCCTCAGCAATTTTGGAGGTCGCGTAGCGCTCGATCGTCAACGGTAAATCTGTACGTGGAATTCCTGTCCCATCATCGCTAATAAGTAAACGAGTCATCCCCGCATCGGTCACTTCAATACGGATTTGGGTAGCTCACGCATCGATACTATTCTCGAGCAACTCTTTCACCAACGCAGCAGGACGCTCGACGATTTCGCCGGCTTTGAGTCTGTTGATAAGATGTTGCGGAAGTCTGTGGATGGGCATGAACGGAAGAATTGAGATTTAAGAATTAAGAATTGAGAACATCCGTCATCCTGAGTGCAACGAAGGATCTCCTAAATCATGAGATGTTTCGCTTCGCTCAACATGACGTACGTTTATTGTGCAAATGCATAACTCGCTTTCTTTGCTAACGTATCAGCTAACTCATTGTACGTCGTTCAAATATGTGCTTTGATTCGTGTTCGTTTGAGATGAGTGAAATAGGGAAGGAGGTAATCAAGTTCTTGTCGCAACTCGACGTTTTGGATAGGACGTCCGCGTCAGGTAAGTTTCCGGCCTCTGGCTTTCCAGACCTGTAGCCACTCTGTTACTCATTTCTGGACATACTGACTGTCGGTGAAGAGTTCAATATGTTTGTCACATGTCGCCAAAGCAGTCCCACCAAAGAACCCCATCGGTGCAATTGGTGTATCTTGTTTTTGTCCCAATAAGACACGGAGTGTAGCAACGACTGCAGTCAGTTCCATCACATTATTGGTAGTATGCTGGAGTCCTCAAGAGTAGTGTGTCACCTTTTTTCACTCGACAAATACTGCTGCTCGTCCTCATGGACCTGGATTCCCCAATGCACTTCCATCGGTAAAGATAGCTAATTTCGATTGCATACAATTCACATGATGCGGAACTAAAGGGGTTGGCTTTGACTTTGTAGATAACCTTATTATAGTGACATTGATATCTATTTACTCCCCAAATACAAATGGTCATCCTAGGTCTCACGGTAAGCACGCTTTTGCTTTTGGCATGCTGGTTGTGGGTATTTCAGCACGTCTTTGCAGGCAAATCTCCTGCGCACTTTGGGCGTGGACTCTTGGGATGAGGTATCGGCGCTCTCGTAGTCGTAGGTGTCTCGACCTACTACAAACAAAAAGGTATCGATATGTACGACACCAACATGCTCACTCCCATTATCGTCAGTGCAGTTTTGATCGTGCGAAGTATCCTCACGCGACACCTTCGTCACAAACTGCTGATGATTGGTACGTTTTTGCTTATTGTATTGTTAGGATCATACTTTGCGTACAGCTCGCTCGTAGCCAGTAGTCTCATAGCGATCATTCTCGCAGCGACGCTCGAAGAAGCTATCAAGTTTTTCGCCGGTCATCAAAGATATATGCAACACAAGGCCATCATCAGTGACCTCCTCATGCGATGTATGTTGAGTGCGCTCTGATTCGCCTTCATCGAAAACCTCGTCTATCTGCTCCAAGGCATAGGTTTCCTCCTCTGACGACAACAACAACTCCAACGATGAGCACAACTCGTCTTTGTGAGAAGTTTCTTTGGATCACGAGTACATATGCTCTTTGGCGTACTCGTCGCACGAGGTGTCATGCAACAACTCAAAACACACCATTACCGTTGGAGTATATTGGGAATCATTGGTGGCATTCTCCTCCACACGCTCTACAATCTCAGTCTCCAAAGCGCAAGCGCAATAGCCCTCCTTGGAGTTTTGGTGGTTGGTTATTTCGTATTTAGTTGGCTACTTTTTCAAACGGACCGTTTGTATGTATAGTACATCTATAAGATCAAATTTCTCTACTGAACTATCATAACACCAAAAAAATAGCCAACTAATTGGCTACTCTTCAAATATATCCAAGATTGCAAAAGGAGTGGAGTCTTAGCTCTCTTGTGTATACTTCTCAACAATCAAGGAGAGCTGTTGCAAAGCAAGAGTGATCTCCGAGGGAAAAGGCTGTTGGTGTGCTTCGTGATATGCCCTGATCTGTTTCACTTGTTGTGCAACCTTCAAAAGGACTGTATCAAATGCATCGACCTGCTCGAGCAAATCAAGATTAATTTCACCGATGAGTTCTATGACTTCGTCTAGTTCTCATGTTGCGAGCAATATTTCAGCTTGCTGCAACTGTATCAGTATTTCATGGTATGTTTGAGGAATAGAACTACCTCAGATCATATCCTTGGTGATCTCATGTTTCATTTGCTCAAGCAAATCAGCTAGCTCATGATGCAGAGTGTTTTGTGTCGTCATAGGATACATTATAAAGGATAAATACTTAGACAGGTCTTCAAGTTTTCCTATCTACTAACTGACATGATTCTAAGGCAGGACAAACTCATGACTTTATTCTCTCTGCATCATATTTATGAGGAACAGGGACTCCATCTTCAAAATACGCAATTGAGATGCTTTCATATACCGGTAAATCTACAATTTCCCCTTGCTGTACATCTTTACGATAACTTGCGACATATCTTGCGACTACATCTGAACATCTGTCTGAAAGTTTCTCTCTGACATACTCCTTGGCTTTTTCGCATTGGAGAAGTTCCTCTGGCTGTATAATTTTTTCTACCAAAACGACATCTACCGCGTGTTCTCCAATAAAGGGATGTTTGCCGTCAAATGGTTCATGATTCCCCTGATATCTTACTCCCTCTATTGCTCCTCTATACTGGTAAGGCTCCAAGAGAGGTTTGCCTTTTGCAATCTTGTTGAGGTTGGCAACAAATTTTTCATATGCGTTTTGTGAGGTGAAGAATATATCTATATCATTTGTTTCGAACAAGTGACCATACAGTGCCTTTCATCCAATATATCCTCCGTTTTGCTCGATAAGTGCTGCCAATAGTGGATTAATGCTCTTAATGTTTCATAATACTTTCTTCTGGTCGCAATGAAGGAGTAATCGCTCTTTGGCAAGATCGGTGAACTCAGGTTTCATAGATTTCTGTAGTGTCTCAGAAATTTCTGATGCTTTCTGATTGGTATGCTTCTTTGTCTGAGGTGAGAAATAGGAGGCAATGTTACTCAATCGAGGCGATAATGTTGTTTTCATGTTTTTTGGTGTAAATAAATGAATAAAAATAATAAACCAATTTTCTAATCGGACTATTCCGTAGCAACTCGCCTAGTAGTAGAGAGCAACGGATTAGTTCTCCTTTGAAACACTCTGCTCATCATAGTCTACTTGCTCAAGCACTTTACCGGCAAATCATCCATGATCTCTTTTAATTATCTGTTGATTGTCAGTGGTCCAATACACTTGATGTCCATCATGCATTGCGCCTTTGTCTTTGATTCTTCGGTTTAACTTACGCAGTTGTGGTCATATCAAGCAGGTGAAGAACAAAGGAAGAATGAGATGTTCGTTATTTTCGAGATACTGTATTTTTTCAGACACTGCATCTGCGATTCAAAAAACAGTAAGTGCTCAAATCAATCATTGTCTCGTTTTGTACGCAACATCATTTAGTTTAGTAAGTTTTTCCTTCATCTCAGGGGTGAGTTTTTGGATACACATGTCTGCAACAAAGTCTGGGATTTTGATAGTGTTCATAATGTTAGAGTATATAATAAAGAATGTCTCAGATCATGTAGTGCATCCATCACGCTAGAGGAAATGCCTCTGGAAATACCTGCGTAATAACACTTTATTTCTGTATACCCTGATCGAGATAGTGGCGTTATACAGATCCCAAATGTGAAAAAGACTGAGAAGTTAGGGAGAAAAATTCCCCCTCCCCTCAAAGATATGCAGAGAGGGGAGAGAGAGCCAAATTTAGATTTTCTCAATTACATATGCTTTCACTGCATCATGGTTTGGATATCCTCACCAGTATGCATTTCCACCTTTGATACCGAGGCCACTACCTCCATTTCGTCCACCAGGGAATGCATCACCAAGTTCTTTACACAATGCACCATCACCGAAGAAGTTGACTTCACCATCTCCAGAAAGGATCAAGAGATTAGTATATGTTCCAAATAATCTATCAGTCACGGTAGCAGATTTGCTATGAGGCAACATTACTACCACTAATGCGCCATCCAACAACACTTCTTTGTTTGCTACCGCATCTCTAGCTTGATCTTCTTGCTCTGACATAATACCTTGAGCTTTTCTATCCATATAACGAACCATATCGATCATTTTCTGCTGTTCCTTGGTATCATTGATACCTTTGGTTGCCAAGAGTTGTTGCATAGCAGGGATATAACCACTATCGTTTGCTGCAATGAGTTCATCTTTGAGCGAAGGTGCGACATCGATCATCTCCAATACCTGCATGATTGATGCTTTCTCTTGTGCTCTGTTCCCATGATGATCAATACTCATAACGTGAGCATACTCACCTTCACCGGCACCAGCCAATTCAATTGCTACAGGTTGCTTTCCTTCTGCTACCAATTGTGCAATTTCCTCTGCATAATCTTCAACTTTTGCTCCCCATCCCAATCCTTTATCCAAGTAAGGGATGTTGTTTACATCAAGCGTTTCCTTGATGTGTGTCATTTCTGCATCGTTACCTCCTAGCAAAAAGACTTTTTGTGTTCAATTGTTCATGTGTGATAATAATATAAGGTATAAAATCCTACTCCATCAGATCATTCAGGACGTCCGCCATGCTGTAGGAATGCCTACGGAAATACCTGCACAACCGACTCCACTCCTGAGTGATCTGATCGAGATGTTGGCAGTCTACGGATCCCAAATGTGAAAAAGACGGAGAAGTTAGGGAGAAA
>JAYREU010000057.1:0-5373 GCA_041908765.1 Candidatus Absconditabacterales bacterium
CGGCACCGCCAAAAAGAAATTGATCACGCCCCAGAGGGTGACGAGCAGGAGCAGGACGACAAAGGTGGCGATGATTTTCCGTGAGTGGCTCATAGGAGGTGGAGGATGAGAAAAAAGCTATAGAGTGAGTGTAGCGGTTTGGGAGGAGAAACATAGGGGAGAATAGGTTCTTGGAGAAACAAAAAGACTAACCGGAGAGGCTAGCCTTAGTTGTAAGAATGAGAGCTCTTTTTGCCCTCGTTTCTCGATGCGAACACGTAGTGTATACAGATAATAGGCGTAGATGCAAATGTAATCCAAAACTGTAGCTACTTTCTCTTTCACAACTTCTTGCTCTTGAGCGTGGTGGTAGATTCTTTGGAGAGTTGTTTACTGATTTTTTTGATGTCAGGCTCTGGGATGACTTCTTCGGGGACGATGCCTCTTTCGATGAGTGTTTCTCTGACGGTGCGGTTGTTGATGATGTGCTCTTTGGAGATGCGGGACTCTGTTTTGAGGTTGTGATGTTTGGTATTGTAGATGGTGATTTCGGTCGTGAGATCTTTGGCTTTGAGGAGGATAGTGGGCATGAAGTCAGCAAGCGGTTGCGTTTGTTTGATGCCTCGTTTGGTTTTCATAGCTTGTGTGGATCTACCGAAGAGGGCAGCGTCTCATTTGCTACGAATGAGCGCAAAGTTTTTGTCACTACGTGTTTGTTCGAAAATAACTTTGGAGAGTTCGTTCTCTGTTTCGCTGAGTTTTTTGCGAGCGAGTATTCTTTCGTAGAGAGCTATTTTTTCTTGCAGAACTTCAAATTTTCTGGTTTGTGTGGCAAAATAGGTCTGCGCAAAAGCTATTTCTGATTTACGAGGATCACCATTTTGAGCAATGAGATAGCAGGCGTATCTGGTGAGCATAATGTCTGTGACTTGTCTTCTGGCTCCCTTAGCCGTATCTATCAATTTGCTGACGTCAGCAAAATGATCAGAAGCTAGGTTCTTACTGGCATTACACGATTCTATTGCTTTTGTAATTACATCGAGAAAGTTTCTCCGTTGTGTATACCCGAGGAGTGGTTGAAGCTCTCTTGCCAGCCAAAACTCGATATCGTCAGCGGTGGTGTGCCTGACTGATTCAAAGTCTTGGAGCATACGATACATCATGTGTTGTTCCATACGTTGGTGAGGATGAATAAAGTTCACAACACTGTAGAAAGATTTTTTCCGATTCCTAAGAATAACTACAGAATAATTTGTAGCTTTTTTACCGGCGCCGGTAAAAACTGCTCTCCAACTTGCATTTGGGAGCAATTTGCTTATACTGAAAGTACAGTATGAAAAGGGCCCTGCTAGAGGTAAGTCTCTACTGGGGGCCTTTTTTTGTTATGGGAAAGGTATATGGATTGCCACGTCCCCATTCACTTCGTTCAGGGGCCTCGCAATGACGGGGTGACAAGGAGCTATCGCAATGACGGCAGTGAAGAATTCCACCACCTTTTCATCTTTCATTTTCTCCTCTTTTCCCTATAGTAAGCTCAATTTTATCGTGTGAATAGGTGTCGTATGGCGTGAAATGCAAATACCGTTATCTTGAGATTTGATGACGTATCGTTCAAGTTTGGTGAAAAAAAGATTATCCTCAAGGAGGCAAGTTTTAGTATTCGTGAACATACCAAGATCACGATCATGGGACAAAATGGTGCGGGGAAGTCCACGATCTTCAAGATGATCACGGGAGATATCAAGCCACAGGAGGGGAAAATCCATATCGAGAAAGGCAAGACGATAGCGATTGCCAAACAGGTCATCCCGAGAGAGCAGTATGAGATGACCGTCAAAGAATATTTCGCTACGGCGTTTCCTGAGAAGGACTACAAGATGGATCAAAAGATCGAGCGCGTGATGAAAGAGGTAGATCTCAAGGTGCCGGTAGATAAAAAAATCAAGCAACTGTCAGGTGGACAGCAGGCGAGATTGTTGCTGGCGCAAGCTATTATCCAAGAACCGGATATTCTCTTGCTCGATGAGCCAACCAACAACCTCGACGCGACGTGAATCGGGAATTTGTTGTGATTTTTGTTGACCTATGAGAAGACGGTGGTGGTGATTTCGCATGATGCGGAGTTTCTCAATATGTTTACGGATGGCGTCTTGTATGTGAACGTGATGACCCATCAGGTAGAGCAGTATCGAGGAGATTATCATGATGCCGTGGAGCAAATTGCCAAGCAAGTAGAGAAAGATAAGGCGCTCAATGCCAGAGAAGAGCGTAGAATTTTGGATGCAAAAGAAAAAATAAACTTCTTTGCACAAAAGGGAGGTAAGATGAGAAAGTTGGCGAGCAAGATGAGAGATGAGGTCGAGGAGGCAGAAGAAAATAAAGTAGTCGTCAGAAAAGAGGACAAAACGATCAAGGCGTTTCATATTGATTTTGAGGTCTTGCTCGATGCATTGTTGACGATCAAAAATATTGGCTTGATGGATGAAGAGCACAATCTGATCCACAAACCCTTCTCACTGGCTATCAAAAAAGGCGAAAGATATATGCTCGAAGGCCCCAATGGGATTGGGAAGACGACCTTGCTCAAAAGATTATTTCACCCTGAGGACGATGATGCAATCATAGCACCAGGTGTGCGCGTAGGCTATTATTCTCAAGACTTCAATGCATTGGATATGCAGATGACCGTATGGGATGCATTGCATGAGGTGACGAATGAAGCGACAGATGAAGACGTCTTCAGAGCGGCGGCACAATTTTTGTTGTCGTCTGATTTGCTCAAGAATCCTATCGGGTCGTTGTCGGAGGGACAAAAAGGATTGCTGTGCTATGCAAGATTTGTCTTGCAAAAACCACACGTACTGATCTTGGACGAGCCGACCAATCATATCAACTTCCGTCATCTGCCCGTGATTGCACAAGCACTCAATGATTATAAGGGTGCTATCATCATGGTCTGCCATGATCAAGGATTCGTAGATCAACTCGAAGAGTTTGAAAAGATTGATCTCGGGAGACTGATTGGGAGATAACCTCTGACATCCTTTCGCTAGATTTTCTGCTCAAAACTCCTATAATTCACCGTATGCAACGATATTCCGCGCTCAATTCACTGTATGTAAGTATATTTTCTGTCCAATTGCGTAAGTTTTTCAAAACCAAAGAAGGACATCTTTTGTTGTTTTTCACGGGTTGTTTTTTGATCATCGTATTGAGACTATTTTATTTGGAGGTGGTGCAGGGAGATTATTATAGAGATCTGTTGGTAAATCAGCATTATACCAAATCTGAGTTGAGAGCCAAGAGAGGACAAATATTTGTCACGGATAGATCCGGTAAGCATTTGCAGTTGACGGAGAATGTGCCGTTTTTCAATTTGTATGTCGATCCCAAGTTCGTCAATGATAAGCCCAAACTTATCTCTGTGTTGACGCCTATTTTGTATAAGCACTTTTGTGAAATTTATGGACTACAACAACCTACTATACGCCAGTGTGCGGAGAATATACAGGAGTTTTCGCGTACACAATTGTTGCCACAGAAGCAGTGAGTGTTTATCGAATCAGGAGGTAACCAATTCTATATCGATGATGCTGCTTGGGAACTCAGAGTGGCAGAAGCGCTCTCTGGATTCACCCAGTCAGGAGCCTATATGCTGATTGCACAGAGATTGGATGAGGTGATCAAGCAAGGACTCAAAGACAAAAATTATTTGTGATTTTTTGAAGAAAAAGAATTGTTGGAGGAGTTGGCAGATACGAAACGTTTCCCCTTTTTGCTGATAGAAAATACCTACTATGTGTATGTGCGTCCCGATGCTGCAGGCGGTGGTAGCCAACAGCAACTCAGAGATTTACAACAAACGTTGCTGAAGTACGGACAGATTTTTGATATCGATTATCTCAAAGCATTGCGTTCACCCCAAGAGATTAGGTATGTGAAATTATTGTCCCATATGAATGCCAAGATTGCGGAGATGATTAGAGAAACCAAGAAAGCATATTTCCAAGAAGCGGTGAGAGGAGTACCTTTGCTCCATGGATTGTGACTCGAGGAGTACTGGACAAGATACTATCCGTATGGTGAGTTTATGTCCAACATCTTGGGCTATATGGACAACGAAAATAAAGCGCACTATGGGGTAGAAGCATACTTTGACAAACAGTTGAGAGGTAGAGATGGTAAAATTATTGGTCTCGCAACGCCATGGATTGGCCAGGTCGGTGCAAACTCATTTGAGATCGAGCAACCGCAGGATGGCGCAGATGTCTATTTGACGATCGATCCGGTGATTCAAAGAGAGGGCGAAGAAATTGCCAAACGTTTCATGCAAGAGTTCAATGCAGACTCAGTAGCGATCACGATCCTAGAGCCTGAGACAGGCAAGATTACTGCGTTGATCAACTATCCCACCTTTGATCCCAATGATCCTTCTGATGCGTATACGCTCAAACCGTTGTCGTATGATCAACATTACTTAATTGATAATTTGACGTTCATTGATATTCCCCTCTATTATCTTTCGTGAGAGCAACTCATTCAAGCCAAGACCGATGAGAGAGGACTCACCGGACACCAAAAATATGTGTTCGAAAACGGTATTGGTCCGCAAGTATTTATTGATAAAAATATTTGATATCCGTATGAGCCAGGTTCGGTCTTCAAGGCATTTACGCTCGGCATTGGTATCGATAGTGATGCGATTAGTATGTATGATTACTATGAAGATAAATGATTTATTCAAATTGATCCATTCGTGATCAAAAATATTGATAAGAAATGTACGGGGACGCACACCTATTTGCATGCGTTGGAGTTTTCGTGCAACGTAGGGATGGTAAGGATCGCGCAGGCCATAAATAAATATGTGTTCTATACCTATCTCGATAGATTATGATTTGGTAAACTGACGACCGTCGAACTAGCCTGAGAAGAAGAAGGAACGTTGCCTGATTTCAACTCGATTTCGTTGGCGAGATTTTTCAATAATGCGTTTGGACAAGGTATGTTGGTCACCCCGTTGCAAATGGCAGTAGGGTATGCGACGCTCGTGAATGGAGGACGACATATACAACCTACATTGGTGTCGGCTTTATACGATCCCCACAAACAGACGATACAACAATTGGCTACCAAAAAAACTATGAGAGTATTCACCGCAGAAACAGCTGAACGTATGAAAGAAGCACTCCAAAGCGTCATAGATAATGGACACGTCAAAATAAAATTGCCGGGGTTTTCGTTGTGAGGCAAAACAGGGACTGCGCAAATTGCGTACAAAGGAGAGTACCAACAAGGAGCATGATGGACGAATGGTTCGTTCATGGGTATTCTTACTGCCAAAGATACGCGTTATGTGATTTCTATTCAGGTGAGACGTCCGAGATTATCGCA
>JAYREU010000058.1:0-3738 GCA_041908765.1 Candidatus Absconditabacterales bacterium
AATATTCCTGCTAATCAAAGTGTGAGTGTGACGCTTTCTCTACTTGATGCAAATAACAATGCCATCGGGTATGCGTTTGATTTGTTTAGCTATTCTTCCCAGACCTGTCAGATCGATCCAAATCCAATCGGCTATACGAAGTCTACTTCGTCTGCTGGGGTTGCGAGATTCGCGATTGATTTTACGGGAGGTTGTACTAATCCGACAATTAAGTTAAGTGTTCTTTCCAATAAGATTACATTTAGTACTATCAAAATTGTTGGCGAAGGACCACTGAACAATCAGATCTTGCTACAAAACGCCGCACTTGCGGTGCCGATCAATGGTAGCGGAACGCTTTATCTCCGGGTAGAGTTCTCTGCTTCCCATGTACTGAACTCAGGGGATGATATCATCCTCAACGTGGAGTTCAATGGGACCAAGATACCGGCCATTGTGACGGTACCATAAAATATTCGTTCGCCTATGCGGACAAAGCTTCTCTCGAATTCGAGAGGAGTTTTTTTGTTCTAATTTTTCCCCCCCTGACAAGGGGGGATTATGGGGGGTTTTTAGAAGGTGAAGAGAATTTATAATAAAACCCCCTCTCACTCCCCCTTGACAGGGGGAGAACTGTTTTAGTTAAAGTCTCAACTCTTAAATCTTAATTCTCATTTCTCCACTACTCAAATTGTTCTGCTCGTGCTTGGATAATCCCTGGATGGAGCTCATCGTCTTCTGGTGCGGGAGTAAGTGCGAGATCAATTTCTTTTTGGATGAAAAATAACAGTGCTTTGTCTGCAGGATTTTCTTTGAAGGTTACAAGAAGTAGTGGTATCTTGCGACTGATTTCACCGAGTGCGAGGGGGTCTTTGGTAGCGAGTGTAGCAATTCTTTGGGAGATTGCTGAACGTACACTTGCTCCATCACCTACGAGATTGGCTGCTCGCGTGTATGATGCAATGCTTATCGCACATGCTATGCTAATGAGAAATATGTTTTTCATAAATTAATCTTGAGGAAAGGTAAAATTTTTTTTAATTATGTATCGTCGCCTGTACCGTAGTCCGCTTGAGATCAATGCTATGCGTCTCCTGAAGTAGTACTACCTGAGTCGTTGGTTGTTTCTGTACTACTGCCTGGCCACAGTATCTCTTCAAGAATTTCTAGGAGTTTGGGAGAGTAGTTGTCTTGGGTGACTTTGCATCACTGTGCTTTGGCTCTGTACTGGAGGAGGAGAGATTCATATCTGGTGACAGCCTTGTCCAATGCTCGCACACTTTTTTCTTTGGTGAGTCAGAGATCCTGTGCCTGTGCGAAGTATTCTGACCATCGTGGATTTCACTCTTCATCTGCACTTCCACTCATTGCTCTGACCAAGACGGTCAATGCTTGTGCTTTGGTAAGTGCTTGTTTGGGAGAGAATTTGCCTTGTGATCATTTGAATAAGCCGAGCTGACAAGAAGTAGTTAGGAATTCTTTGAGTGTAGGATCTGCAGTTGATGCATCAGCGAAATCACAAGCTAGCGTCGTATCAGGTGCGAGACACAGATAACTCATACCAAACACCGAGAACATTTTGGCTGCTTGTTCTCTCGTGAGGGTGGATTGAGGCTGATAGTCATTTTCGGTATGATATTTGGTCATGCCCGCATCGAATGCTCGATCGAGTGCGTCGGTGAATTCAGGATCATTGAGGGCAGCATGCGTGGTCAAGGAACCTATCATGATGAGTGCACCAATAGCAATTTTAGTTTTCATACGTATGCAAAGATTAAAACATACTTATCCCAAAAGTAATTTTTTGAGTTCTCCTACCGTCGAGACGAACGCGTCAGCATTTTTCAAAACGGCAGGACGTACCTTATTGATGCCACATCCAATGAAACGATCAGCTACCTCTTGGGTTTTGAGATCCGTTATCCCGTCGCCAATAAAGACAACTTCTTCGCCTGGATATGCTTTTTTGATTTGTTCAACTATTTTTTTCTTGCCATCGCTGGAGAGGAGTGGTTGATCGGGGAGGAGACCTTTGTATTTTCCTTCTTCATCATGGATAACTTCTACCCCATGCGCAAAATCCATTTTGAGTTCTTTGGCGATTGCTTTGGCAGCTTTGGCATATCCTTGGGTAACGATACCACAGGTAATGCCTGCCATACTGAGACTCTTGATCAAAGCAGGTAATTTTGGAGTGATATTTTGGAGATAGTGTTTGACGAGGTCTTTGATGTCTGTCTTGGAGGGAGCAACGATATTGGTTTTGAGAGGAAATGCTTCATCGAAAGAACGTTTTCCTTCCATGGTTTCTTCGGTAATTTTCTGTACTTCAGCCCCCTTGCCTTTTTGTTTTGCAATTCGGTCACATCACTCAACTGTTGTCAACGTAGAGTCGAGATCAAACAAAACTATCATTTACACATCGAAAAATAAAATCTATTTGAGAATAGCGTATGCTTGATCGAGGAGTTCAAGACTAGCAAATTTGAGATTGAGTACTGTTTCTCACGACAAATATATATGCATTTTGAAAAGACTAGATCACAAAATGATATCTTTTCTGACAAGTGTGATAGCAGAAATAGGCACACGGATCATATTATTTTTGTGATTTCCGGTCACATCATCTCCTTTCATTTCCACAAACTCACTACCTGGTTCCTGCGGAAGGACTTCCATAATGTATAATTCAATTACTTCTTTGGCCATACACTGCTTTGCTATTACAATAAAATAGTTGTTCCATTTTCACTATTTTGACTCCAATTGCCAGCCGAAATCGCCTTGCAAGTCTTCCCTATTTTCTTACTCTCCAATCAATGGATTTTTAGTATGTCAATACGTATGGAAAAAGCTCGTACCCCAGCCCAACAGCAATACGCACAAATCAAAGAGCAACACAAAGATGCGTTGCTGATGTTTCGTTTGGGGGATTTCTATGAGTTGTTTTATGACGATGCGAAAATTGCCCACAAGGAGCTCGATATTGCCTTGACCGCGAGAGATAAATCTCACCCAAATCCTGTTCCTATGGCGGGTATTCCTCATCATAGTCTCGAAAGATATCTCAAAAAACTCGTTCAAGCTGGCTACAAAGTTGCAATTGCTGACCAAGTAGGTGAGGTTGTGCCCGGCAAAGTCGTAGAAAGAGCAGTGACCCGCGTGGTGACACCGGGTACGTATGTGACTGAACAAGCTCCATGTAATTATTTGGTGGCACTTATTATTGCTCAAGACTCGCAAGGCGATCAATATCACCTAGCACGATGAGACGTTTCTTTGGGGACGTATATGTCTCAGAGTTTCGTAGATGCTGAGCAGTGTATACAACGCTTGCGTGATCTCCAGGCAACTGAACTTATTATTTCCTACGAGCATCAACGCGACCCCTTCGTGCACATGCTCCAAACTACACTGCCGAACGTTACTATTAGTCATCATCCCTTGGTGTCTGATGAAGAAACTTATATTACGAAATTACTTGCAGTAGCATCGACCAAGGGATTTGGAGCTGCCGTTGGTGGTGGGAGAAAAGCTTCATTCGCGCTCTTGTTGAGTTATGTGGAAGCAATGCAAAAACATGCTCCCCTCTTTTTTTCACTTTCGCATGTCCAGCCAGTAGGCTATATGCATATTGATCATATGACGTTGAAGAACCTTGAAATTTTCGCTGCGAGCTATGACAACAACAAACAACATAGTTTGTATGGACGCATCAACTGCACCCAAACGGCGCTGGGTGCCAGAGAACTTACGTCG
>JAYREU010000059.1:0-1553 GCA_041908765.1 Candidatus Absconditabacterales bacterium
TAGGCCAGGAGTTGTCTATGCGTAAAATCTTCTCGGCATTGTTTTGCATACTCAATTTGCTGATCATACTCTAGGAGAACACTCTGTGTCTGTCCTGCATCATCATAACGCTCAGGCTTGATCAACCATCAGGTCAGGAGCAAACAAGATCATCTTCATGTGCATGCAATGATTCTCAGGAGATACTTGGATCTAGGCAGTGGTATCCTCAATTCAACAATATTACCTACCAGTGTTTTGCAATACACACCATCTGTTTGGAGAGTCTGCATGTTCACATAATGGAGCAATGCCACAATCTTGTCCATACACTTTTTCTCTACCTCTCCTTTTTTGAGTTGGGTATACTGCTTCGTTTTGATATGCATCAAACACAGACTAATCACGTCTTGCCCGTGTTCGTCTAGGAGTGAATATATGCGTATCTTTGTCATTATAACGTTTTGCGGATAAAATGCAACAAATTATATAGTATATTATATAATTATATGTTTTGTGATATAAATCGTTCATTTCAGATTATTGAAAAAAATGCAACAACCACTTTTTAAGTTGTTCTTCTCGGAATACTAAGAATATCTACAGAATAAAAAAAACTTGACTTCCTCCTCAAACCCACTTTATCGCATTTCGCATGTTGATAGCATCGATAGTGAGCGTGTGGTGCAAACTCTAAGTACCGCTGCATAATGGTGAAGTGGTGAATGGTGTACCTACCGGGTGAGCTCTACATTATGTGTGTGGAGAGCAGGAAGGTGAACCAAAAAAAGTAAATTGCATGAGATGACTTCGCGTCCCTCCGCATCAACTTATTGGCTCCCTAGACTCTCTGGAAGCATGATGATTGCCTCTAAAGTAATGCCTCAGCTACCTGACGTTACCACTGGGAAAGCGTGTAACCACACATGCTATCTAATCAACATGGACTGTCGTTACGTATTGTAACGGCAGTTTTTTTGTTGGGGGAGAGATCTATGGCAGAAATAGATGAAAAAGATCTATACTCAAACTATACTTTCGCTAACAACTACATATCTTTCCTTATGAACTGGCTTGCTATCTATAGTTTCTGTATTGAGTTCTAGGACTAGGCTATATATTTCTTGAACTATGTCGTTGGTGATTTTTTCTATTTTTTTAATTTTTTTAAATTCCTTAAATTTTTTCTTATGCCAAGTTTCAAGTCCTTGATTTAGGAATGAAATAATAGTTTCTAGTTTATCATGTTGTTCATGATCATAAGGATCTACAATCTCATCTGCATACTTTTGAAGTTTGTTCCTAAATGCAGTTATATCATTTGATCTTCTTGAGTCATCTGAGAAAAGTACTTTGTGTTCTATTGTATTTGCATACTCATTGAAATACTCTTCTAGCTTTGTAGTAGTATCATCATGTAAACTTGGTAAATTTTCTCTTGGAGTGGTCGGAGAACATGCAATCAATTCCAAAAATCTTTTCTTGTCTGTAATAATATCTCCCTTTTGATCCATAATTAAACACTGTTCAGCCTCCCCATATTTGCAGAAGGCAAGCGTATGCTTGCTATTTCA
>JAYREU010000060.1:0-1959 GCA_041908765.1 Candidatus Absconditabacterales bacterium
AGAGGCTAGTCTTTTTGTTTCTCCAAGAATCTATTCTCCCCTATATTTCTCCCCCCAAACCGCTACACTCACTCTATAGCTTTTTTTCTCATCCCCCACCTCTCATGAGCACCTCACGGAAAATCATCATCACCTTTGTCGTCCTGCTCCTGATCGTCACCCTCTGGGGGCTGATCAATTTCATTTTGTCGGTACCATCGGATCGTCCCGTCGTCGTTTGCACTGATGATGCCAAACTTTGCCTCGATGGCTCTGCCGTAGGCCGCACCTGACCGAACTGCGAGTTCGCTCCGTGTCCCGGCGAATAAAGACGACAACAGTAGGTAAACCTAAGATGACAAAGGCTCAAGGTATGTCAAAAAATGGGTTGATTAGTTTACATAGTGCCACACTATGTAAACTAACCTTTACATAGATATACACAATCACCTCCTACTCAACCAGGCATGTGTGAGGGTTTTTGAGTTGTAAAAGTGGATGAGAGGAGTATAAGGAAGTACAATAGGTTAAGATAATTTTTACCGTTCAGCACTTGTGATGACACTGCCTAAGAAGGAAATACACCAACAAGAAAAACTCACTGAGTTTTTGCTCTATACGACACCGTCTGGCCAAGTGAAAGTAGAGATATTTTTCCACAATGAAAATGTTTGGCTAACACAGAAGAGAATGTCAGAACTCTTTGGTGTGGATGTGGCGACCATCAATTATCATATCAAACAAATCTTTGAAAGCTGAGAATTGCACCCAGATGCAACTATTAGAAAATTTCTAATAGTTCAAAAAGAGGGGACGAGAGACGTTTCTAGAGATATTGACTTCTATAATTTAGATATGATAATATCAGTAGGCTATCGCGTCAACAGCACGCAAGCCACGCAATTTCGTATCCGAGCAACAGAAAGATTGAAAGAATATATGATCAAAGGATTTACTATGGATGATGAAAGATTGAAGAATGGACGTTATTTCGGGAAGGATTATTTCGAAGAGTTACTCGAAAGAGTTCGTTCAATCCGTGCAAGTGAGCGCAGAATTTATCAAAAAATAACTGACATCTTTGCTGAGTGTAGTATCGACTACGATAGCACATCAGATATCACCAAAACCTTTTTTGCGATGGTACAAAATAAATTTCATTACGCTATCACAGGCAAAACTGCAGCCGAGATCATTTATGACGAAGTAGATATCACTAAACCGCACATGGGATTAAAGACATGGAAAAACTCACCCACAGGCAGAATACTCAAGTCTGATGTCACTATTGCCAAGAACTACCTAGCAGAAGAAGAAATCAAAAAACTCGAGAGAACGATTGCTAGCTATTTTGATTATATTGAAAACCAATTGGAACAAAGAAAGCAATTTACCATGGAAAGTTTGGCTGAATCAGTCAACAAATTCCTCGCATTCAATGATTTTTATCTGTTAGACGGTAAGGGTGCAATCTCTCATACACAAGCCGAACAAAAAGCGTTCGATATCTATACTGAGTACAACAAACACCAATCGATAGAATCTGACTTCGATGCCTTCATAAAAAACCTACCTAAAGAGAATACCTAAGGATATAGAACGGTCGAATTCGACCGTTTAACACACCTCAACCAAAATCATCGCCACCTTTGTCGTCCTGCTTCTGCTCGTCACCCTCTGGGGCGTGATCAATTTCTTTTTGGCGGTGCCTGATGATCGTTCTGTCGCATGTACCGAGGAAGCCAAACTTTGCCTCGATGGCTCTGCCGTAGGTCGCACCTGACCCAACTGCGAGTTCGCTCCATGTCCTGGCGAGTAAAGACGACGAGCACTCCTTACTCCTCTACTCGCGGTCGTGAGAGGAGGTTTTGGGTTGTAAAAGGGAGGGAGAGGGGTATAAGAAAGGATAAAATTTATTTTTCTGAGTGCAGAATATATGTCCTGAAAATTCATAAACAATATTAATACCCTATTGTCTGA
>JAYREU010000061.1:0-5451 GCA_041908765.1 Candidatus Absconditabacterales bacterium
ACTACCAATGGCACCAACCTGAGGTATAAAAAAATCGATTATGGGTCAAAATTACGAAGCAGGGAATTCCTCAAATGGGGATGCAACTGCGAGAAACAGAAGAAACAGAGGAGATAGAGGTCATGGTGATAATGCTCACTTCCCTACTCCTCATGCGGTCGAGAAGCATGAAAAAATATCTCACTTGAAACTCTGGGGAGTTACCCAAGAGGTATTACGATCACTGGGCTTCTTTTTTGTCCAGGATGAGTTTATGCACTTGGGGTTCAATGAGGAGAAGATCCCTGTTGAGCTACGACCCCATTTACCGCCACTGACTGCATCGCTTAACCCGCAACGCACAGCAGATGAACCATCTGCTGCGCAACAGCAAATGGAGTTGCTCAACAAGCGCTTACATGCGCTCAAACCAGGGACCTTACTCTCTCTCGATGGACAGTTCAGATTCCATATGGATGACGAAAATTTCCCATCAAGCTTTCAAGAGCTCTTAGCTCTGAGAGACGTACGGTTTCGTGGAGCAGGTGGACATCAAAGTGAAGAAGAATAAGAACTAATCCAGAAACTAATTCTTGCACGAAGGCACCGTATTGGTGCCTTTTTTTATGCAACATTTTTATGTACACATAGTTTTTGATTGGTAAATAACTCAGAGATCACTACATTCTTTCTATTTACTTATGTGTACACCTATGAAAATCGGTATTGTTGGTTTACCCAATGTTGGCAAATCAACACTTTTCAATGCGCTCACCAAACAATACGCTGCAGATGCGGCTAATTTCCCTTTTTGTACAATCGAGCCAAATGTGGGAATTGTAAATGTGAATGATCCAAGACTGCAAGTGCTTGCAGAAGTTTCTCATACGCAAAAGATTATCCCTGCATCAATTCAGTTTGTCGATATTGCTGGACTGGTCAAAGGTGCATCACAAGGTGAAGGACTCGGTAATCAATTTCTCGCGCATATCAGAGAAGTAGATGCTATCGTTCAAGTAGTTCGTCATTTCCAAGACAGTGATGTGGTGCATGTCGAAGGATCAACAAACCCCTTGAGGGATGTAGAAATCATCAATACCGAACTTATCCTTGCAGATTTACAACTGATTGAAAAGAAAATTCCCGAACTCGAGAGAAAGCTCAAAGGACAAGACAAGGAAGCAGGTCAAATGTTGCCTGTGTTGCATCATGTACAACAACTCTTACTCGCTGGTAAACTCGCCTATGATTGTGAAAAAGACCTGTCTCCCGAAGAAAAAAAGCAATTGAAGCAGTTCAACCTACTCACTTTCAAACCATTTATCTATGCGATCAATGTGCACGAACAAGAACTCAAGAATGCTGCTCAAATAAAGAGCCAATTTGAAGCAGATTTACACAAACCGGTCGCTATTGTCTGTGCGAAATTTGAGTCGGAGCTACTCGAGGCTAGCACAGAAGAGAGACAGATGTTTTTGCAAGAACTTACTGAGGATATTGGGGCAGTACCCACGTTGGATGACTTGATTGCGCTTGGATTTCGCACTGTCGGATTGATGTATTATTTCACCACCGGTGAAAAAGAAACGAGAGCTTGGACCATCAAACAAGGAAGCACTGCTCCACAAGCTTCTGGTGTCATTCACACAGATTTCGAGCGTGGATTTATCAAAGCTGAAATAGTTTCCTATCCTGAATTCGTTGCTGATGGCGGACGAGCTGGTGCAAGAGAAAAGGGACATTTGCGTCTCGAGGGTAAGGAGTACATTGTGAGAGAAGGGGATGTAATTGTATTCAAATGCAATAGATAATTCGTCACTCGTCATGCTGAACGAATGAAATGAGTGAAGCATCCAGGAAACGTATTTGATGACAATTCCATTTCTCCTGGATCCTTCGCTAACGCTCAGGATGACGAGGTATCGCTAAGGATGACAACCCACCACATTATTTGACAAAACAATGCGCAAACGTATACTTAAAGAGTCTTTTTTGTATCTGGTACGCCCATGCATAAACCATTGAGAACTCTTTGATTGTATACGTTTTTGGTGATTTGGACACTCATCATTTTTTGAATTGTCTTTGCTCGTGTAGCGTTGAATGATAAAACACAAATGTCACTCCTGCGCGATGTCCCTGCAATACACTATTTGCTCGTAGCAATTGGCGTAGCTCCAGATGAATTGCAGACTCCTCAATGACGTCAAAGAGTTTCGCTCACTGATCGTTTACAAACGTTTTTGCAACGAAAGCTATCTGGCAAAAATCAATGAGGAGATTATCGACTCAAACTTAGAGATGATAAAGATCAAATCCGTTTGTACTCACCCGTATATATGTTCCAGGGAGTGGTGAGTAGTTGAGCAAGTTATGTGCATATTTATTATAGTCATCCTGGCAGAAATCGTCAAAAGGAATTGCTAGTTGATACTATTAGTGAAGATAATACGTGGCAGTATGAAGTCAGTCTCTGAAAGGAAACAATCTACAATGGAAATAATGAATACGTGATAGAAGTTGTTTTTGAAGATGGCACAAAGATTGAAAGACGTGTTCAGTTACAGGTTGATTATCAACGTATTGAGGTCGGTAAAACAATTCTTTATTTGGACCCGCATTATATTCCTGCTGAGCGAGATGAAGATATTTTACTAGAAATGTCTGATTTTGATCGTTCGCCAACGAATCTCATCACGTATGGATGTGATACTTCCCAACCACAACAAGGTGTACTCATTGAACATGATTATCAGTACACTGCCATTCCAGCATGTATGAGCTTTTCCCTCAAAAAACAGTATCTCTTGCGATATGCATTTCGCCAAAAACAGCCAGATGCCTTTATATATGATATTATGCTACCTAACGGTGAGATATTGAGAGAGAACTTTCCGCTCTATACAATAGAAATGTGAAATATATATCTGGGGCTTGTATTTCGAGATGAGCAAACTCACATTCTCAAAACACTTCGTGCACTGGGTGATATGCTGAGATACGAACTGCAGATTGATCGATACGAAACTCAACAACAATTGTCGCTCGCCAAAATTCGTCATCAAGATGGACATACATTGACAGTAGAAACACAAAGAGAAAAGCTTATCGTGTACATGTACAAAGATCGAGACAATTACTATGCACTTATACACCCAGGTCTCCGTTATCAATATTATGTGAAATGAGTCCGTGATAGTTGGAAAAAAATAAAAGAAGGTTCGTTTCATGCATTGACGCAACGTGTTATTGCACCAGGCACTGAACAATCTGCAACGTATTGATTTACTATCTGACTCTCAGGTTCTGTCCTGCATATTAACGATGGATTTCAGCAAGCTCAAGTTGATATATTTGCATTGGGTATACTCTGAAAAACACAACTTACCACATTCCCACTTGACCAGCCCGGTGCGTGTGAGACAATTGAGGCAAACTTTTTCCTCAATCTTTCAGGGAGTATTGCCCAGCAATGAGTGAAAGCAAACTCTTTGTGGTTGGTAGGTAAGTGAGCGCGAGTAAGTAATCTCTCACTGTATCATAATGGCAAAACCGCACCGATTACCTTTGATCAGTATTATCAAGGAGCCTTTTCAATGCATCTGACAAAATCCAAACAAACACTTGTCTCAGGAGAAAACATCTATATTATTACGGCCACTGATAAGCGATGACAAGAAGTATGCAAAAAAGAAATGCGCATAACAGTCGAATAAATTTTAGTTTTATTGTGTCGCTAACATGAGGATTTTCTCTGCATTCAACACGAATAGCAAAGATCAGCTACTGATAGAATATCGTGCGTTATTTTGAGATGATGCAGTCATCCTGGTTTCCAGATCTAAGCTCTATTATTATACACATATAGGACGAGTAGTGTTCTTATATTTTTTGGCGCTTGCAGTTTCGCTGTATGCTATGTACAGTGATGTTTTCGTAGATTATGTATGAGCACTCAAAGCATGGATTACGTTTGTGCCAGAGCGTATAGGAAGTATCGTACAACAGAGTTGATTTTGGATATTTTGGCTTATCCTAGGTATATTGCTTTTGCGTAAAGTTGGCAAAAATTATATGCATTATGCTATGGATTTCTTACTCGTTACTCCCAAAGAAGTGATTAGACACGACCAAAAATGATTGTTTGCCAAAGAAGTGCAAAAACTCCACGCAGACAAAATCAAATCTGTTACCATACAGAAATCTTGATTACTCAATAGTTTCTTAGATATTTGATCCATTACTTTTATTGCTGAATGAGACAATGAAAGAGGCGATATTACTATGGACTATGTAGATGCAATTGAAGCACAAGAAAAGCAAGTGTTGCACGTTTTGTGACTTGATAAGATTGGATAATGCAAGCTTTTTCGAGAGGTAATATACAGAGAATTGCATTCTACCTCTCTTGGGTGATTATATTATTCTTGTTGTGTTGTGTTGGTATCAATATCTATATTGTTCAGTATAGTAAGCAGTATATTACCACATTACCTCCTGTGCAGGTAGAACGAGGAATTATATTGTGAGCGTCCGTGAAACATGATGGTGAACTTTCCCCCTTATTGCAACAAAGAGTAGATCAAGGGAATGCTGCATATCAAGATGGATTGTTGCAACGCCTATTGGTAAGTTGATTTGATGCAGGGCCAGAATATCAAGAGGCAACATCTATGGCATGATATCTTTTGGAACACAATTTTCCAGACACGAAATTATTGATAGATGGCCAAGGTTTAGATACGTACGATAGTCTTCGAAGAGCAAAGCATATATATGGTATTGAGCAGGGAATCATTTTCACGCAGTCGTTTCACCTTGCGAGAAGTCTGTATATAGCTAGAAAACTATGAATTGAGGCCCGAGGATACCCGGTCGATTTAGAGCGACCTACACCACTAGGTCTCAATTTCGTGAGAGAGTTTTTCGCTCGTATCAAGGCGTTCGTTGAAATTGAATTTAGAAATAGGACTTAAGAAATAAGATTTAAGAAACGAGACTTGAGGCTTGAGTATCTCTTCTTTTTGGCTATATTTTTGAAACTTTATCATGATGCATAACAATGCTCAAGAAGAATATATTTTTGCGAACGATGTATGATTTTGCAAATTCGTTGGTGATGATCATTTTTTTGTTTTCGTTTTCTCAGCGAGTAGTGCTAGATAATCAACTGAGTGAACTATGGTGGAATATCACCTTGCCCATAGCTTCATTAGTATTTATTTTGCTGGCACCATATGCTGGTAAATATATTGATCACGGTGGTTCCAAAATACAAGGACTTCGTTTGTGGACAACTGTTTCACTATCGCTTTTCGCTTGTTGTGGTCTCTTGGCAAATCTCTCTCCGCAAGCTGTCTATTTGACTATTATCCTCTATGCCCTAGCAATGTGAGCATATCTGCTCTGCTTCGTCTATTACACTCCTATGCTCTATGATTTGACTACCAAGGATAATTTCTGACAAATCTC
>JAYREU010000062.1:0-12059 GCA_041908765.1 Candidatus Absconditabacterales bacterium
AGGTAGTAATGACCAACACGCTACAGATTACAAATGGCGTTTGCAATACTATGCAAATAACCATATGGATTCAACCACCAAGCATATCGTGAGTGATCTCAATGATATGCGTATTGGAGTGTCGACATATGGTGATTATGGAGGACATATAGCAGATGCTACTGCTCCTTTGGACTTTGCAAACGGCGAGGTCACGAGGAGGAAAGTAGATACACTACTGGAACTTCTACGACACCAGTGTACTTGGACATTTGATGATTCGCTGCAAGCAGCGATCAAATTGATCCGAGACCACCCAGAGTTGGTGGAGACAAAAGGGAAAAATCCAAAACAATGAAAGCAACACTAAACATTTTCATTGCATTGATATTCACTGGTATTGTGGTTTTGTTAGCTTGGCCTCTCTTACAAAAAGTTGTGAAGAAGAGACAGGCGGTTTATGCTACTCAAACCGCTACAGTACCTGAAGCATCTGCCCAAGATTCTACAACTACGACTGTTGACCATGACCATCCATTACCGGTCGCAGATGAGCAAGTGGCACTGCCTCCTCAACCTCCACCATCGATATTGGCATTTCTAGAGAATCATTTGCATCCTGAAGAAATGAAGTTGCTCAGGGAGATGAATTGTTTCAGTGTGGTAAACATGGAAGAGCATAATGATCGAGCCAATAACCTAGCGCCATCTATGATGGCTCGCATTACGATGATGCAGCGCAGACAAGATTCACTCTTGCTTGACGTCGCTATCATCAAGCAACGTCTGTCTATGACTCATCAGGACAGTATCGAGTTTATTCGTGACTTCATGCGAAATAACCCACAATATTTCACAGATAAAAAAAATAAAAAGAGAAAGAAATGAAAAAAGTAATTGCAATTTGTATGTGTGTATTCATGTTGGGATGTGAATCTCAAATTGAAAACCCGCAAGAGGTTCAATCAACCAGATCAAGTAATCTTACTGATTACCTCAACGCAAACCTTTCTCAAGAGGAAAAAACTCTGATTCATCAGATGGGTGCGGGTAGCAATAGCACTAATTCTACTGATGGAGCTCGTGCCGACAATATTACGCCGACTTTGTTGGTAAAAATGATGCGGATGGAAAAACGCCAAGAAGCTATGGAAATACAACTGGAAGAGATGCAACGCATCTTAGCTGGTGAACGGTTCCTGGCGATGGCCAAAGAAGACACCATTGCGCTGATTAGGGACTACATGAAGAATAACCCAAATGAATTCACTGACAAAAAATAGAAACATGAAAAAAGTAATCGTAACTTTATTGCCTGACCTGATCAGGGATATGTCTAAAATCTTGAGATTCTCATGTGTAATGTGTGGTCTCTTGATGATGATCATGCTGTGTATGGTGGGATGTGTTCATACGACACCAGTTAGTAGTTCTCAGCAAGGCAAGATAACCACAGATGCTGAATACAACGATTTAAAAATCATGCATAGCATTGCAAGATATCAAAATCGACATGCAACTCCATTTGAGATGAACGTTTTGGACTCGCTATCAGCGACTGAAATTGGCACCTTCGGTGATGGAGGAAGATATGCTGACTTTTTAGCGCCTTCGACCTTTGCCTCAGTGCAACTGCTCAAGTCGCAAATGGATTCGGTTCTCAAACAACTCCAATGGAGTTATGAGGACTCACTCCGAGCCGCGATCAAGTTTGTCAATGATCATCCAGAGTTAGGAGATGAACCCAACAGGAAACGAAACTAGCAGGTGCCTGCCTGCAACCAGGAAGTGGGATTCCCACTTCCTTTTTTCTTAATGAAAAAAGACAAGCCTTTTTTGTAGACATAAAAAAAACACGATCACATCGTGTCTGTTGTATTTGTCTTTTTGGTTATTTGCAGCTTTGTAACTTTGAAACAGGGCCTGCAGGACAAATTGTTTTCATGTCCCAATGTATTTGAAGCTTTGGTTATTTGATTATTTGTAAATTTGAAACAGGGCCTGCAGGATTTGCCCCTAATCGGGTGCAAGTACCCTAAAGGGCATAAACACCCTCAGGGACTAAACCTGCAAATTGCTTTCGCGTCCCAATGTATTTGTCTTTTTGGTTATTTGATTATTTGTAAATTTGAAACAGGGCCTGCAGGATTTGAACCCGCGACGCGCGGCTTTGGAGACCGCCGCTCTACCCCTGAGCTAAGGCCCTGTGTAGGTAGGTGAACATAAATTAACAAATACATTTACTAACATGGTAAACACACGAGCACGGCTGCAGTCCCGTAGCGAAGCTAGCGGGATACCATCTGAGCTAAGGCCCTGTGTAAGGATAGATACATGTTTTTAATTTTTAAGGAACCCGCGACGTGTGGCTGCAGTCCCGTAGCGAACACATGGATTGCTTCGTCACAAGTTCCTCGCAATGACGAGGTGCACCCAGCCACTAACCGGAATCGAACCGGTGGCCTATCCCTTACGAGAGGATCGCTCTACCAGCTGAGCTATAGTGGCCTAGAAGGGAAAGTAAGGAATAGGTCAATGACCTGGCCGTGTGTATACTCAATGAGCCTACAAAATCAAGCGTACATAAAAAAAGACGGGAGTTCCCGTCAAGTACATGTTGTGCACGCTATTCCACTCGAAACTTTTTTCCTTGCTGGTAGAAGAATCCTTCAAGTGCCTCTGCATAAAGCTGTGGAAGTTGGTACTTCAGCCACCACGGAGGAAGTGAGGTCATATGCATAAATCCAGCAGTTGCCCATTTGCTCAGG
Source organism: Candidatus Absconditabacterales bacterium (assembly GCA_041908765.1). Classification (GTDB taxonomy): domain Bacteria; phylum Patescibacteriota; class Gracilibacteria; order Absconditabacterales; family Absconditicoccaceae; genus CAYUST01. The sequence continues at coordinate 2,748 of JAYREU010000062.1, forward strand.
AGGTCAAATGTTTGTGTTTGTGCATGGGTGAGACATTGGAGATATGAATAGACCACGAGGTCATCTTGTATCTCCGTCCATTCCATCACTTTTTTGTCCAGGACAATTTCACGATCTTCTTTGATGTGGACGCGGTACCACTTCCCTGCGACTGGCTCTGGAAGACAAATAATACGTTGTGGTAAGGCCTTGCTATATGCAACCACCTTGATAATCGCCAAGGGGACAGGACTACCCGTACCCACGAGGAATGTCTTTGGTATGATCTCCATATCTCTCTTTTTGTATGTCTATACTCGAGTAGTATCGCATTGCAAGAGCTATTTGACATATAAAATGAAGTATTTTTGATTGTAGTAAACGAGGCGATGGCTTGCTATTGGTACAGAAAACGATAGAGAGAAGGCACTGTTTTACCTACTTCTTGTTTTTTTGATGACGCATACACCTACCTCGTGAATTTGAAGTATCTTCACTCATGCTTGGCACTTGTTCACTACTCACTACAAAGATTTCTTGACTACTGCTGCATGGCTTTTGGGTATTGGCTATTTGCTCTTGAGTATGATCCCTATGCAACTTATTGCTACGCCAGTACAATCAGGAGTGTATTCCTATGCATTTGCGGTAGATGGCTCATTAGAGTTGATGATGTTGCATTCATTACTTCAGTTTGCTATCGCTATCCTCGGTATGTATATGACTGCTGCCGTATTTTTGCAGGTAAGGTCATTTGTAGATCATCATCGTGCATTGGGTTGGAAGAAGGCATTACAAGAAGCAGGTGAAATGCTTTTTGGCATCTTGGGTACGACACTGTTGCAAATACTCTTTTTGTTTGGACTGTTGTTGTTGCTTATTATCCCTGGTATTATTTTCTTGGTCTATTGGGTATTTACCGTCTATGTAGTAGTACATTATGGCAAGAAGCGAAGAGCTGCACTGGATGAAAGTAAGCGTATTGTGAAATGAAGACGATGGAAAACGGTAGGATATATGATTGTGTTATACTTACCAATGATCATTATCAGTGCTTGTTTGCAATGGGGACTCAAAGCTAGTTATGGTTTGTGGGGATGGGCGTTTTTCCCAGACCTCATCCACAATGGTGCTATGCTGGTAATGCAAGTATTCTATAGTATTGTTGCTTCTTTGTTCTTCTTGCAATGGGATCGTTCGAGAATAGGGGCTACGCAACAGCATCAACATACTGCCGTTCATCATCACGAGGCATAGTCTCTTTTATTTTTCGATCATGTTTATGAAGACACACCAGCATTTTTTGTTACTTCGTGTGGTAGATATATTGATGAGTCGTTTGAATCGATTGTGGCCATGCTTGGGAGTTATACTTCTATGGGCACTCCTCTTGCTGATTAGTCCCTGGATACCAGGATGGGAAATCCCTAGTACTTGGCGGTGATCAGTAGATACATTACGAGGGCAACTATGGACACTTGTACTTGAGTTGCTCCAGTGAATTATTGATGCATTACCTTTTCTCCTCCTCTTTGGTACGATTGGGAGTGGCATTCTTTGGCTCATGTGATCCAAAAGACCAGTCCTCTCTCTCAAACAATGGGCAGTGTCAATCTTGTGTCTTGCTTACTTCTTCTTGTTGCTCCAACTTGGAGTAAGTTTGTTGGATGCTTTATATTTGACGATTAATGGATCGATTACGCCTGATATTATGCAGACGTTTGTATTGTTTGATCTTTGGTTATTGTGTATGGTAGTAGTGCTATTGGTGTGCGCAGTTCGTTCATTTGCACTTCCTGCTCATCTACTTATAGGCTGATTAACGGTGGCACATGCCAGAACTGCCAGTGCTGATCTGAGTAGGTGAAGACGTGCACACTTGGTATGACAATTCCTCCTCTACGAAGGCGTTGTATTTTGGTGTGTATCTTTCCTCCTTGATTACCTTGTTCGTGTGAGTGGTCGGGTACAATTTCTCTGTCTCGTACTTCTTGCTCTTTGGATGTTTGGTTGGTATCTTAACCGATATGAAGATTTGACAAAAACTTGAAATAGATAATAATATTCGTATGGTCATGCTACTTTATCATCCATTGACCATATGTTCTTAGAAGCGATGCCTGAGCTTCCTCCTCGTGATTCCCACCTACCAAAACATACTCAGCACATACAAACTACTCAAAAGCAGTGTGCAAACATACTCACTGATCCTCAGACGTATGTACTTTCTTCTCATGACGTAGTGGAAAAACCCGAAACCACTCCTCCAAGTATCTATACACTCTATCCTGGTGACAAAGAGACTATATGCCTAGCGCAGTACACATGTTGTTTGTGATTAGATAGTAGTGGCGCATTATTACTGCAACTCAAAGGCGTCCCTTGATCTTTCACGTTGTCTTCCGTTTCTACCGATTGGAAAGCTATCAACTTCTTAGTCAGATGGATTTTTGGTGGTAATAAAGAACTCCAACAATTCACCAATGGTGGCTATCCGATGAATGACTTTCTTTTTTCTTCCATTCGTATTGATCTCCAACGTCAACGTGCGTTGGTAGCGTTTACTGATCAAGGATTCCCCCCTTTTGAAGTACCCCTCTACATCCTCGAGCAACTCGTAGGAGCTATCAAAACACCTAGCAAGCAGACCTACATAGACCTCAATCATCCCCAGATGGAATGGCTTATTGATTGGTTTGCTGATGCAGATTTACCTGAGGAATATGAAGACTATCAAAGCCTTGCTACCAAAGTTGACTACGTCAAAATTGCGCTACGTCAGATTGCTCCCTAGCATACAACTACTTGACATATCACTTTCTCCAAAAAATAGTTGACAAAATTTGCTTTTTCTGACATAAAAACGTACTATATATGTACGTTTATTTTTTGTATAGGAGCTCATGGGATTTGATATTTGGTTATTACTTGCCTGAATTGGTATTCTCATCTATGGAATGAACAATTTTGAGCAAGCACTCAATTACTTATGAGGAAAAAAACTCAAATATTTTTTGAATAAATACACCAAAACGACCTGGTCAGCTATTTGGACAGGAACATGGACTACCACATTATTGCAAAGTAGTACGCTCGTTTCATTACTTACCCTGGCATTTACTGGGGCAGGATTAATGACGTTGCCGAGTGCTATTGGCGTGATTTTGGGTGCAAATATTGGATCCCCTATGCTACCCTTGTTTGCAGCACTTATTGGATTTGGCGAGTTTGATATTGGGCGCTTGGCACTCCCCTTGATCGGTGCAGGCGCACTGATTTTGATGTTTATCAAGGATGAGAAATGGGAATGGTACGCAAAACTCCTCATTGGATTTGGACTGTTTTTCGTAGGTATTGGTTGGATGAAGGAAAGTGTCGATGCTATCAAAGCATCGTTTGATATTGCTCAGTATAAGTGGTTGCCCTTGTGGGGATTTGGTGTCTTGGGAGCAGTATTTTCTGCCATGATGTCCTCGAGCGGTGCTTTGTGAATAATTACGTTGGCTGCAGTATCTAGTGGTATTATTACTTTTGAGGCATCAGTGGCTATTATGATGGGTGCCAATATGGGAACGACATGGACCGCATTCCTAGCATCATTGGGTGGTGCGAGAATCAAAAGACAAGTGGCCATGAGTCATGTACTTTTCAACTGACTTTCAACTATTATTGGTGTAATATTTTTCTACCAGTATATTTGGGTGTCCAATGAACTTTTTGGACTCAAGGACAATCCTGCTATGAGTAATGCTGTACTCAATGTAGTATACAATTTGACTACTTGTATTTTATTTGGTATTACCATCAAACCGTTTACCAAGTTGGTAATTTGGACTGTGCCTGATCGCAAGGATGAGGCAAAACTCCATATTCAACAATTGGGAGAGAACCAACAAAATCAATCATTTGCGTGAGCACAAACATTAGCACTTGAAGCTGATAGCAAGGAGTTATTGGAGAGAACAATCGCATATACTAGTTATATTTATGGCATCAATTGGGAACATTGCAAGCATTTAGAGTTTGATCCTGAGGCTGTTACTAAGACACTTTTGCCCTGGAAAAAACAAGAACATATCCATCAGTATGAAAAAATTAAACAAGATTCAGATATTATGATCACTGCACTCTTGCATCTCAAGTCATTGAAGAAGGGCAAAGACAATGCGTTGCAACTTCGTCATATTGAAACCTCATTGTATAGTTGTCTCAAAGCGATCAAAGCTATCAAAAATATTCGTCATGAGTTGGTGGATCTGAGAGAAAGTATGGATCCTAAATTACAACTCCTCTTCAAAAAGACGCTAGAGATGTTGGTGATCTATTATAGACATATCGCCAACGTAACCCAAAGGCATAACACCGTAGTAGGGTACGATGAATTATACTCTGCATTTGGTGTCATCAAGCGTCTCCATACAGAGTTTATGCATCTCTTTTTGGAGGTAAGTAAGCAAGGAAATCTGGAAGAAGTGCATATCACCACCTTAGTGAATGTAGACCACTACATATATGAGGCAAGCGAGATGGTGTTTATTGCAACTATGCATTTGTATTTGAGCGATGACGAAATTACGAGCCTCGAAAAATCTGTGGATGTTGATGAAGAGATATATGAGTCGTTTAGTGTGGATACACCATAAACGATATATAGGCATAAGTTTGAAAACTGGCTTTCATTCACCTATCTTTTGCAATCTAGTATCGATGGAGACCTCTGGGGGAGGTATGTATTTTTGGGGATAGTCAACACGATGGAGAGATGATACTTGATGAAAAATACCGCTATTTTGGCTATACTGTAGATAATTTTGCTATATTGACAACGTGAATGCAAAAAAGTAGGTTGATTTTTTGACAAATTTCACAATATAGGTATTATTGTTTACGTTTATTGAAGTTCACCATACATACCAATGCAAAAAGAACTATATACTACCCTCAAATGATTTGCTCCTATTTCTTTGACACAACTCAATAGTACTGTCCAGTTGTTGGATAGAGTAGAAACCAAGTATATGATTCACCTTTCGCAATTACCTGCACTGCTTCAGCATTTGCAAGAGCATTTTTTCGTCCTGGAGATCAAGGATAATGTCTTGTTCACCTATGATAATGTATATATGGATACCAAAAACTATGACTTCTACTTCCAACATCTTCAGGGTAAAAAACAGAGAACCAAAGTAAGAACCAGACATTATGTCGAAAGTGGAGATCTCGTGTTCTTTGAATACAAGCAAAAAATCAAAAGCTTAGTCCGCAAGTTCAGATATCAGTATGGATTGGATAATCATGGTGCGATGACCAATGAAGCAATGAAATTCTATGAAGGTATTTATTGGAGCATCTATGGAGATCATCCCCATCAACTTATCTTCCCTGTTTTGAACAACTCCTACAATAGACTTACCTTGTGTAGCAAACAGAATGATGAAAGACTCACTATAGACCTCAATCTTTCTTTTGCCGATTATAGAGAGTCAGATCAAGCATCTGCGAAGAGAATACCCCTCTCCAATGTTGTCATTATCGAAAGCAAATCAGTGAGTGGAGATACCTTGAGTCATCATCTTATGCGTCAAGAGGGCATCGAACCCATGGAACATTGTAGCAAATACTGTCTTGGTATGTACTATCTCAAAAAGGTAAATGATTGGAAACTCTTCCAACCCGTGATCGACAAAATTACGGAATTAGGAAATACCAAGCATGTGCCAGTCCCTAGCAAAATGCAACTCCATCATATGTTTGAGGATTATGCTAAGCAACCTCCTGTTTGATAGTTTCGTAGTGTACATCAACTGAAAATTCCTAAATATAGTGAGGAATTTTCGTTAGAGGTACAGTATACTTAGCACAATAATTCTATGAATTATTGTTGCGGTAGAGTATAATAACGGAATAACCCTTCTCTCCCACAAGTGAGGAGGGTATTTTTTTGTAATCACAGACGTTTGATCCATTGGTAGACAGCTTTAGTAGACGCTGACTCAATTTCTAGAAAAGGAGGCGCCCAAGAGTACGTATCTACTGCAAATGCAACTTCACCTACTTTGTACTCTGTCCTTGTTTTGGTTTCTTGGTGATGACACACGAGACCGTAGGAGGCCAAAAGTTCCTTGATTTCCTCAGGACTATCAATAAGAAATTCGTGCTCTGTGGCAACTTTGAGGCGATCATGTACATGACGCTCCTTGAAAGTAAACAGCCATTGCTGACCTTGTTGTCTGAGTCTGATACGTTTTTTTTGTTTGCTGAGGCTCCCATCAGCATAATCATAGAAGTAGTCTACTATGTTGCCTGCAAACACAATTGTTCCTCCGTGGTCGAGTAGCTGGAGGTGTAAGGCGTCGGGTTCGATTTCAAGTACTTTAATCTCTTTTTCTAGATGCATGAATATTTGACAAATCTAAAAAAGAATGTATAATAAAATAATAACTAATTGCAAGAGCACTTTATTTACCCAAAATTCCCATGAAAATCGATTTGTACGACCTTCCAACCACTCCCCCCAAGAATGTAAGCAAGCAGGAAGTACTGGAGAAGATAGAGAAACTTCTCGAAGAGATTGAAGAGGACCAACGTAAGCTCTATGCTCAAGGCGAGCAAAGCCTCTTGATTATTTTGCAAGGTATGGACGCATCAGGCAAAGATGGTACGGTCAAAAAGATCTTTTCTGGTGTCAACCCTCTCGGTTGTAGAGTCTATGGCTTCAAAGCACCCACGCACGAGGAACTTGGACATGATTTCTTGCGAAGAGTGCACAAAATTACCCCAGAAAAGTGAATGATTCATGTATTCAATCGTTCGCACTATGAGGATATTTTGGTGCCTACAGTCGAGGGTATATACTCCAAAAAATATATCGATGAAAGATATGAACATATTAATGATTTTGAGAGATTATTGGCACACAATCATACTACCGTGCTCAAATTCTATCTCCATATTTCTCCTGAAGAACAGAAAAGAAGACTTACGGATAGGCTCCAAAGTCCAGAAAAATTCCGAAAGCACAATGACCATGACTGGGAAAGTCGTGCGAAATGGGATCAGTACGTGGATGTGTATCATACTATTTTTGCCAAATGTAACGACACTCCTTGGCATATTATCCCTTCTGATGAAAATCGATGGAAGATTTACCTAGTCGCTAAGAAAATTGCAGAGACACTCAAGGATATGCACCTTGCATGGCCTGACCTAGAAACTCAGAAATTCGCTGCTATTGTCGATAATGATCTAGGGATTGATAATGGGAATGGAAATGGAAACGGGAAGAAGAAATAATTTTGGAAAGTGAGAAAGTTGAAGGTGGAAAAGTGGAAAGTTGAAAAATAAAAAAGTGAGGAATTCTCCTCACTTTTTTAGTATCTTCCTCAATCTTTAGTTCTGGAATCTAATTTCTAGAGTCTAGAGTCTAGATTCTAAAGTATACTACGAGTGGGTATGTCCTGCGTGATCATGGTCACAACATCCTTCCTCCTCTCCTGCTATACCAAAAATCTCTTTGAGTCTCGCGATTTGCTCAGGCGTCAGATCTTTGTCCATGATCTCTGGATCTTCAATATCTCCCAAGATAGCATTGATTTCACTAATCTGCTCTGCACTGAGATGGAGTGGATGTTCTGCATCTCCATGCGCATGATCATGAGTATGTCCGCAACCGCATCCACCGTTCCCACAACCTTCTTTACCTTCTTCGTCTTTGCAACAACCAGCACCACAGCATGTATTGTCTCCCATGAGGTTCCCATAAAGAATAAAACGACTGTATGTACTGAAAACCTATTCTTTTGCAAGATTTAACCGGATTTTGTCTCTCGCACTTGCTCCCCAAAAAGATTGGTGATGATGGTATTGTAGACATTCATCCCAAGTGTAGTGAGTACCAAATGCCCTGCATCGTAGGTCGCGAACCCTTCGGTACACAGATCTGCTACCTGCGTTTCCCAATTCGGTACGAGGAGGTCGGCATAGGATGCACATCCTTCCACTCCCCTGTCTGTCCTGAGCCCGAGTAAGCAATGCTCAAAGCGATGCAACTGGGGTGAAATGACTTCACCAATCGTATAAGGAAAGGCTTCTTCGTCCCATTTTTTTCGTTGATTAGTCGTTTGGAAGCGGATACTTTTGCTGTCGGTTTTTAGTTCACCTTGAGCTAGTTTAGTTAGTTTCTCTGGCACGAGGTGCATGGGGAGACAGGAAGTCGCATTGATACCCAAGCCCAAATACGGCTCCTGTAGTCGATAGGCCATATTATGTATACTTCTTTTGCCTGTGAGCGCATAATTGGAGAGTTCGTATCTAGTATACCCCGCTTGGAGAAGCATAGTTTGTAAGGTAATGTACTCCTCTGTCTGGGTCTCATCGTCAAATGCAGGACGCAACTCGCTTGCCATATGATACCAGTCAGATCCTTGGCTGTGTTCGAGACTATAGACCGAGAAACTATCAAACGTTTGACTCTTGGCAATACGTTGAAAGAATGCTCTTTTCTCATCATCCCACCGATCTTGCGTTTTGCCGTCTTGTTCCATGCCAAAGGCGATGAAATCAAGATTATAACATCGATTCTGTTGTTTGATACTTTGGAGACTTCTCAAGAATTCTTGGACTTGCTCAAACGTATAGTTTCTCTTGGATGCTTTGAGCACCGCATCATCGAACGACTGTATACCAATACTATGTCTCAGTCTATAGAGTTGTGGATAGGCATCACCAATCTCCTTGATAGCGGTGATAACTCCCTCCAAGGGATCTGGATTCCATTCGATCGTCAGCTCCTCCAAAAACTCACTCCCCCATGTCGTCAGGGTATGTGCTATCAGCTCGAGCAATCTTGCTTTCCCCAATTGCAACGGCGTCCCTCCTCCAATATAGAGTGTTTTGAGTCTCTCCTGAGGCAACAACTCCTTCCACAAGGTGATCTGCGTACGGAGATGACCAAGATATTTCGTTTGTTGTTCCTGGAGCTTTTCTTTGGCAAGTTCGTTGGTCGGCATCACAAAAAAACTACAATACTGACACTTATGACGACAGAACGGGATGTGAAGATATAAACTCAGCATAGGTCAGGGAAAAATTTGATAAAATGCCTTTGGGCGTAGGATGGATATGAAGCTACATGATAATGATTCATGTGGTTTTTTCTATATGAAAAAATCGAAATGGTCCTTTATACCTCTTCTTTCGTGTGGTTTCCTCCACATATGAACATCCCAAAGCCATTTGGGGTGTACGAATCACCCAGTGACGTAAGTTTGGCGACTCACAAAAACTGGGGTTCACTTTTGTCGCCAAAGCCCCAGTTTTTATTTTTTGTTCTTC
>JAYREU010000063.1:0-11642 GCA_041908765.1 Candidatus Absconditabacterales bacterium
ATACTCATTGTAGATGATGGGAGTACGGACGGGACACGCAACTACATCGCCCCTTTGCTTGCCCAACATGATACCATTCGTTATTTTTATCAAGAAAATAGTGGCTTGCCAGGAAAAGCCAGGAATGTTGCATTGGCACATATGTCCCCACAAAGTGACTGGACTATACTCTTAGATGATGATGATGAATTTATTCCAGACCTTTTTATATTTTGTTTACGTTCACGACAACAACTCAAAGAGGAACAGCGTTATGACCAAGTTTTATGATTCTACTTTTTGTGTCAAAATGAACATGGGCAGATCGTCGGCTCCAAAGATATACTGCAAGGAAAACAAGAAAGGATATTTACTTATGATGACTACCTTCTAGGTGCCATCAACAGAGAAATGGGACTGATAACAAAAAGTCATATTTTTTTTGGTGACCAAGGATTAAGGTTTTCTGAAGAAGTAATTACTGAGTGAGTCATGTGGTGCCGTATGCGGCAGTTGATGGAACGTCACCAACTTGTCATATTACTGCGAGACTATGTTGGTAGATTGTATAGAACTAGCCATACATGACAGATACAAATCACTAAAACATTTGCCAAAACAAGATTTCTCAAAAATGCTCAAGGAAATGAACAAATATTTGCTACAATTGCTGACGACCTTGACCGCAAATGATTTATGCACATCAAAAGCGAGTATGATATGCGTATCGGTATCAACTACTTACTTGGGTGAGAAAGGCAAAAGTGACTTCAATATATGAACGCAGCGCTACAGACTTTCCCAAGTTTCAAAATATGTCTACTGCGGATAATAGTGCATCTTTTACCTCGTCAATGGTTGCATGTTCTCTATGTCAAATATGTTTCTTAGTTTTTTTTGCAAATAATAATTCGTTGTGGTGAACTTCATCGATTACACTTGATACCTAAACGGTAGAACAAAATAAGCAAAGGATCAATCACCAATCTTTGTATGCCAAATAAAGCAAGTCTTATCGTCTCCAGGATTTTGTTTTTGTAGAAGAATAAGCCAACATTCAATGGTCATCCCATACGTTCTAGGTGAAGGATAGTATATGAAAAGAACAATCATCTAAGAGCAGCTTCATTCATTATACCTCTATTATGAATAGCCAGTATGTCGCGGGGGACAGCTAGCTTATTGAGGCCATGAAGATTGGGGATAGTAATTATTACCAATCCACCTGGCTTGGTAAGAGCAAAATGTCTTTGAATAGCATCCGTTGGGTCATCATAATGTTCTATAAATCACAAAGAAAATACTACATCATACTGTTCTTGGTATGTTTTGATGAATGTATCATCAAAAAAATCCTGTTGCCAAATCTTTCAAGGAATTTGTTGTTTCACAAAATTTTCCTGTGTTTTCTTAACTCCCGCTACTGCATAGTCTATTCAATTGGGTACAAAGCCATATTTTTTAAAAAAGTACATCAAAAAATTTCCTGGGGCACATCCAACCTCAAAGATATTTTTATAAGGTTGTCCTGCAAGATATTTGTGACAAATATCATAAAACTCATAATTTTGCCTTCCACAAAATCGGTCTGCAATTTTACTAAAAGCTCTACTTTGATCCGTATGTACATATTCTCGATGATTTTTTATATCATTGATCATAATGTTATTCTTTTTTTTGAAATAAAAACTCATTACATCCAATACTTCTCACACGTATACCATCGAGCAACGTATATCACTTTTTTTGATAGTAGTCAACTATCTCATCAAAGTGAGCATACTCATACGGGTAGCCCCCCAATCGATCCTCTATATCGGTGAAAAAGTCCATTCCACGGAAACTTTTGTAACCACGGATGTAGGTGATTGGATTCCTCCCTGTAGCAATTAGTCACAGAAGTAGGTAAGCGGTGTAGAGCGGTTTGATGATATATCTCGTTCGATGATACTTACTATAGACGCTTTTGACAGCATGCCAAAAAGCACTTGTTCATTCTATCCAGCGAGTACACGTATTGTAGAGGGCTAAATAAAGATAGGTGTGTCAATGAGTCAAAGCAAAAAGGTTCTCTAACCCACGCCACATATCTCCAGAATGATGAATAACTCACCAACTATAGACAATATCAAAGGTGCCAAAATGAGCTATACTTTCTTTATCCAAGACCGAGCACTTCTTGATCTCCCAACGATCATCTGAGATACCAAACTGCTGTTTGACGTGTTGCGCACACGCAATGCTCGTATCATCAATATCAATACTAAGTACTTTTTTAGCACCTAGCTGCAAAAAAGCGAGTGACATAATACCACTCCCACATCCTACATCCACCACCGTCTTGCCTGCAACAACCACCTGTTTTCCCAAAAAGTTGCTCACGTAGGTAGTGGCATCTTCAATTTGTTGAGGAGTTATCTTCTTGAGAAAATCTTCTCGATTCTTACCAAAACTAAATCACGAAGTATAGACATCTTCATAGAGTTCTGACATTAATTTGAGGGAGGAGTAAATCGCATTTCATATCGTTTATAGAGCAAGAGTAATTTAATTTTGTATGCATTGAACACCGTATTATTGTGAGTGAATACTTGTGTAGTATAAAACTCCTGCCATGAAGGTGCAAGAGGCAGGTGAGTAGCCAGTTTCTCCAGCATTTGAGGAAGTTGATGTGCATATGTGTCTTGAAGTATCCATTTGTCAATGGGAGGTTGAAATCCCTTCTTTCATCTAGTCAAAATAGCCTTTGGAACAATATCCTTGATAATCTCTCTCATCAGTATCTTCGTATGATTCCATGATACTTTCCACTTGGTTGGAACTTTTCTGGACCAATCTATCCACCTCACATCCAAAAATGGACTTCTCACCTCCAATGCTTGGCTCATGCTACCTCTATCTACCTTGGTCAAAAAATTATCTGCCAGAGAATTATAGAATAAGTCATAGTCGATCATTGCTTGCACAAAATTGCCCAGTGCCTTCTCGAGGAGATAACCTAATTTCTCACTACTTCGTTGTTGATAGATAGGTGGTTTGTACAACGTCGTACCGCCAATTTCTGCATAAAATTGTGCAGGTGGTAGACATGAAACTCTCAATGCTTCTTTGAGTTTGGCAAGTAGGGAAAGATTATCACTTGGTTGGGGCAAAAGCTTACTCAGTAACCTTCTCAACCAGAGAGGCAATTTCCTCAATAGTTCCATGTGTACTGCGACTTGATGCATCATATACCCTCCAAAGATTTCGTCGCCTCCATCACCGCTCAGACTCACCGTGACGTGTTGCTTGGCAATAGCGCTGATGAATGTGGTAGGGAAATTGGAATAGTCACCAAATGGCTCGTCGTAATAAAAAGAGATCTTCTCCAACCACTCCTCAAAATCATGTTCTTGAAAATAGACATGGTGATGTTGTGTGCCAAAGGCATTTTTTACACAGTTGATATACGGTGTTTCATCATATGCGCCTTCAAAACCTACTGAGAAGGTATTGAGATGTGATTTCTCAACCCATTTGGTCATTTCCGCTACGACACACGAACTGTCCAATCATCCACTCAAAAATGCACCTACAGGCACATCACTTGTAAACATTCTCAATTTAACACTCTCCTCCAAAAGTTGTTTGCCTTGTTGGATAAGGAGGGCTTTATCATCAATCGGTGCATAGGCAGGGATCTCATAATAGCGCTGCATGGATGTGGTCAATCAGGTAGCATCAACAGAAACCAAGAGATGGTGTCCCGCAGGAAGTTTCTTGATGTTGCGATACACCGTCCAAGGAGCTGGGATATATCCAAGCGTAAGATAAAAATCGAGTGCTTCAGGGTCGATATTTTCGTGAGTACACAATGAGAGACCTGGGTAAGCAAGTATCCCCTTGAGTTCACTAGAAAAAACCAATTGCTTGCCATCAGAATAATAGTAGAATGGTTTGACACCCAGCCTATCTCTGCTACAAAATAATTGTTGTTTCGTTTGATCATACAAAGCAAATGCCCAAAAACCATTGAAATGATCTACACATGCAGTTCATCGTTCGAGGTAACTTGCCAAAATGACTTCAGTATCCGAATGTGTCGAAAAAACATATCATTTGCTAACTAGATCGTCTTTGATGTCGGCATAATTATATATTTCACCATTGAAGGTGAGACAGTAAGCATCGTCAGAATGGATCTGGGTAGGAGCATTACTGGCTCCTAGGGTAGGGGTGTACCACATCGGTTGTTGGCCTGCAGGAGAGAGGTCTATAATGGAAAGTCTTACCTGAGCAAGTCAGACAGTATGTTTGCTCTTTGCGCTAACCCATGTCCCTTGTGCATCAGGTCAACGATGATGAAGCTTTTGATTCATCGCTGTCAAAATGCTGATCGCAGGTGCTTGATCTAGAGGTGAATGATGCCAAAAGCCATTGATGCCACACATCGTTTAGAGACTTTTGTAGTGAGTAAATCCTGCCGTTCTCCATTTTCCCTTGATATCAAAAAAGATGCCATCCTCTGCAAGTAGGGTAGTGAAAGGAAGGTCAGCAAATTCTTGGTGATCTTGCGCATAAATAATACCGTCATAGATCTTTCATCATATGAGTTCTTTGATGACCTCAGAAGGAGTCACAGAGAGTTCTTCTTGTGTATGATGGTCCAAGTGATCAGCATAGGGATCGAGACAGACTACTTCTACACCAAAATCTTTGAGTTCTCTAATCACATCAGTGATTTTACTATTTCTAAAATCTGGCACATTTTCCTTGAAAGTAAGTCCACAAATAAGTACTTGTGCTCCTTGAATTTTTTTACCTGCCTTGATCAAAAGTTTTACCACTTGTTGTGCCACATAACTTCCCATCTCATCGTTGGTTCTTCTCCCTGCCAAAATTAATTCTGGCTGTATGCCTAGCTTTTGAGCTTTTTTAGCAAGATAATAAGGATCTACACCAATACAGTGGCCTCCTACTAATCCAGGGGTAAATCTCAAAAAATTCCATTTAGTGCCAGCAGCTGCCAACACATCAAAGGTGTTGATACCAAGTTTATCACAAATTTTCGACAGTTCGTTGATAAATCCAATATTAATATCTCTTTGTGTGTTTTCTATAATCTTAGATGCTTCTGCAACCTTGATAGAAGGTGCTTCATGAACACCAGCAGTGATGATACGACGATACGTTTCTGCTATTACTACCAACGATTCAGGCGTACAACCTGAGACTACCTTCACAATTTTGTCTACGGTATGTTCTTTATCACCAGGATTTATTCTCTCAGGACTAAACCCTATACTAAAATCTTGGGGACATTTGAGTCCACTCTCTCTCTCTAGAACAGGTAAACAAATCTCTTCTGTTGCACCTGGATCTACGGTCGATTCGTAGACCACAATTTGTCATGGACGTAGTATCTTTCCAATTGTAGCACTAGCCATAAGGAGAGGAGTGTAATCTGGATCTTTATTTTCTGTTACCGGAGTTGGTACGGTGACAATAATCATTTCTGCATTTTTTAAGTGCTCAGGGTCAGATGTATAGGAAATTGCTACCTCAGCAATTGCATCTCCTATCTCATGGGTACTATCCTTGCCTGCTTTGAGTTCGTCCAATCTCTTCTGTGAAACATCAAATCAGGTCACTTCACACCCTTTTTTGGCAAAATGGTAGGCTAAGGGTAATCCCACATATCCTAATCAAATAATAGCGATCTTTTGTATCATTTTCTATGAGTAATTATAAAAGTCTTTGTACCAAGCTACTAGACGTGATATACCATCTTTCACATGAATTTTGGGTTCTCGTGCTAATTTCTCTTGTGTATGGAGAATATCTACACCACTCTCTGGAATATCTGCAAGATCAGCAGGAAGGTAGTTTTTCTCAACAGTTTTGCCACAAGATTCTTCAATATAGGCAATCATATCATTCAATACTATAGGTGAGGTATTTCATAAATTAAATATCTCATACTGAGTCTCATGTCATAGCGCCTTGATGGTACCGTCTACAATATCATCAATGTAGGTAAAGTTTCTCAATGTGGTTCAATTGTTGTAGACATCAATAGTTTTACCATCCAAAACACCTTTGGTGAAAATAAAAAATGCTCCATCTGGTCTTCCCCATGGACCATATACATTGAAATACCTCAAACCAATAGTTGGAAGTCCAAAATAGATAGACTGTGCATGGGCAATTAACTCTGAAGCCTTTTTGGTTGCGCCATAGAGGCTCAGTGGTGCATCAGTAGTATCTCCTACTGCGAATGGAATTTTTTTGTTGTTACCATAGACACTTGCACTTGATGCGTAGACGAAGTTTTGGACTTTTGCCTGCTTAGCAAGCTCAATCAGATTATGAAAACCTACGATATTGGTCTGCACATACACATACGGGTCTATCAAACTATGTCTTACTCATGCTTGAGCAGCTAAATGAAGCACCTTATCAATGTGATGTGATGCAAATATCTGTTGGAGATCATGTAATGACTCCAAGGCCACTTGATAGAACACAAAACCAGGATATTGCTCTAATTGAGCTCTTCTAGCTTTTTTGAGTGCTGGATCATAGTAATTATTCTCTGTATCAACTCAAATCACCATATGTCCCTGTTCGAGTAATGTCTTCGCAACATGATACCCTATAAATCAACTGGATCACGTAATAAGCACCTGCATGGGAAAAGGGGAACTAAACAAAATCCGTGTATGTATAGCAAAAAAAGAGGTATTCTCAAGCCAATATGTTGATTTTATGAGCGAAGAGAATTACTGTTTAGTTGAAGTCAATGACTTTTTGATAAGCATTACTCCATGGCGTAAATAAGCAAAATTCATGATAGCCATGAGGAAGAGTATCAGGCAAGATCGTATCATTATACTCATACCACCCAACAGTCTAGAAGAGGGAAATGGTATAATTGTCTTCAAATTCATGACTAGTATGATAATACCTATTCATACTAAAAAATTCTTTCGTAATATCTGTCGTTGAAAAAAGTAAGGATATTTTCGCGTATAGTGTAAGGTGAGTTGACTACGTATCAACACATAGAGTAGTCAAATACCTAGTCACAACAAGACTCCATACATACTCAACAACATATACCCAAATACAACACAAATACAGTTAATCAGTAATCATTCTGCCACCAACTGAACCCTTTGTTTCACACTACCACGCGCGGCGTACAACATGAGAGTCACTCGATTGAGACCAGCTAACAATTGAAGCAAGGCTCCCACCTGAATTAAATGACCACTATAGGCAAATTTTTGTCCAAAGAGTGTCGTAGCTATTTCCACTCAAAAATTGGTAAAGAGGATCACAAAGAACATTCCCATCATGAAAAAGAAGGTATACAATACACGGAGAAGTGCATATAGCTTGTGTGTATCTTGTTCTGAAATCATTTGTCTCATTATCGGAAAGATAAGGGTGGCTAATGGAGTAAGTACCGTAAACGCAATAGTTGCCAGTGCTTGATACGCTGTATAGTAACCTGCTATTTCAGTACCTCACATGCCAAGCAAAAGGAGTTGATCTACTTGACTATACAACATACCTATATTGGCTCATACAAATGCCCAGATTGCATAACCAAACCACTGACGAATATCAGCTAGTTGTCGATGGCAAGATAATCATCTAAACGCATTCCTATAATGAAGTACAAAGAGTATCATCGCAGTCAGCATAGCACATGCAGCACCTACAATCCAAGCATAAGCACCTGCTACTACATCAACTTCAGCAAACCAAGCAAATCACACAATGGTCAAAATAATAGAACTCATTCTCACCGTCTCAGTAATATTCTGATACACAGGTTTTTGATAAGCAACAAAAATATTTGTAGTAACTTGCAAGAGGTTAAAAAAGCCAAAGTAGATACAAAATATACGCAACAAGTCAGCGGCAACTGGCGTAGAAAAATAGTTGGTAGCAATTCGATCTGCCCCAAAATATAGGGCGAGTACTATAAAAATACCCGTTACAAACTGGAAGAAAAAGGTAAAGGTGATAAGTGAATAAACACGTTTTGGGTCCTTATTAGTGAGGTACTGAGGTATAAAGTATTGCAAACAATCACTTAGACCAAGATCGTTGTACATACTAATGAGTCCCAACACATTGATAATTCCATACAACAATCACACATCAGCAACACTCAATGCGTTCGTCAATAAGAGTTTGATAACATAGCCTGCAGGCGCCAAAAACAAGAAAAAAAGGTACTGTCCTAGTCCTTTTCTCATTATTTTCCTCCCTAACTCATGATTGGTTTCTAGTTCCATGATTACTAATAAACAAAAGTAATATGGGGACGTCCCCCCCATTAAGAATGGCAAGGTGCCCTCCTGCGAGGACCAGCCCCTTGAGGGTAGAGTGGCCGCATCCCCGTAAGGGGAATAATGGCCGAGGGGTTTTATTGCCAAATTTTCATCAATTTGATTATTTGTCTATTTGGGTATTTGGTGATTTGTTTTACTTCCCTGCTTTCAAATACTTCCACGGCAACTTTCTCAAACCAAAACGAGCATTAAAAAACTTGACTAATGCAATTGCTTGATAAATCTCCATCACGACTCATTT
Organism: Candidatus Absconditabacterales bacterium; assembly: GCA_041908765.1. GTDB lineage: Bacteria > Patescibacteriota > Gracilibacteria > Absconditabacterales > Absconditicoccaceae > CAYUST01. Next base: position 8,569 of record JAYREU010000063.1, read on the forward strand.
GCCAAAGAGTGTATGGACGACACTATCTCCAATTTCGAATGGTGCTTCTTCCTCACGGGGAGATTCGCTACTCAAATCATAGGTCTTGATCAACTGGGCAGGAAGTTCATCGATGAACCTAGAAGGGGGGTAGTATTTCATCTGTCACCATTGGCGTCTCGCTTGGACGTAGCTGAGGAACAGATGTTCACGTGCCCTTGTCATAGCGACATAGAGAGCTCTTCTTTCTTCCTCGAGTTCGGCATCATCAAAAGCTGCTTTGGCGAGTGGGAAAATTCCTTCTTCGAGTCCTGTCACAAAGACAGTTGGAAACTCCAACCCTTTGCTTGCATGGACGGTCATCAACTTGAGGGCGTCTGGTTCTTTGTCACTCACTTCATCCAGTGATCACAGCAACGTAATTTCATCGAGCATCAGTTGCAATCCTTCTTTGCCTACTTGTTCATACTTGCCAGCAAGTGAAACAAGCTGACCCAAGTTTTGCATTTTTTCTTCGGCTGCCTCTTTGCCATCACTTGCAACGAGATACTCTTGATAACGAGCTGCTTTGAGGAAATGATCCAAAAACTGCGCGGGGGTAGACTGTGGTAACACCGTATGTAACTGCAAAGCGAATTGGGTGAATTGGTTGAGTTTGTTAGCCAGTGCTGCGGGGAAAAGTGACTGTAAACGCTGAGGATCAAGCATGACATTACCAAGTGACATCTGGTGTTGATGCGCAATTTGCATAGCTTGTGAGACACTAGTTTCACCAATTTTTCTCTGGGGAACATTGATGATTCTTTTGAGAGAGAGTTCGTCCGCAGGATTGAGCATCCATTTGCAATAGGCAATACAGTCTTTGATTTCCTTACGTTCAAAAAATTTAAATGCGCCAACTACCTGGTAGGGAATACCCTCTGTGAGTAAGACCTGTTCAAACGGCGAAGACTGTGCATTCGTTCTATATAAAATAGTGAAATCTGATCGGTTGGAAGCGTGTTCTGCTCTGAGTTTACTAATCAAATCAATAATGTGCAGAGCCTCTTGTGAGTCATCTTGAAAACGAAAAACGCGAATAGGTTGGGTACCCTCTTTGTGTGCTTCGAGTTCTTTGTCGTATTGTTGTTTGTTGTTTTTGATCAAGGCATTACTTGCTTGTACGATCGGGGCACGAGACCTATAATTAGTCTCTAGCTTGAAGGTCTGCATACCGGGAAGCCACTTCTCAAGCTCCAAAAACTCATGCATCACTGCACCACGTCGTCTATAAATACTTTGGTAGTCGTCTCAGATAAAAGTAATCGTAGCATCTTTGCCGAGCAATAAACGCATGAGAGCGAATTGGATAGTATTGGTATCTTGCGCCTCATCGACCAAAATAGCTTTGAAGTGTTGTTGTCGATGCATGCGCACCTCAGTATGTTCTTCCAATAATAACTTACTCAACAACAATAAATCATCAAAATCCAATGCATTGGCTTGACGAAGTTGTTGTTGATAACGTTCATAGATACGGTGAATTCGCTCGTCTTGTTGGGAGTCGAGATGACTAAGCACTTGCGGGGGTAATCGTCCCTTATTTTTTCGTCAACTAATCGTTCTCTGCACCAGATTCACTTCTATAATATCGTTGAGAGCAAGTTCTTTGATAATTTGCCTCAAGAGAGCAGGCACATCACCACTGGCATCATAAATGGTAAACCCACTTGTGTAGCCTTGATTGAGTTGTGCAATATCTTGTTTGAGAAGCTTGAGACAGATACTATGAAAGGTGCCAATCCACGGAAATTGCCATCGCTTGTAGGTAGCGGTGCCATGCAATCCATGCATCGTCTCCATCAATTCTACTAATCTGGATTTCATCTCGTGAGCTGCCTTGTTGGTGAACGTCACTGCCAAAATGTGCTCAGGTGCAATATGATGGGTCGCCAACATCCACGCTATTTTGTAGGTAAGCGCTCTGGTTTTGCCAGATCATGCACCAGCCAAAATGAGGCTATGCGTATCGCAAAAGGTTGCCGCAGTGTATTGTTGTGTATTGAGTTGTTGAGCAAATCGCTCTGCTAAGGTAACCGATGACATGGGCCAATAAAAAAAATAAGAGAGTAGGCGTTTGTACTCTTTTGGAGCTTCATTTCAATGGTGAAATCTGTCTTTATACACAGAGAGGAGCAAGGAGAAGTGGGTTTTGTCAAGTCAGTCTTTTAAATCTATACTGTCAATCAGCATTTCATAATTTTATTAGTTTTGTCAATCAGAAATATGCCACAATACCCTTGGGTTTTTACTTTTTCAAAGCTTCAGGATAGACTTAAGTAGTGAAATTTTTCGTTATTTTATCATCCTTTGCACGGTCATGACTCCCGGATCGGCTCTTACAGACTTTCTGCTCTATCTCAAGCAGCACCTCCATCTGCGTAATTTACTGAAGCTCAAGCTTGGTGTTTTCACCCTGACTGGCATCAAAATTGCACTTACGCATGGAGCGCTTGCACAATTACTTGTTGGTAAACTGCTCTTGGCAAAACTATTCATAGCGCAAGTGATGTGAGCAACGAGTATTGCAATCAAGATCAGTGCAATAGCATTGATAGCAGGTCTCACCTGACTTGGCGTAGATAAACAAAACACTGAAGCACTTGTCGGACGCACCTTATTTTTCACACAATCAGTGGAGGAGTCACCATTGACACAATGAAGCACTGAAGATAAGAGCGAATGAAATATACCTGAAGAAAAACCTACCTGAGTTGAGCAAGAATGCGTGATACGTGTAGCTTACCAACACGATATTCGTTGGAGTCTCATCGGAATGACGGTGCAAGGAGAAGGTATTATTTTGCCTTCTCCAGTAGCGTGAGAAGAAGCAATTCGTAACTTTATCACTACTACGCTTCAACAAAGGCTCCCTAATCATACCCATATCGAAGATGAACTCTACATAGGATTTATACAACTCAGTGATGAGGATAGCTTACCAACGCTACTTTTCTTGGATGAACGTAGTGGTGAGAAAAAAGAAATGGTATTCGTACGTGATTGTCAGGACAAAGCTATCCAAGAAGAAACTCAAAAATCAGATACTCCTCAAC
>JAYREU010000064.1:0-60927 GCA_041908765.1 Candidatus Absconditabacterales bacterium
TAGCCCAACTTCAATGAAAGGAGTTCTAGAAAAAGCAAAAATAAATTCTGGAGATTTTATGGAGCGATGCAGGACACATCAAGTCTGATTCATCGAAAAACACACGGTCGGTGATTTTTTCAAACTCATCGGTGAGAAGAGGTTTGGTAAACTCGTCTTCGGCGGATTTAAAATGCCAAGTCACAAGACAATTACCGAGATTAATGGTATCAAGCACAATTCTATAACGTATGACAGGTTCACACTCTCGTCACTTACTCAATCAAAACGATATTCGGCCAACAGTCACATGGCCTTCAATCTTTGATCACTCGTCTATGGTATGACCGCATGAGATGGTGATGAAGCAGGAGGCATCGATGAAGGACTAGAAAATTACCTCCTCTATGGCGTCGTAGGTCGTACGATCCCAGGCAAAATCATCATGGCGATGATCGATAGTAGTGATATTATTATGTAAATTTTCCTTTACAAAAAAACTGCCCTCGATGCGAGGACAGCTGAACACGTGCTGAAAATCTTTAATTGTTACTATTTCCCTCTGGGGAAAACCACTCACGCATTCCTGCTTTGAGGACAACAAACACGATCCCTATCAAGTCTATAGCTCCGATTAACATTAGAGTTAAATAGACCTGCCAGGGCGCATGATCGAAAGTGTAGTAGTTAGAACCCAAAGGCACCGCGCATTTGGTCAGCCATAGCGTAGTGGCTCCTCCCAAAACAAAGAATGATATGATTGTCCAAAAGATCTTCATATACATCACTTGTATAATGGAATATCCTGCCTTTAGGATTTCAAAGATTACCATAAGTCCCATGAGAACTATAAGTATCCAGTTGTTTTCTACAATAAGGCTTGGATTAGTCTCTCCAAGGATGAGTAGAATAGTAATGCTAATGAAACCAAATGGTATAAATAACCACTTCGGAATTTTTTTACTATTTGCCATAAATTTATATTTATTTGGTGAGGTGTTTTTATACTTATTTATATCAAAAAGTCAATGATTATTTGACAAAGAGCTGTGGCGGGGGTATACTAGGAAAAAGGTTTTATTTGTAAGCGTATCATGTCTCCAGACAGACAATGAAGGATCAAAGAATCGTTCAAAGGTGATCATGTCAACGGGTATGTTGATCATCTTCTTTCTCCTATTCTCCAAGGTACCAAAGAAGGTATTGGTGCACTTCTCGAAGGCAAAAATAGATGACTCGATCGACTACTCAACAAATATTTACCAGATAAACCGATATCAGGAAAATCATCACGACTAGGTAAGGGACGAAGAGCTGTTGCAAACCAGGGAATCCGTAGATTGATCTTGTTGTGAAATGGATTGATAGATACAGTCGGCACAGCAGTAATTTCAGTCGCAGATGTGATCAACCATACGCAAGGAGCAGTCAGTGATGTGTTGCTCAAGAAAAAAACAACTGAAGAGCCATTCACTGCAACTCTCCATGGTATTGGTGATGTAGCGCGAAGGAGACTCATCAAAGAAGCAGTACGAAATTGATTGGTCAAAAATAAAGTAGGTAGCAGTAATTTTGCTGGCACAACCAATAGAAACTACTCACCTACATGAAGACCCCCTACGCCTACGAGAAATCCAGCTCCTGTCCCTGCAACGCCCTAAGTAAGCATAAAAGCAACGAGGCATTCACTTTCGCATATCACCAAAATACCTAGTATTTACGCTGGTCACATTTTCATAGTCAGGCGTCCCTGAGGAGTCAGGATAAACTGCATCTTTCGTTGCTTGTTGTTGATCGTGAATGGTTGTTTACCCGTTCACTCAAATCGTGTGTCTCCACTTCTATTGGTAGCGCTTTTTAATTTCATGGTGAATTGTTCTGCATCCAGTGTCAGTAATTTCTTCTGTGTAGCTGTATCATAAATATACAATGTCTTGTCAGCTCGCCATAGACGTCGTGTAGCTGGGAATTGTATTGCGTTTCCGTTGAGACTCTCGATTGCTTTGGTGTACCCTTTGATTTTAGGAGATAGATTGTTTGTACCTGGAATTTCTATTTGCTGATTCGTCGGCAAAGCAATGATTGTGTTTGGTGAATCATTGAACTGCTCTGCAGATGGGATATTTGATTGACGAGGAGCTGGTTGAGGAGCTGGTCTGGGCGCAGGTGCGGGAGCAGGTCTTGGCGATGGCTGAGGTGCTGGCGTAGGGGTTCCTCTCGAGCGATTAGTCACATGTAACGGATCGATGGGTCTTCGAGATTTGAGAAAATCTTTTTTGTATCTAGGATCATATATTCTGATTTCGAAGTGCAGATGATGACCGGTTGAATGACCGGTATTCCCCGTAGTTGCAATCACCTCTCACTTGCTAATACGTTGATCTTGTCTGACGCGAAGATTAGATTGCAAGTGCGCATACAAACTCAAATATTTTTTATTACCTACACGATGCTCGAGGACAATATAGTGACCATATCCATCATGATCATATCATATCAATTTTACTACACCATCATAGGTAGCTTTGACAGGCACATTCTTGATGCCAATATCAATTCACTGATGTTTACGTACTCCATTTTGTCCTCTTCTCAGTTCTCAAAAATACCCGGTGATTGGTGCTCTCATATTATCTACTGGCCATACAAATGGTTTACCTGGAGTCTCTACTTCGTCAATGTGCTGTACTTGTTGTTTATCAATCCATGCTTGAGGAGGTTTGACCGCCACTCTCAATATCTTTTGGGTAACTCCATTGATGATCTTGGTGTCGACGAAAAGTGTAAATTGCCAATTACCATCCGCACCAGGGATAGTGTAAAGTTTTTCTTTTTTGAGTCCATTGACACCACCCACTTTGATCAGGAGCTCAGTAAAAATAGATCGATCTGTATCGTATTTTACTTCAATGGTATCTCCACCAGGACTAGCCGCAAATGCTCTCTTGAGGAGATCTGGGTCAACACCATCGAGTGGATATACTTTGGGATCGAGTGCATTGATAGGTTCATTTTCAATCGTGAGCGCTCCTTCTTTGAGCTTGGTCAGGTCTGACATACTGTCATCTATTTCACCAATCCTCTCAATCAATTTCTTGAGTTGCTCACGCGCTTGCTTCAACTGCTCTGGCGTTTTGATACGCTTGAAAGCATCCCCCAGTTCAGGGAAACTTCGATCAATCTTGGGAAGTTGTTGGTTTTGTTTTTTACGTTCGATAAGTTGTGCGAGATCTTTGGGTGGTGTGACACGTACATGCAAGACACGTTTTGCATCCACCGTCACCTCTACGTCCCAACGAGCACCTCGCAATGCATCGGTATACATTCGTTTTCCTTCTCTTTGATGCAACTTGAGATCTAGTCTAAAGAGTTCTTCATCAGGATTGAGTCCGTCTTGTCCCAAAAATGTGTCTTCAAAGACTACCGGAAACTCATTGGTATCACTGTCATAATCAACATAGAAACGATCTAATTTTTTTCCATCCATAGTCATCAGTGATGACTGCCACTGCCCTATTTCTTTGTCGTTCCAAAATGGTGGTGTTTCATCATAGATAATTCTAATATCTCCTGGTTGTGGTTCAAACTCTGGCAAGGCAGATGTAGTTGTTTCTGGTGCTCACGAAGGAGTTTGTCTACCATTGACTGCTTGATGCGGAACGCACTGGATCGTGACAACACCGTTGATATTGCATACATCGAGAGCAAAAATACCACCAGGTGTGCCTTTGGTTGTAATATATCCTTGTGCATGTCCACTCTCCAAACTAAGTGCAGACCAAGGTTGTTTGGTAAGATCCAATACTGATTCGCCATGTTTGGGATGTTTGAGCGTGATAGTATATGCTTCCTTTTGGACACTACCTTTTCGTCCATCTTTGGGGTCTTGCATTTCGATAAGTTTGATTGCAGGGAGCTCAGGGATCAAATCAATATTGAGTCTCGCTTGCTCATTGGTGAGAAAAACGGTCCGGATTTTACCTTCGATACGTTGGTGTGTGTACTGTTGTGTACCTCATACAACGTTCTCTCTTCACGAAAATGGTATTGTTTGATCAAGGTCATTTTTTTGCCAAATCACATCACCTTTTGCATTACGAAATGCAAGAACTCACTGCTCCCAATGAGCGGTCCAGAAACTAATTTTCTCTTCATCAGCAGTAGATATATTCACCTTGTCTGGTCATGTGGTGAGCTTAATTTTTTCATACACTCCTCTGATACCTGTAGTTACTTCTTTGTATTCTATCTGCAGTGTGTCATCTTGCATTGTAGCAACCGCATCATACCAGGTCTCACCTTCCTTGAGAGAAGTACCTAGGGGTAAAGCAAAAGACCCGATTTCAGCTTTCCCAGTACTCAAGAGTTGCTCATAAAACGTACTGATAGGTAGCGTAAGCAATGGCTCTTCATCTTGGTTGGTGATATGGAGCACACCGTTTTTATTGGTAGTGATCACGTTTGTATTCTCTGATAAGACATGTATTTTTTTGTTTTCTAGGTGCTCTTGCTTTGCAATCGCTGAAATAGTTCACAACGAATTCTGGAAAGAAATCGTATAGAATGTATCTCCTACACGCAGTATCTTTTTGATCTGTGCGCCAAAAGTATTTATTACTTTGGCATCTATTGCTCGTCACTCATGGATGAAATATTTCCTTGTCCCTGGAATGTCCACGACTATACGAAACATTTTACCATTCCAAGTTAACTTCCAACCTTCAGGAGCTCACAAAATAGCTTCATCAAGTTGTGATTTTTCAATCTTCGTTTCAGCAATTTTTTCTGCAGTGAGGAAGAGACTATCACTTTTTCTCGTGACTACTATTTTATACACTCACTGAAAATCTTCATGCGTACTCACCGCTTGCGTCTGTATCGTATCACCAGGATGTACTAACTTAGTGCGATCTATCACGAGTGACGCAATCTCATCACTACCATCAGGAGTGATCATCACTGCATCTCCCCATCGTTTTGTTTGTTGTCAGGCAAATGCTCCACCAAGTTCTATCGTCTCAGGAAAAGGTTTAGTATATGGTTCGAGAGTAAGTTGTACCTTCTCATCAACGTCTTTGATGAACGTACAGGTAAATCGTTTTTCTCCTTCGGGAGTTTGTATGGTCATATCTAGAGATGCTTTGTGGTTGGTATCGAAAGTCAATGTGGTGACATCAATCCCTTTCTTGAGCAAAAAATACGGACGACCTTTGGCAGGTGTATAGAGGATATTTATTTCTTTACCGTTGAAACGTGCTGTCCATTCTTTGGGAGCTCACATAATTTCTGGTTTCACTCACGTGATCCCACCATGCTCTATCGACACTTGCAACTGCAATGCATCGAGCGCCGTCTGCGGATCAAGTTGTGGTTGCTCGGGAATGCTTTCTGCATCACGTTGTTGCTCAATGTTTTTCTCACTCATCATAGCCAAGAAATAAAACCGTGTGAGCCAGTTTTTCACAACCCACCCAAGTCTATCCAAGTATACCGAAATCACTCGATTCTGTCAAAAATACATCCTTGTTTCCTCTTGACTTTCATCATAATTTATATATAAGTCAAGTATACAAAAACAATAAAAAAAATATGAGCGAAATACTAACAATAAGCACTGCGGTGTTCATGTTGCACCTCTTCTGGTCCTCACTGGGCTGGGGCGTGATCATTCAGTTTATCTTCCAGCATGTGGCTGGCTGGTTTGGTTACACACCACCCGCTATCCCCGCAGGAGGAGTTACACGCTTTAGCCATGTGGTATGGCGCATGCCAGTAGGGATCGAGTGGTTCACTGAAATTTTTTACATGGCGAACGCTGTGGGAAGCGTTCTCATGTTCATGAGCGACCCGACCTACTCAGCGATGCACAGCATCGTCTGGGACAGCTACTTCATAGGGGTGATCATCATCTTGGTGGTCGGCATATGCTGTGAACTGTTCCCGTGGTTGGAACAGCGGACGAACCACATCACCGCCAATATTGGAGTGAACCTCTGTCTTGGCATCCTGTTCTATCTCCTCTTCCCCTGACCGGGAAAGGAGCACAAAATCTATAGCGGTCGAGGAACTCCTCTTCCGCTTTTTTTGTTGTCAAAAAAAAACTCCTCGCATACTCCCCTTTTACGAAAGAGTCTGACCTCTACTCGAAAGCAACAGCTCTTCTCCTCCTCTCTTGCTCCCCCCTTTCGAAGGGGGGTGCCCCGCAGGGGCGGGGGGTTATTATTCTCCTCTCATTGCTCCCCCCTTTACGAAAGCAACAACACGTTTCCTCCTCTCATTGCTCTCCCCTTCAGAAGGGCAAGGTGCCCTTGGGGTAGAGGTGGCCGCAGGCCGGAGGGGTTATTATTCTTCACTTCTTCTTAGATTTTTCCAACTAAGAGCATACACATGACTTATTTATACACTCCTCCCTTATGCATAGGATATATACATACCATTATGTGAAAAGAATCAAGCTGTATGCCAAAGAAAATCGCAAAGCTATGAATGAAGCAGAACGTCTAGTACGACACTGCATCCTCAAAAAAAATAAGACAGGGAAAAAACGAGTCAAACAAAAAATAATTGATAGATATATTTTAGATTTTTATTGTGCTAGTTGTAAACTCTGTATAGAAATTGATTGATCAAGTCATGATCTAAAAAACTCAAGTGATACCAAAAGAGATCAATATCTACAAAAACAATATGGCATTGAAACCGTCAGATTCTCTGATCAACAGGTATTTAGGAATTTGCAGGGAGTATTTGATGCAATTATTGCGAAGTGCAAATAACCCCCCGGTCCTACAAACCACCCCCCTTCGAAAGGGGGGAGTTTCTATTTGCTGCCACACTAGTGCACCCCTTTTAGAAAGGGGGTGGCATGAGCGAAGCGAATGACGGGGGATTATTACAGTTCTTTGACAATCTCTTCCCGCTTTTTGGTGGTAGGTGAAGTAAATGTTTTATTTGTATCAATATAATTACTTACATCAGTACCCAATGTAGGTGACGAAATGTAGCCAGTACCTCAGACTGTAGCATTACCTATAGTCGCATCATGGATAAAGGAGACGAAACTAGGTGCAGCAACCGTCTTTTCTTCTCATGTAGTAGGGTCAGTAACCTTTATTGTATCTACAGATGGATTCATATACAAAGGACTTGGCTTGGGAGCAACTCCGAATGTCTCAGTATTGGAGAAGACTACTGCTACTGCCTTGAAGTAGTCAGATAGAGAATCTGTAAGTAAGAAATCTTTTAGTCTGCTCGTCAAAAATGATTGACCATTTGTGCCTGCTATATCTTTTTGATCCATTGCTTTCTTCAAAGATCAGATCAACAAAGCTTTTTCTGGTGTCCCCGTGATATGAGTCATTTCATTGGTAACATACTTATTTCGTACACCATCTTTGTTATTCAACTTATTCACCTGTTGTGCTGCGAAGGCAAGTTTTGCTTCAAGCGCTTCTTTTTCTGGATCCGTTTTGGTTTGTAGATCTTCCGCAAATTGTGGGCTCCATAGTCCTGCTCATTCAAGTACTCACTTAAATTTCTGTACCAAGGCATTTTGTGCTTCGAGATGTGCCAATACCTCAGTAAATTTCTTGCCTGTTCTAGCGAGTTCATCAAGTTTTTTTCAGGTAAGTTGATACTCATTAACTAATTTACGATTGAGCGCAGAAACATATGCTCTTTTCTCAGATATACTCAAGTTTTTGAGTTGTGGAAATGATGCAGCCAATGCAATAAACTTATCAACATCCATAGAAACTGCATCCGTCTCGTCATTTACCAAAAGGACACCATCTGTCTTGAGTTCCTCTATAGTCTTTTGACCAAAAACATTGTTCATTACCTCATTCGCTGTCGTGGTACTAATCAATATACCACTATTCACTTGCTCCTCAATTTTTTGTTTAGCTCTTCATTCTTTATCAAATGCTGGATAGAGACTACTCACGAGAGGAATATCTTTCCAAGAACTAGGATTTTGCAATACTTGCATTCCGTAGTAGCCACCAAGACCTCGTCCAAGTGCATTCTTAGCTGATTTTTTCATAGCAGACCAATCTCTCACATCATTGCCTGCAGCATCTTTCTTCTTATTGTAACCAAAGAGTGTTCTGCCGAAGTTCCAAAGAGTCATTACTCAATGATATACTCCAGCGATAGCAAATCACGTCTGAGCTATATTCATTACAGCATCAGTACCACGAGCAATCTTCGCTGCAGTATCGATTGACATATATCCATTCTCAACTGCCTTGGTCAAACCAAGTCTTATCAATCCTCCAGCCCCCTCATTTTTTGCTACATCTAGAACACCACTTTCTGCATTCCCTAGTGGTCCGCATATTCATTCTATATCTGCTGCAGCGCTTTGGTAATCAAGCACATTTGTATCATCCTTGTATATTTCAAACATATGTTTCAAGGCTAGTGGGTTATTGAGTGTTGGGTCTTTATATTTTTCATACATAATTGGTGCAAGATGCTTAACGAAGGCATTGAGAACAATTGCACTTTTCTCAGTCTCATCTGTCAAAGCAAAATAGTTAGTAAGATAGGTTTGTTTTGCATTTGCGCGTTCGTCTGCTCTCACAGCCCTAGCGAGCTGGAGATTTCTCGTAACGGTAGAGTTCATAGAACTGATGAAATCATTATCTACGGCAACCTCTTTCATCAAAGTCCAAAAGTTATTGATACCGCCAAGCTTCTCTACAATTCCATCCATAGAAGAACCAACTACCTTTCCGTCTGTTCAAAGTTTGGGTCAGAGCGATGCTTCTTTGATGACACGATAGAGTAAAGCAGTTCTGATAGTATTTGCCTGATCGTGAGATCTATCCTCTTCAGTGAGTCACTTTCGTTTAAGAATCAGATCATCCAAAGACACCTTCTTGAGATCCATGAGCTCTCTGAGGTTTCCATCAGCATCAATTATTACTTCTGGATTAACATTATTTGGTTTCAACGCTCTCGTCGTACCAGAGTCTACAGCTACTTTATCTGCTTCATTCGATCACGAAGGAGCATTGAAATACACATCATCAGAACTATCTGGATTTGGTCCTTTTGCTTTTCTTCCATTTTGTTGTAACTGATCTATTCTAGAAGTAGGTACTGTTGATCAAAATATCCAAGGATATGTCTTGTCAAATTTCAGATCTGATTTTATATCCTTTTTAGCTAACTGTGCTGCTTTTTGCATTCTCCTCTCTCGCATTTTCCATACTTGTGATCCATCATCCATCCATGCTAGCTCTTTGGGGAATTGAATGCGATTCAATCTTTGTTGTGTTCTCAAGTAATCAATAACTCACTTATGCAAACCAATATATTGTTCGAAAAGTTGAATATACTTGAGACCAAACGCTTGTGCATCTGCATCATTTACCTGTTTGCTATCCAATTCTGTTTGCATGCCATCGAGTTGCAATAGCACCTTATCCATTTGATCGATGAGAGATTTGATCTCTGTAGCATCTAGTGTATTCTTAACTTGTTTTAATTTTTCAATCATCAATCATGCAGTGACTTTATTAAGTGCTTCCTCTCTGTTATTTTCTTTTTCCAAAGCTTTCGTATTTTTTGTCACATCCTTGAGATCCTTCTTATTATCTTTTTTGCTGTCTTGTTCTTGGTTCGTATTTTTGATTTCTGCCTGTAAATCCAAGAGTGAAAGAATAGTGTTTGTTTTCACTCATATTTCTGCATGGTCATTGCCATCCAAAGTTGTCTTACTTGATAATTCCTGCTGAAGATCACTTACAAATGTATATATGAACTGCGTGAGCTTTGTTTTTTCGTTAGCTTTGATATAAGCAAAATCGACTCAATTATATTGAGCAACGTATCTATCTTTACCTCTTGTAGTCTTTACAAAACGAACGCTTGTTTCAAAAGATTTTTTGAGATTTTGATCAGTCGCGTTCCAATTCAAGCCACTTATACTCTCCAATTTAGAAACAAAATTTGCTTTCTGTTCAGCATAAGTTCACTTCATATCTAAGTTCAAAAGATCTCTCTTGTTTTCTAAAGAGCGATCTTCTTCTTGTGGATTACCTTGTGTTTCGATATTTCCCATGGGTAAATGGAAAGATTAAAATTAAGTATGGTCGTTATACCAACTATATGGCTTTGTCAAATATTTGTCAAATTTCTATCAAGAAAATATGCTATGTAATTGACATTTATGTATCTATTTGAGATGCGCTTGTGTAGCCTCAACCAAGAGATCTAGACTGTCAAAATCTGTCAGCAACGGCGGTGAAGCGAGTGTCTGAGGAGGAGTTTGTGAGGTAGTTCACACGAGATCCTGCATACTCACCTGTGCATCTCGTCTTTTTTCTGGTGCACTAAACCAGCCTCTCGAAAGAGTCACTTCCTTTTTGGTGTCAATGACGAGCAACTGGTCACTGTAGGCATGTATACCAGCGACTACTCTCTGTTGGTCAGCGAGATCACTGAGACTGGTGTACTCAGGACTTGGTTTGGTGGCCAACAGTTGTCGACTTAGGGAAGGTGTCGCCTGTGTGGTGTCTAGTCACAGTTTGTATCGACTACCCGCATAGTGGAGTGCAATTTCTTTTTGTGCGGTTTGGTGTGTTGCGCCCAATCGCTGTTTGAGGTATGCTAGTGTCCATGCTTGCATTGCTGCTCTTCCTTCATTGCCCAGTTCTGTCAAAAATGCTTTGCGTGAATCGTACGACTTGTCAAAAATGAGTTTAGGTGATTGTCCTTGTGCTGCGGGTTGCGTTTTCAATATGTACCGCTGACCGCTAGACCATGCATATGTTTTGCCTGCCACGACAAAGGTGAAGTAGTTCAAGGATTCTTGCTCAGGGAGCGTTCGTGTCGTGACGTCTGTTGCAGTATCTCCTGCTCATTCTGTATGCGTTTCAGAGGAAATGCTGTCGAGTTTTTGTTTTCTGGCAAATTTCTCCAATCATTTTGTTTCAAAATATTTTCCATCCCTCACGTCCTTCCATTGTTCCACTTTTTCACCAGCTTGCGGGAAACATTGTTGCCAAATACGGTATACTCGTAGGAGTTGCTGGTTGCGCTCGAGCGTCGAAGCTCATGTCAGAGAGCTCTCGGACCATATCTCATCATCGTGTTGGATACGGAGTCCTCATTGATGATCCAGTGATACCGTGATGTCTTGACCTTGATACTCGCCATGCAATGCACCAGCATGATGCAAAACACCACTCATGTACGTTTTGAGATAGCATCGTTGTACTGCTCGTTTTTGCTCGGGCGTAGCGAGTGTGGACGTACTATATATATGTTCCAAAATATGGTGAGGCTGAAAACGTTGATTTTGTGCTAAATCAAAATGCAAAGCAGATCATGGTTGTCCACCATGGAGCATCGTAATAGTAACATACTGACTACCGCCAGCATCAGCTTCTACCTGGACACTATGTACTCCGAGTGCTTGGAAAAATGCGTCTTGTTGCGCAGTACGATTGGCTTTTGGCGCGCTAGAAAATATCTCCCATCACGCATGTTTGTGTTTTTTCTCTGCATAGTAGGATTCGAAATCTTTGAACTTATGTTTCAGGCGTTTAAATTTCCGATCAGCCATCGTACTAAGAGTAGCTATTTGCAGGTCGACCCATCTGCCTGCTTTCGCTAGTCCTTTGGCGTTGTCACAGATATTCTTGAGTCTTTGGAGGTCTGGATCATTGTGTTCAGCATCTGTCCGACTTGCCATCCATGGTGCACGCAAATCATTACGATCCAAAGTATCTTTTTCTCTCAACGCATCATACACATTTCTACCACCATCATCAGTCCACTGTGGCACCTCACCAAGCTCTGTACAATGTGCTTCCCACTGCTGTTCGATGACGAGTTTCAAAACTTGCGTATACGCTTCTTGTGCGGTAGCAGGAAACTGCTCGAGACTATCCCATCGATCAACAAATCTACTATCTATATATTCTGGACTTGTATCAAAATCATACGCGTTGAACATGGCAAGTTGTGCAGGCGTGAGTGTCTGTTTCAACTCATCAACTACTTGATTGAGCAATGGCGTATGTACTGCATCATCATTTCTGATATGTTGTATTTGCTCAGCTCGATAGACTTCGCGCTCTGCGAGCAACTCATTGAAACGTTGTTGCACTGGCGTAGAAATGATGTTTGTAAGCCTGTTGCGCATACGTTTCTGTCGCACTAGGGGATGTTTGCATCACTCTGTTTCCAATTGCTGCAGATAGAGTTGATAGGTATCATCATGTTGAGCATACGAAGCAAGTTCTTGCCAAAGCTCATGTGCGCAGGCATCTCGCTCTGTTCTCTCGCGGCAACCAGCATATATTGGCGCATCAAATCGGTGTACAGGCAACTGGTCGGGATGATCAGGGAGAGTCTGTGTAAATAAAGCTCCTAGATGTGCTAGATCACGTGAGGAAAGTTCATCAGGAGCCCTAGTTGGAGTTCTTCCATCATCCGTAGGAAGTTTTTCAAATAACGCCAGTATTTCTTGCTTGATGGTTGAACTCGGGAGTTGCGCAAGATATGCGTCAATAATTTGATACTGTTCTGAATCAAGAGGTCTTCATTTAGTATATTCAGAGTAGAGATACCAACCAAACATTCTATCCACTATTTCTTTCTGTTTCCCTACTTCCTCCATTGGATTTCCTACCACATATCATGCAGCCACTTGTGCGTCATGCGTCTCAGGATGTGAGAAAAAATAATATTGTTTCGCTATGTCTCGATATGCTCGTGCCATACCATCAGTGTCAGTACCCTCAATGAAAGCAAGTGCATGATGAAACTGGTCATGAATAGTGGTAGCTAGATCCATCAAGACTTGTTTTCCATATTTCTTTTCTATCACACTTAGCGTTTCTGCATTCCTTTGCAAAGAAGGATCATTAGCTAATTTCTCATCAATTTTCTCTGGCGTATTAACTACATGCGGATTCAACAAATATGCCAATGCCGCCTGACGAATTTCTTCTTGCGTGGGAAGATCCGGATCTGGCGCTGGCACGTCTGGTGTCGTAGCAGACGCATCGATGAAATTTTGCAGTTCAACAATATCTGTCTCATCCATTCACGTGACAGCTATCAAATATTGCAATACTGGAACACGACTCGCTGGTGCAAACAAGTGACTAAATTCAAAGAGAGAAATTGTCTTTAGTCCGGGCAATTGTTGCTCTCTTGCATGTGCATATGCTGTTAATTTTTCAATCAATTTTTCTGGATAAAAAACAGGATCTGTCTGATGCAGATGTGTATACAGTGCTTTGATGTCTGGGCAAACAAGCAACATATGCGCTAGTGCACTACACTCTTGTTTGATCTCATTGGGCGTAGTGCTTGCAACGAGTGTACCAGGCACTCTACCGACACGCACTTCATGGGTATATTGCTTACCGTCGTTGCCTAGTGATCATGCTTCGCCATTGATGGTCAAGAAAAAGTTGGGGTTCTGTCATGGATAGGATAGTGTTTCACGAGCAAAGACAGCTTGGTATGTACCGTTGCGATGTTGAGAAGATTTGTAGGTCACCTTAGTTTCCACACCATCAATTTGCATGGGATGCTCAGCGAGTTCTTGGAAAAAACTTTCTGCTTTTCATACAGTATTCACCGTCAGATGTGTTCTTGCAGGGAGCCAGATGTATCGCTCCTTGAGGAGTTTGGGTGGAACCACATTGGGAGCTACGGTTGGTCAAGTAGTTGGTTGAGGTTGTGTGCTAGTTCTATTTTGTTGATTTCATGGAGTTGGTGCAGGAGGAGGTACTGGTTGCGAAGCCGGTGTGGGATTTGGATTTGGTCATGTGGGAGTTTTCTGCGAAACATGTTGTTGTGCAAAAAGGTTGTTATCAGTTACCTGTTTGAGAATCTGAGCAACTACCGCTGGTTCACGCAAAAATCATGGAATATCATCACGAATCATTTCAACTGCTTTGAGATATGCATTTGCAGCGATTGGTTTCGCCATAGATTTGAAGAGCATCTCCAAATTGGTTGCCATCCAAAATTTGAAACGTGGTTGATCACGAAATGGATGGTTAGGATTTTTTTTGTGCAAAAAATCTTTGAGTAGTCTTTCTTGTTCTGAGGTGACTTTTCTAGGTAGTATCCTCTCTCTTTGTAAAAGTTTGATTACTCCTTCCATGAGTTTACCAAATACAGGACCTTGAAATTTCACCTGGTCTAAGCCTTGTATAATCATTGTTTCTCTAGCAATACGCTCTGCTCTTTGTTCTTTGGTTTCTCCCGAACTAGGTGAAGTGGTGTTGGTAGGTGAAGCTTTTGTACTATTTCGTGCATGGAAATACTTTGATGCTCTCGCTTCATCCACAATTACTTGTTCAAGTGGAGGAAAAGCAAAGAAGGGTCCAATATCATTTTTGATACTTGCAACTACACTCTCACATGAAATTGCATCACAGGCAAAATCAGCTTCATTGTAATATTTCCAATTGATATAATCCCCTATCCAGGCCTTGAAACGCGGTTGTTTACTAAAGCTTTGATCTTTCACTCTGTCCCACAAAAAATCCATGACTTTATTTTTCAGTGTATCAGATGCGTTAGCTGGTAGCACAGCATGTTTCTGTAATATATCAATTACTTGTTGCTGTATGCTTTCCATATAGGGTTTGGTAGGAAACTTCACTAAGTGAAGCGCCTTATCTATAACCTCATCCCTCATACGTTGTTGTTGCTTGGTCTCAGTATTACGCGCTTGCAAAATAGCATCGGGGGTTTGGGCTTGTTTATTTTGGGGCGTATTTTTTGGTTTCGGAGGAGACTTCGGTGGTGTAGGCTTGGTCGCCTGATTTGCTGGATCTTTGAGTGACCAGAGTTTCGTATAGGTGTGGAGAGTAGACAACAAAGGAAGATCATTGAGTTTGGTCAAGTCCCCTTGCCAGTCTTTCACCACATCTGCTACACGCGCAAAGTGTGCTTCGAGACGCTTCATGATAGCATCTTGGTCTGGCACTTGATCAAAGAGATCAAATAAATTATGCTTGGTCACTTGTTGTTGCTTCAGTTGTTCTACATGTTTTCCCAATTGTTTTTTTTCTTGTGGAGAAAGTTGCTCACCGGCCAAAAATCTACTGAGCAGTTGCTCAAAGTCAGGAAGGGTGAAATCTGGCTTGTTGGGTGACGTCATAGGCGCCTTGGTACAATAAAAAGAGAAAAGATGCTATTTTATTATACCCAATTATCTCAATCTGTCAATTTTTGAGTGACTAAATCTCTTTTTCTTGCATATGGAAAATCAACAATCTTCGTGCCGATTGCAAGACAAGGATATACAACAACTATCCCAAATACGTCCTCAAGGAAGCTTTGAAGCTCTCTTGTTTTTCTGCATCTCGACCTGTCATATCGACGAGACCAGACCAGACCATGAGGCGGATGAGGAAGGGAATATACTCTTCTAATGTGAGTGTTTTGAGGTCAGACTGCTCTCTCAATGAGCGGGTATATGCTACAAACGGTGTAATCTGTTGCGCTGACAATTCTTGATATTCCAGTTCTGGATAGGCCTGAGTAAACCAACTGAGGTCCTCTCGATTAGCAAGACCAGGGTAAAATTGTGCGAACACAAATTCGAGCGGAATATGGAGTTCCTGCATGTGGTGAAATATCGCTTTGAGTAAGGCGCCATCCTGCACATGTGTCAGCAAAAGGGTCAACATTTGGGCGTAATTACCCTGCTGGACTTGGGCTTGGGCCAATTGGGTACGGATTTTTGCCGCTTTGGCGAGCTGTTCACGCACGTTGCCTAGCTCCTCTTCACTCGCCTCACCCACATCTTCACGGATATTTCCACTCTCCAAACCATCACCTACTGCCTCTACCATGCCTATTTTCATAAATAAAAGGGAACATCGGTGTAAGTATAGGAAAATCGAGACAGAATGCAAAAAGTAGTCATATTTTTCCCAAAAAGACTAGCTTGCAATCCTTTTCAAAATAGCTATAGTGCTTGTCAGCAAAGTTTTCCGATTGTATAAAAATCATTAGAAACCGGGAGTTATGGCGAGGTGAGGTGCCAGAGTCGGCCGAATGGGACTCACTGCTAATGAGTTGTACGACCAAAATCGTACCGAGGGTTCGAATCCCTCCCTCACCGATTGTGGTCTCGCGGCACTGTAGCTCAGCCGGTTAGAGCGGGCGTCTCATAAGCGCCAGGCCGGTGGTTCGAGTCCACCCAGTGCCAATACCAAAATACAAAGATTCAAAATGCAAATAGCCAAATTGTTAGTATTTCACTGCCCATTTGTTTATTTGTTTGAATGTTAGCTTTGTACTTTGCAACTTTGTTTATTTGTTTATTTGATTTAGATGGCAAAAAAAGACAACAGAATCATCATCAAGCTCAGAAGTGAGTCAGGGTACTGCTACTTCACAACCAAGAACAAGATGACCCAAACTGAGAAGATGAAATTGATGAAGTATGATCCCAAACTCAAGAAGAGAGTCCTGTTTTCCGAAAGCGGAAAACTCAAATAGCAGTCGTCAAAAATATATATCCTCTCTTTTTATTCATCCCTTTGTAGTATGCTCAAAATTAGACTTGCCAGATGAGGTAGACACAAGAAAGCATTTTTTAGAATTGTCTTGACCGAACACTCCAAACCTGCAAACACTGGTTTCAAAAGCATTCTTGGGTGGTTTGATCCACACACAGATGCATGTGAAATAGACAGCGAAACAGCGAAACAATGGATTAGCAAAGGCGCTCAACCTACGAGCAGAGTTGCTAAGATCTTGTTCAAAAAAACAGCTGATCCTGTTTTCCAAAAATTCATTGTCCACACCGAAAGAACCAGAAAAACCAAGAAAGAGCCTGTAGAAGGTAAATAACAGACATCTTTTGTTAAAAACGGCTCGTCTTCGACGAGCCGTTTTTTTAACCTTGGATTTTGCTCCAGAAATGCTATTATGTTGACGTTTATGCTCTTCACGACACATACATGCTCAGTAGTGTTTCAAGTTTTGTGCTCTCAGTATTTGCGATTTTGATTATCGTAATTTTCTGAGGATCTATTTATGCGTTCTTTTCTGCAGTCTATCTCTTTATTTTTTCAGCAGGAGAAGCAGAGAAAATCAAACAAGCATGGAACTCTATTAGATATATGATCCTAGGCGTTATCCTCACGGTTATTTTTCTGTTTATTTTTCCTATCATCTTCAAAAAAATTAGACTTCCAGGATATGAACTCTACTCTGCCAACAATATTTTCCGTCAGGCAAGTATCATCATCAGATCAGTGTTTGGGTTTAGCAAAGAGGCAGTGATTGAGTATCAAAACGATACGAGCACCTCGACCTCGAGCTCAACTACTACTACCACGACCACCACCACTACTACGAGCGACCCTTCTGGACCACCACTAGAACTCTAGTCTCTTTACTCAACAGCTTGCGCGATGCTTACGCTCACTACGACACCTACAGCAGAAGAAAAAAACACGACACTTCTGCAACTTTTGCAAGCCAACACCTATACCCTCCTCTACTTCTATCCCAAGGACGACACGCCGGGATGCACGCTCGAAGGACAGGAGTTTTCTGCAATAATCAAACAACTGCATACCCAAAAAATTGGTATCTACGGTGTCAGTAGAGATACCCATACCAGTCATTGCGCATTTCAAAAAAAACACGGAATTTCTCTCCCCCTCGTCAGTGATCCTGAGCTTATTCTTCATAAACAGTTTGGTGCACGAGGCGAAAAGACCAGTTTCGGCAAAACCAGCATGGGAGTGCTGAGATCCACAGTCTTACTCGATGCCAAAGGCAAGATAGTCCACCAATGGCGCAACGTCAAAGCAGCTGGTCACGCAGAAATAGTCCTCAAATGGATCACCTCCCACCTCCCCAAAAAATAAAATAAGGTCTCCTCTTGTAGTGACAGATTTTTTGTTTATATAGACAGTAATAGATACATAATTTGTTTTGTTTAGTGTCTTCTCCCTCCGCATGAAACACAAGATTGCCCAAAAGGTTGCTTCACACTGGCATACCTACACCAAAACTGAGCAAATGCATCTTGCATACCTCATTATTTTGCTGTTGGCAATCATCTTTTTGCCGCTCTTGAGACTAGATTACCTCAACTCCAACCAAGTAGATACCTTCACCCTCCTCTCTGGATCTATGTACAAATCTGGAGGAATTATGATCTTGAGTACCCTCTTCCTTATCTTGTGGACAGGGAGCATGCGTTTCAAAAAACGTATTCATGAGCTTTTTGGTTTCACCTGAAATGACACCCTCGTCAGTTGTGCAGTACTTTTCATGATAGTTGCTATACTCTTTGGTATCTGAGACACTGTGAGTATCATCAAACAAAACTTTAGCTATAGAGTAGCTACTACTCTACGATATCTCATCATGGGACTGTATCTCGTAGGAGGTATTATTTGAAATCTCATGCTAGCGAGACTCTCCCACAAAAAGCAATCCAACCTCCACGACGTCACCTACACCTCCCAAGTCCATACCCAAAAAGAACAAGCAGCCTTCCACCATGTCAAACAAGAATTTGGACGCTTGTTTAGCGAAGATGATGTGAGGAAATAAACGCCGTATGTAGTGATTATAGTTATGTGTATGTACCTCAAAAGCCTCCTGAAGGAGGCTTTTTATATAAGTATTTTTTTTGAAAAAAGAAAAAAGTTTGTCGCCCTCGCAACTGCGAAGCAGTTACGAAGTAAGGTTTCTCGCCCCCATAATTGCGAAGCAGTTATGGAGTAAGAGTTATCCTTTAGGGCTTATTTTTTTTTCTTTTTGAAAAAAGAAAAAAGCTTCCGGCCAAATATACCGGAAGCTCTCTCATTATGACCAGGTAATCCCATCCTGGCGAAACCCTAGAGATATATAATTTTCTCTGCAGCCTTTGCAAGTCTAAACTAAAACAACTCTATGTTTGATATGTCAATGTTTCGTTAGCAAATATAAGTACAATTTCTTGCATTTTTCAAAAAAATAACTACCCTTACCCTGGGTTAGGGTTATCTTAAGGAATTATCGTATACTCCACCCAACACAATTTATCTATATCATATACTACTATGACCGATACCAAAACCAACAAAGCGGTGATCCTCTCACTCAAGAAATCCCTCGGGACCATTCAAAAGGTGATTGATATGATCGAGCAAGACAAATACTGCGTCGATATTGCGACACAGATCAATGCTTCGATAGGCCTCCTCAAATCAGCCAACTCGAAACTCCTCGAAAACCATCTCGCTTGCTGTGGCCCCAAATTCCTCACCGCCACCGAGTCTGACCAGAAAGAGGCGTTTATACAAGAATTACTCAGAACCCGGCAAGTAACTAGTAGATAACCAAAAAAGAAATTAGAAACCAGAATCTAGACTCCAGACACATATGTACTCACTTGAATAAATGTTCTGGAATCTGGATTCTAAAGTCTGGAGTCTTTGTTCTTATATCTTATTTCTTAACTCTCAAATCTCCCATGCAACACACCTATCACGTCTCCGGCATGCACTGCCCGTCCTGCGAACTCCTCATCAAGCAAGGTATCGAATCCTTGGGATGCAAAGTACAATCACTTTCACACAAGACTGGTAAACTCGTCATTGAGCAACCCAATAGTGTATCACAAGAAGATATTGCTAGCGCCGTCGTGGACGCTGGGTATACACTTGGGAGTACGCATAAAAATGCACCTTGGACGATACATGAATGGGTAGAAAAAGGCGCTTGGCTCGTGGTGGCTGTCGCACTTATCTTCGTGCTTTTCAAGGTAGATTTCACTGCACTACTTCCTACATATGAAACTATTTCCTTTCCGATTGCCTTGTTGGTAGGACTCGTCGCATCTGTTTCCACCTGTCTTGCTTTGACAGGAGGGATTGTGTTGGGCTATGCCGAGTCTGTACAAACCAGAAATAACTTTTTCACGCAACTCCAATTTCATGCAGGGAGAATCGGTGCATTCGTCGTAGGAGGAGCCATCCTCGGTATGGTCGGCGGGACGCTGGGAGCATCATTGTGGGTCAGTACCGTATTGATGCTGTTGGTCTGACTAATCCTTGTGTATCTTGGGTTGCAAGTGCTTGGTTTCTTGCCAAATATTTCCGCGCTCGGTATGCATCTTCCTGGTCGAATGAGTCAAAGTATTTTCCGTTTCAAAGATCCTCGCTATGCGCCCGTAGTCGGTGCGTTGACCTTTTTACTTCCTTGTGGGTTTACGCAAAGTATGCAATTGTTTGCACTCCAAAGTGGTTCCCCTCTTTCTGGAGCACTCATCATGGGCGCGTTTGCCATAGGTACGGCGCCAGTTTTGTTTGCACTATGATTTGGAGCCAAAGCTATCAAAGACAAAGTAGCTGTACTCAACTCATTGCTCGCTGCGTTATTGATCGCCTTTGGTGTTTTCACTTTGTACAATAGCACACAGCTCATCAATGCAATGTCTGTTTCAGCTCCGAGTATCGAACAACAAGATGACTCAGTCAAAGCAGATGCAGAAGTTGTCGAAGTTGGCCACAACGGTAGAGCCTTTGTCCCTAACACGATCAAATTAGCCAAGGGCAAAAACTATATCGTCCGCGTGACGCCAAGTTCTAATGGTATTGGTTGTATGCAACAAGTAGTGTTGCCAGGCCAAGGTGTACAAGACATTAGAAAAGACCTCACGTTTGATATCGTGGTAGACGGCACACAAGCCAGAAAAATACCTCTTGTTTGTTCCGCTATGGGAATGTCCCAAGGTCAGATTATTGTTGAGTAAGAGAGTTTATAAGTAGTTTTATTTCGCTTTACCGTCATGAATGCAGCAAAAAACATACAATACATTGCCATGTTTGGTGTACTATTTTTCCTGTGATCATTATGCTATGTAGTAGTACAAGATGCGTACTTCAAATTTCAATCTGTACCTACGATCGCTTCCGAGAAAATTTATATAGCCAATGAAGGTGAAAGTTCTTTGACGGTAGTAAACGCACTGGATACCAAAGAAGTTGGATACATTAGTCTGACTGAGTGAAATAATCGTTTCTCAGCACACAATGTCCAAGTAAGTCCTGATGGTTCCTTGGTGGTTGTTACAGCCAATAGTATGTCTCCCGAAGGGATGACTGATAAAAAAATGGAAAAAGAAGAAAGTACGATAAGCGATCAGTTAGTGCTTATTGACCCACTCACCGATCGTATCACTGACCGTATCAATATAGGGATGGACGCACATCTAACGCATGTAGTGGTCAATGCAGATACTACCCTTGCATTCGTCACTGCCCAAGAAGATGCACAACTTGTCATCATTTCACTAACCGACAAAAGTATTCAAAAAATAATTCCTCTTCCCGAAGGGTCCAGTCCTCACGGTCTTCGTCTTTCTCCTGACGGTCGTCAACTTTATGTGGCCCTTATTGATGGAAAAGGTGTGATTATAGTAGACACTACTACTTTTACTACTGAGGTAGTTTCTTTGGAAGGCAAGGCAGTACAAGTAGCTGTGCTTCCGGATGGAAGCCAAGTATTTATATCTCTCTTTGATACCCAACGTATCGCGAGATACACCCCCTCTACCAAAGAAGTTTCTTATATGGCACTTCCCGCTGATGCACAGTGACCAATCCAACTCTATCCTAGCCCTGATGGTAAGACAGTATATGTAGCAGATCAAGGGTACTATTTTGATACGCCAATTGGATATCGCATCTATGCTATAGACACCAACTCACTCCAAATACAAGAAGCCTATACATGATGAACTGCACCCCACGGAGTCGTCACCAATAAAGTATGAGATAAGGCTTATATTACTAATTTACTCTCAGACACATTGACTATTATTGACACCAAACAAAAGACTATTGTAGATACTATAGCAGTCTGAAAAATGCCCAATGGTATTAGTATTCGATCTTCTACGCTTTGAGGCACTCCATAAAAAAACATACATAAAATACAATACTCTTTATCCTTTCTGCCCATCACATGAAAAAAACATATGAAGTCCAAGGTATGCACTGTGCTTCTTGTGCACAAATCATTGTAAATAAAGTAGGTGCTCTTCCTTGAGTTGCCTCATGCGAGGTAAATTTCGGTACCAAAAAAACTACCATCGATTACAATCCACAAGAGACGTGATTTTCACAAATAGATGAGGAAGTGCAAAAGTATGGATATACACTCGTTGATACTACCTCTACAATAGACCATAGTCAACACCAGCAAACTCCCGGCGATATCGAACTAAAAAAAATATGGAACAATGTGCGTATTTCTCTACCTCTCATCACAATTTCCATAGGTATAATGATTTGGATGATTGGTGCTGAGTACGGCTTACGAGCAGAAAATATGATACTCTACGAATTTTTCCATCACCTCCTTCCTATCTTCGCAACCATTATGTTGTTTGTCGTCGGTTGGAAATATATCGTTGCAGTTGGGAGATACATAAGATACGGTGTGGCAAATATGGATACGTTGGTAGGAATTGGTACGATAGTTGCTTATTTGTACAGTTTTGTTATATCTGGATTTGAAACATCTCTGGCACCCTATCTTAATGTCGAAAGATGATTTTACGAAGCAGTGATTGTCGTCATCGGCTTTATAGAAATCGGGAAATATATGGAAGCCAAAGTCATGTCCAAGACAGGCCATGCTATCAAAGCGCTCCTGTGACTACAAGCAAAAAATGCCATTATCCTCAAAGACGGTAAAGAAACCCACGTAGCACTTGAACACGTACAGTTGTGAGATATTATGATAGTCAAACCGTGAGAAAAAATTCCTTTGGATGGAAACATCATCTCTGGTAAAGCAGATATAGATGAGTCTATGATTACGGGTGAATCTATGCCCACCTCCAAAACAGTTGGTGATGAGGTGATCTGATCTACGTTGGTCATCAATTCTACCTTACACGTACAGACCACGGCGCTGGGCCAAGATACGTTCTTGAGTAAAATTATTGCGGTTGTTGAACAAGCACAAAACTCCAAACCGCATATTCAAAAACTTGCAGATCAAATCATGGTCTATTTCGTCCCGGTTGTTTTACTTATCGCTGTATCAGCTGGTTTGTTTTGGCTTTTCTGGGGGAAACAATTTTTCCCAGGGATCAACTCTATTGAATTTGCTTTGATGAGTTTCGTAGGAGTACTCGTTATTGCGTGTCCGTGTGGTCTTGGATTGGCGACACCTATGGCAATTATTACCGGCGTCGGCCACGGAGCTAGAAACGGTATTCTTGCTAAAAACGCGCAAGGTTTACTGGAACTCAGGAAAACGAATATTGTCGTCTTTGACAAGACTGGTACTATCACAGAAGGTAAACCAATGCTCGTCGAAGGCACCGATGCTTCTCAAACACATATGATGCTTCTTGCCTCACTCGAAGCACTCTCTAGTCATCCCATTGCACATGCAATTGGTGAGTATGCAGAAAAACATAATATACTTTTGGAGTCCGTGAGTGATTTTCAAAACCTCGCGGGCGCTGGTATTCAAGGAACTATAAATGGCAAAGTGTACTCCGTCACTAAACCATGATGGCTAGGAGAACAAGGTATGAGCTATGATACCAAACGTATAGATCAACGAACAAATCAAGGCAAAACACCTCTCATTTTGAGTAGTGGACAAGAAGTGCTCGCTTATTTTGCAGTGGCCGATACGATCAAATCGACAAGCAAACAAGCCATTCTTGACCTCAAAAATATGGGCATCACCCCTATCATGATCACAGGAGACCACCAGAACACTGCCCAGTATATTGCAGATCTCGTAGGTATAGAAAAAGTCTACGCACAAGTACTTCCGGGAGACAAAGCCGCGTTGATCCAAAGTGTGCAGTGACCACACATCACCGTCACGATGGTAGGCGATGGCATCAACGATGCACCTGCATTGGCGCAAGCGGATATTGGTATAGCGATGAGCACTGGTACCGACGTAGCTATCGAATCAGCAGACATCACGCTGCTCCACGGTGATCTCAGCAAACTCGTCAAAGCAATTCGCATTAGCAAACTCACGCAAACCGCTATTCTCCAAAATCTTGCTCGGGCATTTGGATTCAATATTCTGGGTATCCCGCTCGCAGCTGGTGTATTCTACCCGTTCCTCGGCGTCCTTCTCAATCCTGCCTTCGAATGAGCTGCTATGGCATTCAGCGATCTCACCGTCGTAGGTAATAGTTTGAGATTACAAAACAAGAAGTTGTTTTAGAAAAAAGCCCCCCCTACGGGGCGGCTAGATACGTTAATTACAACGCAGTAAGTTTTTGCTGAATGCAGTGAATTTCTAAACATTGCTTATCTATCCGATCAATACATGCATATAACCCGCGCAAATATCGGTTCTTATTGATATGAGCATCCTGGTACTGCAAACGTTCAGTCCCATTGCTTGCTCCCTGAAATTTACGCGTAGCACGTAGCTGGATTGCGCACTCCAAACGAGTTGCATCATTTGCTAATCGCGCTTTTTTTTGCATCAATTTGTCTTTCCACTTAGGAAGCAATATTTCAAAGAGCGCTTTGTCTTTGCTCTCTTCCTCTGTGGAAATTTCTTCAAGTGCTAAAAGTTTTTTCAGTCTACCCATACAAAGAATTTATTTTTGTTAATAATTTTGAACAATTTACAATACATATATCAATTATAAAGTCAATACAAAAAAGACCCTCTCGGGTCTTTTTTTTTCTGTTTGATTATTTATTTCCCACCGTCATTGCGAGGAGCCACAGGCGACGTGGCAATCCATGTTCCTTGCTTACCCTTCTACCTCTACTGCTCTCACCTTGCCAGCGCCAATTCTTTCTTTGATGATAGCGTCAGCGATAGCATTTGGTACTTGTTCGTAGGTAGCAAATTGCATACTATAGTTAGCTCTTCCCTGAGAAAGAGATCTGAGTGTAGTAGCATACCCAAACATCTCTGACAAAGGAACTTTGACGTTGATGATCGTAGCGGTTCCTCTTTGTTCTTGTCCTTCAATTCTTCCTCTTCTAGAACTCAAATCTCCCATCACATCACCGACGTAGTCTTCTGGTGTCGTGACTTCTACATCCATGATAGGCTCGAGCAATTGCGGACCTGCTTTGAGGAACGCATCCTTGAACGCTGCATAGGTAGCCACCTTGAAGGAGATTTCAGATGAATCCACTTCATGGTAAGAACCATCATATACAGCTACTCTGACACCAATAATTGGATATCCTGCCAAAATACCTTTGGCCATAGTTTCCTTGGCACCCTTATCAATAGCAGGGACGAACTCTCTTGGAATCACACCACCGACAATTTCATTTTTGAATTCATAGTTGACAGGAACGCCATGTTCATCTTTGAGGTCTCTGATATTTTCAAGTCTCAATAATACGTGTCCATATTGACCACGACCACCTGTTTGTCTCTTGAACACACCCTCACCTTCTGAGGTATTTTGAATTGCTTCTCTGTAGGAAACCTGTGGGTTACCTGTATTTACTTCTACTTTGTGCTCTCTCTTGAGTCTATCAACGATAATTTCTAGATGCAACTCTCCCATACCTGCAATAATCGTTTGTCCTGTTTCTTCATCTGAGAAGTATTTGAATGAGGGATCCTCATCTCCAAGTTTACTCAAACCAATACCCAATTTTTCTTGATCTTTCTTGGAAACAGGTTCAACAGCTAATGAGATAACTGGCTCTGGGAAAGACATTTGCTCGAGAATAACGGGATCTTTCATGTCACACAAGGTGTGTCCTGTCTTGGTGTTTTTGAGTCCCAAGAACGCACAAATGTGTCCTTCTGAAATCTCTTTGATTTCTTCTCTCTTGTTAGAATGCATGAGGAGCAAACGTCCAATTCTTTCTCTTTCACCTGTCAAAGGATTGAGTAACGTGTCTCCTGATTTGATTGTACCAGAATATACTCTGACGTAGGTCAATGTACCTACGAATGGATCTGTCATAATCTTGAATGCGATAGCAGAAGCAGGATCATTTCTCCCTGGTGCTCTACTTACTTCTTCACCCGTATCTGGGTTGAGACCATTGATGGCTCCTCTATCAATCGGACTTGGCAAATAATCAACTACTGCATCAAGCACGAGTTGTACACCCGCATTTTTGAGTGATGATCCACACAAGATTGGATAGAGCGTATTTTTGATTACTCCTTTTCTGATAGCTTGTTTGATAAGTGTATTGGGAATCTCAGCTCCTTCCAAGAATTTTTCTGCGAGCTCATCATCGTATGCAGAGAGCTTGTCAATCATTTCTTCTCTCGCCATCTTTGCTTCATCGAGCATATCTTCTGGGATATCTTGTTCTACTTGTTGTTCACCATGATCACCACTGAACGTATAGCATCTCATACCTACGAGGTCCACGATACCTCTAAATTCAGAAGCTGTTCCCCAAGGGAGTTGAATTGGCACCGCATTTTTAGTGAGTTTTTTGTAGATAGATTCAACAGACATTTTGAAATCAGCACCAAGTTTGTCCATCTTGTTGACGAATGCAATTCTCGGAACTCCGTATTTGTCAGCCTGTCTCCAAACAGTTTCAGATTGTGGCTCTACACCTTGTGATCCATCAAAAACGGCTACACCACCATCCAATACGCGCAACGAACGTTCTACCTCGACGGTGAAGTCTACGTGTCCAGGTGTGTCAATAATATTGATATGTGTATCATTCCAAAAACATGCTGTCGTAGCAGAAGTAATAGTAATACCTCTTTCTCTCTCTTGCTCCATCCAGTCCATTTCTGCTGCACCATCGTGCACTTCTCCAATTTTGTGTTTTCTACCCGTGTAAAACAAAATTCTTTCGGTAGTAGTTGTTTTTCCCGCATCAATATGAGCGATAATACCAATATTACGCACTTGGTCCAACGGTTTACTCATGGTGTACATATAAAAATAGATAAAAAAGCAATCAGGTCCAACAGCAACCTTTTTCTTGAAACAAAAAAAGAGCTATATCCGCCCCACTATAGGGAAAACAAGCTCTTTTGCAAGGCAGGATAGCCAAAATACTCCTGATGGCTATTTTGTCGCCAAGAGCCCTTCTATCAGGGTAGCTACCTCTTCGATAGTCCCCGTTCCTCAGCATTCTTTACTCACGAGCTTCCCAGAGCTATCCAACACCACCCACGTCGGGAACATATCACAAGATTCCTGAGTAAATGATTCGTAGGTCATGATCTCAAAAGGCACTTGAGGCAACAATGTATCGAACTTTTGGGTATCGAAATTCATGGTAAACAATTGTACATTAATTTGTCCAGAAAATGGCTCCAAGAGAAGTCTTTCTGCTTGTGGAATCTTTTCTCTACAATACGCACAGTATTTACCTGCTCGTCGCAAAAAACTTGGTTTCCCTGTCAACTGCTGAGGAGTTGCAATCTGTCCTTGCACGAAATGCTCCGGCAAGGGTGATGGCGTGCCTTTGTCAGCCATATCTGCAATCTTGCAGCCAGCTCCTCCGTCCATACCACACGTATCAGCAACCTTCTCAGCATTTGCGTCATGGTCAAGCATACGAATACCCGGCGCCAAGACAAAAAGTCCAACCAAACACCCTACGACGAATCCTACTCCGATCTTCAACATACGTCTACAAACACTAATAAAAAATTAGCCGTTATCTAGGCTCTCTCCCGTTTTGACGACAATCTGCCCCTGGACGATGGGGTGTGTGGTGGTAGCCAGCAATCCATCCGGCTCGGCATACGCCTCGCCGGCCTGACGTGGTTGCAACACCATCTCTCCTTCACTACTCTCCCCACTTGCCTCGTCAAGCGGACATTGTTGTACTTGAGCAACAAAAGCCAAAACTTGGTCCATTTTGGTCAAAAATGCTGCTTCCTTGTCAGGTGCTATTTTGATCGCCGCCAAACGACTCAAATGCGCTAGTTGCTGTGCGTCCATTACGAAACAAGGAAGTAAAGGAAAGGCCAATAGTATAGAGGTTTTAATAGATAAATAAAGGGAAAAAGAGAAAGTGTTCCCCCTTTTAGCGAAGTACCCGTAAGGGTGAAAGGGGGGGGTGGCACGAACGCAGTGAGTGACGGGGGGATTATTTAGTTTCAATGCGCAACTTTTTGACCGCTATTTTTTGCATTTTGACACGATTTCTCCTATACTTAACCTGTCTTCATATTCCCTGAAACTCTATGCTCGAAAAAATGCGTAATCAGGTCTACGATACCGATTACACCAAAGTGATTAGACAAGGAGGAGCGCCTGTTGTTGACTGGCAAAAAGTAGCTCCTGCGGACACCAGAGGATGGTTCGATAGATTTATCGACTTTTTTTTGCAAATTCATCGCAAAGATGGTGTGATCAAAGAACCAGAAAAACATACGAACCTCCAGTGAAATAGTTTGGATGAGCAACTCAAATCACTCCTTGCACTTCCCGATGAACAATACGATGAAAACCTTCTCACACCTCAGATCAGAAAATACGTCATGGATGTCGAAAAAGAATACGTCAGTACCCTCCAAGACTACAAAACACATATCTCTCCGAGCTACCGAGAAGTACAACCCGGACAATTCTCCCTGAGTTGAATACTCGGCAAAACCTACTATGCTACGAGTTATCCCTCATATATAGACTTTTTGTGGACGAGAGAGATGCTCAACTATTTCGCGAAATGGGATATGAGTTGGTTTATCTATCCAGCAGAAGATACGGTGATTTTGAGTATGCTCAAAAGAAGATCTACCCAGCTCAAAGCGGAGATTTCTACTGCGGTCCAAAAAGGAATCACCTACGACACAGAGATTGATATAGAACACAGAGATGTCGAAGATATCAGACAAAAACTTGCAACTCGTGAAGAAAGATATTTTGAAACGAGTTTCTACACCACGATCTACGAACATGATGCTGAAAAACTTCGTGAAGAATCCAAAAAATTTGAACAAAAAATTGGTGGCTATGGCGTGCGTATGAAACAGGCAACCCAGAGAATGGATGAAGGACAAGTAGCTACTATGCCGTTGTGTATAGACGATCTCAATATTCCCAGAAGCATGGTTTCGACGTCACTTGGTGGTTCATTCCCCTTTATATCCAATGATTTGATCGAAAATTCCGGGATCTTGTATGGTCTCAATCTCCACACAGGATCATTGGTGATCTTCGATAGATTTGCTAATAGGTTGCCCAATGCGAATAGTATCATCCTCGCGACTTCAGGTGCGTGAAAATCGTTTTCGGTCAAACTAGAAATTTTGAGATATCTTCTGCTCGGTATTGAAGTCATTGTCATCGATCCGGAGAACGAATACAAATCACTCACCGAAAAAGTTGGGGGTAGTTATATCAATATTTCGATCAATTCACAAAATCATATCAATCCTTTTGATCTTCCCCCAAAAATTGAAGATGTAGAATATGGCAAAGGAGATCTGCTCAGATCACAAATTCTCAATCTCATTTGATTGATGCATGTGTTGCTCTGAGGCATGACGCCTGCTGAGGAAGCACTGATTGACAAAGCACTCCAAGCGACCTATGCACTCAAAGAAATCACCCTAGATACGGATGATACCACAGGCAAAACCTATCCTATCATGGAAGATCTCTTGCATGTACTCGAAGGTATGGCAGGAGGAGATGATATGGCACTCAAGCTCAGCAAGTATGTAACAGGAACATTTGCGAAACTCTTCAATAGTCCAACTAATATTGATCTCAATACGCAGCTCACGACCTTTAGTATTAGAGATATCGAAGACGCGCTCAAAACGCCAGCAATGTTTAATGTACTCAATTATATCTGGACCAAAGTAAGATCACAGAAGAAAAAGAGATTACTCGTGATTGATGAAGCATGGATTATGATGCAGTCAGAAGTGGCTTCAAGTTTCTTGTACCAGTTGGTCAAGAGAGCAAGAAAATATGGACTTGGTATCACCACGATCACACAGGATGTAGAAGACTTTGTGAATAGTAAATATGGCAAACCGATTGTCTCCAATGCGTCCTTGCAACTCCTCCTCAAACAATCTACCTCTTCGATCAAAGCACTCGAAGCTGCGTTTGGATTGTCTGAAGCAGAGAAACAAAAACTGGTTGCAGCCAACATTGGTGAAGGATTATTCTTTGCTGGTAATCAACACGTAGCCGTCAAAATTCTTGCCTCTCCTGACGAAAAAGATTTTATCAATACCACAATTGCCTAATGAAAAAATGGCTCTTGCGTATCTGATTTTCATTCTTGTGTATCAGTACACCACTACTGAGTTTTGCTGGCAACTTCAATACCGTACTCACTGAGACCGTAAACACCAATAATGAACTTAATTTTTTCGATAGAATTGAAAAGTATACCTTATCACCTGGTGCAGAAGGAATCAGAGACTTTATCGGGTATGTTATGATCAAGGTGCTCATTCCTGTAGTAGTATGGGGTGGTATTTTTTTAGCAATCATCGGTTTCTACAAGTTACTCACTACCGATGACGAAAAAGAACAAAAGAAATGATACAATTATATTACCCGAGGCATTGTGGGTATTATGATCATGCTCTCAGCTGGCTATGTAGTCAATCAACTGGTAGGAAGTACGTGAGAGCAAGGCATCTTGGGTGGATTAGGCAAAGCTCCTTCGGGCGCAATGCTCGCAGCTGATGTCTATGTCAAAATTCTTTTTCCTTTTCTCAAGATGTTTATTTTCTTTGTCTTGGGTATCTTGTTTATTATTGCTATCATCAACGCATACAAATATCTTTTCAATCCAGACAAAGGCGTCCAAGGAAAAAGTCTCAGTATTCTCATTTACACGGTAATGGGATGTTTGGTAATCATCCTCGCAAAATCAATTGTTGAACTCGTCTATGGTCCCTACGCAGATGTAGTGAACAACAGCGTCGTTGCGTGAGGCAGCGACCTAGGTGGTATTGGAAAAGGTGTCCTCAATGATCCCAAAACACAACTTGCAGCACAAGGTGGAGTCTATACGGTGATCAATTGGATACTAGGACTTACCACCCTCATCGTCGTGATCATTATTATCATGCAAGGATACTCACTGCTGACTAATCCCACTGACGAAGATCAAATCAAAAAAATCAAAGCCAACATGGGCTATATTTTCATCGGTATCCTCATCATCGGCGCCGGATACTTGATTACGAATTTCGTGATTGTGACGTAGATTTTCTCACTTCCAATCCTCTCTTTCTTCCTTTCATAGAGAGTCTCGCTTTACAACACTCGTCAAATCACTATCAATACCCGTGTCAGGTACTGAAAGTAATCTTGCTAGACAAGATGACCAGAAGCAATTCTCATCTACGGATTTCAGTGTGTACATCTCGCCATCATTTCATGCGTTTAGACATGCACAGGCTTTTTGCTTGTAGTAAACCTCTTTCCTTTGCTAGCGTGTGCTTTCGAGGGGAAGAACAATCAAGTCATGTCTCGAAACGACCGCCAGTATCTCAAATTGAAACGTAACGTGAACAACAGGAACGTGAATACGAACAACAATCCGAACAACAAATGCGGTCTCTTCCTCGTCCAAAAACACAGCATGGTGGTCAAAAAACTGAACGACAAGTCTGATCGTTCAGTTTTTTTTATAGACTACAGTCATTATGGAACTCCTGCAAGATCTCGTAGAAGCACTATTTCGTGCATGGTACACACTGAGAAACAGTAAATCAAGTACGAGTATCAGTGCATTTGATCTCCATCACGAACGTGAATTGATTCAACTCGCTAAAGAAATACAATCACAAACCTACTCTCCCAGTGCCTACCGCTGTTTCATTATTCGTGATCCTGTATGTAGAGAAATTTTCGCTGCGCGTGTACGTGACCGTATCGTGCATCATCTGCTCCATGCTATCATCAATCCTTTTTTCGAGCATGCCTTCATCCATGACAGCTATGCGTGTAGAATAGGCAAAGGCACGCACTTTAGCATCAAGCGCTTGCAACATCATATGCGTGCCTGCTCACAGAACTATACTACCGATTGTTTCATCCTCAAGCTCGATATCCAGTGATTTTTCATGGCAATAGACAAAACTATTTTGCGAAGCGTGATCACCAAACAGCTCACCAAACATAGGCCGCATCGACACCAACAGGCACCGTTTCTGACACGAGAATACTGACTACAACTTCTGCATACCATTCTCTTTTTTGATCCAACACAGCATTTCACTCGTATCTGAGATATCACTGATCGAGATGATCTCCCTCCAGATAAATCTCTCTTCCACAGCCCACCATGAGTGTGATTACCTCTGGGAAATCTCACGAGTCAGTTGTTTGCGAATATCTATCTGCATCAGATGGATTTGTTTGTCAAACATACCCTAAAAATACAACATTATGGTAGGTATATGGACGATTTTTATCTGATAGATCGCGACAAAAGCCGTCTACAAGAGTGTCTGCTTACACTCAAGCAGTTTCTTCGTGAGCAGCTACATCTTACGTTACATCCCAAGAAAATATACCTCCAGCACTACACCAAATGAGTACAATTCTGTGGGGCTGTCATCAAACCCTATCGTATGTATGTAAAGAAAAAGACGTTGTGACGTTTTCGACAGAAGATCAGGAGGCTAACTCCCGAAGATGTGACCTCATATGGGCAATTAAAAGGCGTGATCGGTACGATCAACTCCTATCTAGGCATCTGTCTGCACGTGGATGCATACAAGATCAGAAAGAAAATAGTCGACTGACTTCCTGCCTTTCTGAGCAACAAGATCATACCCAAACGTCACTATACCAAAGTAGTCCCGAGAACCAGAAAACTACGCTCTGCTGAACTCAAAAAATGGAAAGACTTCATTCGTTTACTCTAGTTTTATCTTTTCTCCAATATATCTATGCTCTACACTGATCTTCCTGTATACAAAGAGTGTTACAAGCTTCTCCTGAGTATTAGTCGTTTGTTGAAACAAGTACCCAGACAGTGGAAACATACGATCTGAGACGAGCTATTCAAGGAAGCAAGTCAGTTGGTGATGCTTCTCTTCAAGGCAAATACAGAACGCGATATGAGAGTACGCTATCTGCATGCTGCGAGAGAGAAATCAGAATTGTTGCATCTGTACCTCAGGCTCCTCAGAGATGTCCATGCGATCCCATTAGCTGATTTTGCAGCGCTCCAAATTCCTCTGGTATCCATCGGCAAACAACTCACCTGACGAGTACAAGCTACGGAGAAAAAGGGATAAAGTGATGAAGAGACAAAGAGGTCGTCGCCATTCATTACATGCGTTTTTGGACGAGGAAGAGACCGCATCCGCTGTTCGGATCGTTGTTCGTATTCACGATCCTGTGGTTCACGTCACGTGTCAACGTGAGAAACTGGCGGTCGCTCCATTTCTTATCCTTCATCCACATACCTTCAAAAAGGTCTGGATTTATCATCTGTACCAGATACAGCTCATCATTACTCGTTTTCACGTCAGCAAAATTTGCTCTGATCCACGCACGAAGTACTTTCAGTTGTTCATTGGAGCATAGCTCTCGCTCACCGAAGGTGCTCCCATATGCATCGATATCTCTTTTCTCGACTTTTTTCGTTCATGATTTTTTATTTTGATGATCATCTCGTGATCGATTAGATTGGAGTTTGTCTCCAAACACATCTTGGAGCGCTTTTTCTTGTACTGCTTTGCTTGCTGTCTTCAGACCGATCTCTGGGATGGACACCCCTTCTACATCTTCTTGGATCTTGCCTGCTTTTCTGAGCTCTTCCAATCTATGCGCTCGCTTCACGATCTTTTCTGCATGTTCTTTATCATGGAATTTTGCATAGTCTACCATAGCAGTTCTGTAAGTAGCTTGCGGTGATTCTGGGTTGAGTTTTTGCTTGAGGTCATTGATTTTGGCTTCTTGTTCTGCAGCATAGATTTCACGGTTTTGGAGTTGTTGTTTTATACTTTCTGTACCTTCATTATGTTTGGTCAACTCTGCTTCAAGTTCATCTATTTTTTTGAGATCTTTATTAAATTGATTCCATTGTGCTTTGAGCTCAGTATAGACAGGATAGCGTGTTTTCAACGCTTCGTATGCGACATATGATTTTTTGGTTAGCATCGATGCGAGATCTGTATCTCATTTTGCTTGATACTTTGCTGCATCCGCTCTGAGTTCTTCGATCTCAGCTACTGCAGACTGGAGCTCAGTATCACTGAGTTTTTCGTTCAATTTGATCTCATCTGCATACCCTGCAGGGAGTGATGATGGTTTCATGCGTTTGGACACAAAAATAAAGATGTGTATTCAAGTATAGGGAAGAAAGTTGAAAAAGCAAATTTTAGAGGGTATACACACCTTCTGTTAGACTTACTGGGGTATTGTTTTTTAGGAGACTACTATTCCTATAGTGAAAACTCATTTTGTGCACCTAGGACATTATATGTCATTTTAACTTGCAATAATCAAAGAAAGTATACTACTTTTTTAGATTTCATTCGAAAAAAGGTATGGTTATTTCTAGAATTACCACCAACAGTCTCCACCAAGAGCCTTTCTCAAAGCAAAGCAGGAACTTTACTATTGGCTACATAAAACTTGCATTTTTGATATTTTTGTATAATATATTGATATATTATAAAATTATTGAATATTTTTATAATATAAGGAGTTTTATTCTTTATTTCCTCGACTTTTGCAGATGCAACCAAGAATTTATGGGCATCTACTCCAACAAGCATTAGGTGATAAACGTATTGTTATGCTCCTATGAGCTAGACAGACAGGCAAAACCACGCTTTTGAGATACTTTCAACAACAACACCCTGAGCTACTCAGTACATTTTTGAGTATGGAAGATCCCCTCATTAGGGAAACATGTAATCATCATCCCTATGAAGTATTTTCACTCATCAAACATCCACGCACAGCCAAACAACTACTCTTCATTGATGAAGTACAGCTGTTGGATAATCCAAGCAACTTTTTGAAATTACTCTACGATACCTATCAAGATACGCTCAAAATATACGTCACGGGAAGCTCATCTTTTTATCTCGATAAAAAATATCAAGATAGCCTTGCGGGGAGAAAAACTATTTTCACTATTCGTACCCTAACTTTCACTGAGTACTGTCGTTTTAGGGAGAAACACTTACAAGAGGACGACCTGCTCTATGAATGGGAGCAGTATGTTCGCTTCGGAGGTTTTCCTGGACTAGTTGGTATACAAGATGAGCAACTCAAAAAACAATGGCTACAGGATTATCTTTTCTCACTCGTGCAAAAAGATGTATATGAGACTAAAATAGAACATGAAACCAAATTCTTTGATCTCATGAAAATACTCGCTTCACAAACAGGAGCTTTGGTCAACGTACACGAGATTGCAAACACACTCCACCTTGCTTCACAAACGGTAGAAAAATATATTCGAGTACTCCAAAAATGATTTCATTGTGCACTCATCTCTCCCTTCTCTACTAATATTAGATCAGAGCTCACCAAAATGCGCAAAATATATCGATATGACCTAGGGCTACGTAATGTATTACTCAATAATTTTTCACTGTTAGAGGAAAGACAAGACAAAGGGGCTATCGTAGAAAACATCTTCTTCAGAGAAAAACTCTTCACACATCCTCTAGAAGGGATTCAATTTCGAAGAACCGCAGCGGGACAAGAAGTTGATTTTGTTGTCGAAAGAGAACAAGCCTATGAGATCAAGTATCAAGAGGACAAACGTTATAAACCTATCAAAAGCTTTGTAACCAAATACCCTGAAATCCCATTACAAATGGTGAGCTATGCCGATATACGTACACAAACTATGACGCACACCTATTCTTTATCTTAAGTTATCTCATGTCCAACATCGTTCTTGTCTGAGCGGCTGGCTCTGGCGTAAGTGCATTGGCACAACTCCTCGTCGAGCTCGGCTATACCAATATTGTCGGTATCGACCCGTATGCACATACGGTAGCTGATCAGGCTTGGTATGCACACATCAAACGATACACCGAAATGGGCGTCTACCCGCTCCAATCTACCGATACCGTCATCTATTCTGCTGCGCGAAAAGAGGCTCCAGAAGTGCTTCAAGCAAGTCAGCAAGTCTATGACAACAACAAAAGAGTCTCTATTCCTCGACTCTATTTTCAGTTTGTGGGAGAACTTTCCAAATATCTCACAACGATTGCTATCACGGGGACACACGGCAAAAGCACGACCACTGCGCTCACCGCACAACTCATGCAAACACATCATCCCAAGACAGCATGCGTCCTGCTCGGTGCCTGACTCACCAAACGAAATGGTAATAACTATCGAGTGAATCCAGCGTATACACAACATCTTCGTGACATCATCAACCATATCATCGATCCTCGCGCGCCTGGTGTAGAAGACACAATGAAATCTGCGTATCTGATCGTCGAAGCGGATGAGTTCAACAAACACTTCTTGTATCTCGATCCTGACTATGCATGTATCACCAATGCTGATCGAGATCACGCAGATATCTATCCGACACGCGAAGACTATCTCAATACGATGCGTTTATTCCTCAGCAAAGTACGTCATCAAGCATGGATTCCCTTGGGAGCCAAAGGGCAAACAGAGCTACAAGACACTCCCCATCTCTTGGCCATTGCTGTACAAGAAATTCCCTACCAACATATGCTTGCTGGCCACAACGAATCCAACGGCTCGCTCGCACTCGCCGTCACCATCGCCACACTCATGGCGGACAACATACCACTCCCTGATCTACAGGCGACACTCCTCGACTGTACCGGCATCAGCAGAAGAGCTGAATATCTTGGGGTCAGCAAGACATGAGCCAAAGTCTTCAGCGACTATGGCCACCACCCTGCAGAAATAAAAAGCACCTACGCCTCGTTTCAAAAACAATATCCTGAGAAAAATATCTTCGTGATTTTTCAACCACATCAAGCACAAAGGACGGTGACGTTCTGGGACGAGTTTATTGCTACGCTAGCAGACATAAAGTATGGCATCATCTATGATATCTATGCAGCCAGAGAAACCTTCCCAATGCATCTCCCTGATGGTACAGATATTACCTCTCCTACGCATCTGTGAGAAACCCTTGCATCACTTACGCATAAACAATACGCAACCGACCGATCACAAGTAGATACATTCCTCGCTAGTGCACAGCAAGATGATCTCATCCTCCTCTTCAGCGCCGGGAATGCGGATGGACTTTTGCGTGCTTGGGTAAGGGAGTAAGATTGAAAACAAGGTATCCCGAAGCACAAGGCTAACAAACGGATGCTCCCCCTTTTAGAAAGGGGGAAAGCACCGCAGTTTGCGGTGCTGGGGGATTATTATATAACAGAAGACTCAAAACCAACGTATCCCGAAGCACAAGGCTTCGGGATAATTATATCAATCATTCAAATTTCTAAAGAAGGCAATTATAAAAATAATGAATCCCAATGCCCAAGGGCACTGGGATAATTATCCAAACCAAAAAACGTTACTGACGTACGTTTTTTGGATGGATAAATAAAACTGAATCACCATGACCTAGGTCTGGATTATTCAGTAATGTTGGCCGGTTTAGGTTTTGGAACTTTTGAACCTGTGAAAAAGTTTCAATTACCTAAAGCGGTTCAACAAAAAACTGCATCGGATACACCGATGCAGTCTGTAAATGCGAATAATATGGGAATAATATAACTTATGCGGACATTGCTTCAGCAGGAATACGAACACTAAATGCTTGAACTCCTTGTAATGCAATGGTTGCTAATACCGCTGGAAACTCTCGTTTCTCTAAATCATCCTTGAATTCACCGTAATCAGCACTGATGCGCTTACGAGTGAAATCAATGACTTGATCATACAAGCGCTGATCAGTTATCAGTCCCTCAGTGCCAAAGACCTTTTCTAGGCTACCGCCAAATTCCTTGTTGAGTTGTTGACGGATCTTCATAGTATAAAAATCACAAATTAAGTCTGATAGGAGAACATGTTTCCATGATTCTACCGGAAGGTATTGTCGATTTTTATACAGTAAATACAGTGTCCTATAAGCACTGGGGAGCCTTTCTCCAGTACTGAAGTCTGTTTGTAATACAACTCCAATTGCAGGGAAAAGATTTTTATAGAAGAAATCTCTAGTGAAGAGCTCTGTTTTTGCAAAAATCTTATTCATTTGTTTTACCAATTCATTCTTGTCAGGTTGAAACTGATAAAACTTTGGATTAAAGCTCTTTGCAAAAAAGATGTTCATTTCAATAGCAGCTGCAGTCCAGTTGCCTTTGCGAATTGCCTCGCATACGCGATCTTTTACCTTGTAGGCGTTTTGACAAAGAATGTCTTGCAGTGAGTCATCTGTTGAAGAATTTTTTTGTCCGTTCATAAATTTAAAATTTTTTAGTTGATTAGTTAATGATGTCGTTTGCTGGGTTACCCTACTGATTTAAGAGGATTTTGCAAGCGTTTGTTCCAAAAAATTGAAAAATACATATAAATCATTGACATCTGTATATACTCCAAAGCTAATTCTACACGTTCAGGTGAGGTGCAAAGCAGTATGGAGTGGCTGTGCGCAGTGTGTACCTGCTCTGAGGGAAATATTGTGGAGCGAGGCTGTCTGGGCTAAACGCTGTCGCCCCTCACAGGCAAAGGAGAACACACCAATACGTTCTTTGGCGGTTTTTTGTCCCAGTAAACGCACGAGTCCTTGGCGTTCCCATGTAGTGAAATGCTCCAAAGCAAACTCAATCAGGGGTTGTTCTTGGGCAGCAAGTGCAGTATACCCACCCTGCTCAGCGATCCACTCTAACGCTTTGCCCAAGCTCCCCACCGCAAGCACATTTGGGGTGCCAGGTTCAAACTTATCTGGCGCATCTAGTAACGTATATCCTGATTTGGTGACCTCACTAATCGCTCCTCCACCGACAAACAATGGCTCTATGCTCGCCAAAAGTTCTTTCTTGGCTCGTAAAAAGCCTACGCCATTGAGCGCATAACACTTGTGACCAGTTGCTCGAACCATATCTGCATCCCATGCCTGTACGTCGATCGGGAGATGGGGAAAATGCTGTGAGGCGTCTACGAGAAGGAGGCAATCCGGCGGCAGATGTGAACGAAGTCCTGCGAGATCCAAAACGGTTCACGTGACATTGGAGACCGCACTGACCACCACGGCCGCCGGTTTCACCTCCTTCAATTCCTCCCATCACGAAACAAAGATATTCCCTTCCGCATCTACCGGTAACCAATGCAAATTGAGTTGATGTGTCTGCTGAGCACGCAACCATGGCAACAACGTACTATGGTGTTCTACTACACTGAGAGCGATAGTAGCTCCAGGAGCAATGCGCCCACTGCGCAGTAAGCCTTCTACAGCCATATTGCTCGCATGAGTACTACTCGTGCAAAAAATAACTTCCTCATCGTGAGGTGCATTGATATGGGTGGCTAGTTGTTGTCTGACAGATCGGTATAGT
Source organism: Candidatus Absconditabacterales bacterium (assembly GCA_041908765.1). GTDB lineage: Bacteria > Patescibacteriota > Gracilibacteria > Absconditabacterales > Absconditicoccaceae > CAYUST01. The sequence continues at coordinate 39,403 of JAYREU010000064.1, forward strand.
GCTTCTGAAGCAAGTGCAGCAGTATATTGTCCTCTATGAATGGTCGCATAGTCACGTTCGAGATAGTCACGACACCGATCAATAACTACCGAAGGTTTGTGAGATGTTGCAGCACTATCCAAATAGATCACATCAGGATGATGGGTGAAATAGGGAAAATCTGCCTTAGAAAAGTGCATCACGTGGCTATGCACAAATAAAGGTGTTATTTATGTTTTGCATGCTTCTGCGGAGTATGGGTTGCTTGTTTGTGAAAGTAGTTACTGATCAAGTATGACAAAGGAGCAGCAAAGAAAATAGAACTAAATGTTCCACCGATAATTCCAACTCCCATAGTAAAGGCGAAAAGACGGAGCACGCCCGTACCAAACATATACATAAAGAGAATCATCGCCAAGGTATTGAGCGACGTAGCAAGCGATCTTCTCATGGTTTGCCAAAGACTTGTTTCAAAGATATCTGCATAGGTCAACGTTCCTTTTTCTACTGCTTGTTTCTTTTCAATGAAATTTTCTCTTACTCTATCCAAAATAATAATCGTATCGTTGATACTATAGCCCATCACCGTCAATAACGCAATGATGAAGACAGCATCGACTTGTACTGCATGATTGAACATCATCAAGATACCATATCCACCTGCTGCGCTCGCTACGTCGAAAAGCAACGTAAGTACGGTCACACCACCCAAAAGTGCAGGCGACACAAATGTTCTCATCTCAGAAAATGAGAACAAAATATAGATAGCAATCAGAATAAGTCCAAATCCAATCGCATATTTAGCTGATCTTTTCATATACTCTCCAATACTTGGTCCAATGACCGCAAGCTCCAAAATATCCTCTTTGCCAGAAATTGTTTGTGTGGAAATAAGCAGTTCCTCAACTGTACTAGTCACCATTTCAATTTGTTCATCTCCAGAGAAAGACATTTGCACCAAGAGCGAACCGAAATTGTCCTTTTTACCTGCGCTAACCACAGCGTCGGTGACACCCTTTTGGGTAAGTGCTTGTTCAATACTCGTTATTGTGGATTGACTAATTTCTGGTGCAGATACTACCGTTCTCAAACCGCCCGTAAATTCAATAGACAATCTCATATACGCAGAAAATACCCAAAAACAGAGTCCCATAATTACAAAACTCGTCAACACCCATGCACGTGCATGCTTAATAATAGGAAATCTCATCACTCACATCAAGAATAAATGAAAGCATAGTAGTCAAATACAAAAAGAATACAAGAGAGGGAGGGAGAAGTTGAGAGTGGAAGGTGGAAAGTGAACATGGAAAAGTTGTTACTTCTGGTTTCTAGATTCTGGAGTCTAAAGTCTGTCTATCCTGACTGCCGTCAGGGCAGGCGACAGCTAGATCTCAGTTCTTACATCTTAATTCTCAATTCTTACCTCTTAATTCACAATTCTCTCACTGCTTCTTGTGCAGCTAATTCCTGTGCCTTTTTCTTGCTAGGCGCAACTGCAGACGCGAATTGGTGTCCATTACAAGCCACTGTTGTACGATAGGAAATAATGTTGCCACTTGGTTCCTGCTCTGCTATCTCATCCGTGTACGTCGGCAATGTTTGATATGTTTTTTGGCAATACTCTTGCAAGAGACTCTTGGAGCTTTTGGTTGGAAAAAGTGCGCCTTCCTGTAAATGAGGATAGACGGTACGCAAGACAAACGCCTGTGCTGACGCATCTCCTGCGAGCAATGAAATCATACCAACCAATGCTTCGAAACAGTCTGCTAAGACCGCGTCTTTGGTGCGTCACCCTGACTTTTCTTCACCTCTTCCCAAGAAAATATGCTTGTCTAGTCCAATCTCTCTCGCCACGTTCGCTAAGGTTGATTCCTTTACCAAAAAAATCTTAGCCAACGTCAACTGTGCCTCGGACAGATCTCCGAAATCTTGAAATAATTGTTTACAAATAGTATGTCCGACTACCGCATCTCCATAAAACTCCAATCTTTCATTGTCCGGCAAAGCAGGGACAATATCTGCAGCGAATGATTTGTGCACAAAAGCCTGGAGGAGCACCTCCTCATCTACTGGTACAGAAAAAAATACACCCAACTGCTCTAGGTAAGTAATGAGGTCTGATAAACGCTCGGTTACACTCTGCGGATAGGTCATGAAAATGGCTTAAATTAGACAAGAAAAATTATTGCGGGTCTACAGAAGAAAGTAACTTGTGTCAAATACCATTAATGAGTTTTCAGCTGGCATCGTCGCCATATCTTTTGGCGAGTTCTATCATCTCATTGAGGACAACTTCTTTGGGGGTTTTGAGACGGACGTATTCGATATATCATAGTACGAATACTACTCTATCCATGATATCCATGTCGTCATACGAAAAAGAGACCGTATGCTCATTTACTTTGGTACGAACCGTAGGTTCATAATCAAGAAAATAAGGAGCGACCTCCTGAATATAGGCAAAATCTATTTCTTCAGATTCAATTTTGCGAAAATATTGATCAATAATATAACTAATCTCGCGATCTACATCGCCGAAATAATCGCTCGCCAAGACAGCTCTCATATCCACTGCTTCTTGTCCTTCATCAAGTTTTACTATTTTATCTAGTTTATCAATTTCGACGAGAAGTGCTTCTTTGTCTTGGATAGTTTGCCAAAAATAACGCTGATAAAAGTAGACCAACACGATTTTTCTTGCGTAAATTCTTGCTTTAATGTTCATCTATCCGGACATGCGACATGGTAAAAAACATCCCCTCAGGGCATGACCAAACATGTTATGCTTCCAAAAGAGCTGTTTTCTTGCCTTTGATAGTCACAATTTGTTTGCCTTTGTACCAACCACAATGTCCACATACTCTATGCGCAGGTGTGTATTTGGCACAATGTGCACATTTGACGAGCGAAAGGTTTTCGTGGAGTCTCTTCATTTCTTTGGACATCCACATATGCTTTTGCTGACGTTTTTTGGCAATCGATCTTTTCTTTCTTGGACCAATCATTTCACAAAACAAAAAGGATAAAGCTGAACGAGGGATAGTATACTATGCTGCTGCCTTTTTCGCTGCAGGTTTTTTTGCTGTCGCTGGTTTCTCTGCCTTGGGCGCTGGGGCTTTCTTAGCTGCTGCTGGTTTCTCTGCCTTGGGTGCTGCGGCTTTCTTAGCTACTGCTGGTTTCTCGGCTTTGGGTGCTGCGGTTTTTTTAGCTACTGGGGCCTTGGGTGCTTGTGCCTTTGGTACTTTGACTTTTTTGACTTTAGGCTGAGCCACCTTTGCCTTGAGAGCAGCTTTTTCAGCGTTCTTTTGGGCAATAAGCTCTGCACTCAAAATATCAACTACCGTCTCCAAATAGACACGTCCGTCATATTTGGTCATTTTCTTTTTTCTAAAGAACACAATACCATCAGTCATAGCATGCAACGTGAAATCCTTGCCCTTGTAGACATTGACGCCTGCTTGATATTTGTCGCCTTTTTGTCTAATGATAATATTGCCCGCGCTAGCAGTTTGTCCAGCAAATAACTTCACCCCACGGTATTTGGGTTGGGAGTCTTTGAGGTTTTCTGAACTACCGGCGGCTTTTTTGTGAGCCATGATTGAAACAAAAACATAAAAAAGATACACAATGTACTATTTTTCCTGGTATCAATGTTACCAATACTGATTTCGAGACAAAATGCAAGGTTTTTCCTTTTAGAGGCCTTCTTCTACCATAGACAGGTCAGCGTCAGACTCCTCTACTTTGATTCCTCCTCTAAATATCTCTCCAATAGGCAATAATCTACCAATAATAACATTTGATTTGAGATCCAATAATCTATCAATTGATCCTCTCGTAGAAGCTTCTACCATCACTCTAATAGTTTCCTGGAATGAGGCAGCGGACATCCAAGAGTCAGACTCCTTCGCCACTTGTGTCAGTCCAAGCGCCAATCTTTCTCCTTTGGCAGCTTGTTTACCTTCAGCTTCAAGCCCTTTATTGACCGCAACGAAGTCTTCAAATTTGACAATCGTCCCTGGGATGAAACTACTATTTCCTGTATCCTCGATAATCACCTTGGAGAACATCTGTTTGATAATAATTTCCATGTACTTATCGTTTACTGACTGCCCTTGAGAAGTATATACTCTCTTAATTTCTTTCACAATGTATCTTTGTGCTTCGAGAGCACCCACAGTGTTCATATATTCTGAGATATCCAACGATCCTGTAGAAATAACCTGTCCCTTGAATACTTCAGCACCTTCTTTGACTTTGAGTACCGTACCAATTGCCAATTTCTTTTTTGCTTTCTGAGTGGTACCGATGACGATATGATCCTTTTTCACTTCCATCACCTTTCCTTCCTCTTTGATTTTGAGTTTACTTCTTCCCTTGGTAGCATAGGCAGCTCCCTTAGCAAGTTCTTCACCCTTTCTCACTTCACACGTATAGCCATCTTTGATGATATAGGTTTGTGGAAGTGGTTCTGAGATAATTTCTATTTCCGTCTTCTTCGCAGACTCAATAATTTGCACTGTGCCATCAAATGGCACAACAATTGCTGGTTTCTTGGGATTTCTCACTTCGAATAATTCTTCAACTCTCTTGATACCCATTGTGATATCTCCTTCTGCTTGTGCAATACCTCCTGTATGGAACGTACGCATCGTCAACTGAGTACCTGGTTCACCAATTGATTGTGATGAGATGACACCAATAGGACAGCCCAATTGTGCCTCCTCTCTTGTTGAAAGATCCATACCGAAACACTTCTGACATACACCACTGATAGTAGTACAAGTCAATGGACTTCTCACTGCTACCATATCTACGCCACTATCCATAATCAAACGCAACATAGCTTTGTCAATCAAGGTATCTCTCGCTACCAAGACATTTCACTTGGTATCGACCAGGTCTTTCGCCAATGTTCTACCAAAGATCAATTCATCAAATTCTTCACCTCTCATATCCGCCTCATCCTTGGTAATGATGATAAAGTTTTCTGTCCCACACGAGACTTCTCTCACAACCACTTCTTGTGATGCATCCACCAACCTTCTCGTCAAGTATCCTGACTCAGCTGTTCTCAACGCTGTATCTGCTTTACCTTTTCTCGCACCATGCGCAGAAATAAAGTATTCAATTGGGCTAAATCATTCGAGCAATGATGACTTAATAGGCAACTCAATAATCTCTCCAGAGGGAGATGAAACAAGTCCTTTCATACCTGCCATCTGTGTCATTTGTACCCGGTTACCTCTCGCTCATGAATCAATCAAGTTGTAGATATCATCTCCTGGTTTGTATGATTCTTTCACCAACTTTTCAATTTCAGCTTTTGCTTCACTCCATTCAGTAATAATAATTCTGTGTTTCTCTTCGTCAGAAATAAATCCTTTGAACCAGAAGTTGTGAATTTCATTCACTCTTTCATTGGCAGCATGAAGAATTTCTCCTTTTGCTTCAGGGATAGTAAGATCGAAAATATTCATCGTCACTGCAGACTTGGTAGCAAACACAAATCCCCAATCTTTGATATCATCAGCTACCTGTACTGTAGTTTGTCTACCATAGTGATCAAAGATTACATCGAGGATTTTCTTGAGACCTTTCTTCGTTACTTTTTCATTTACATATCTTACTTTCTCGGGCAACAAGTGATTGAAGATTGCTCTTCCTACCGTGGTTTCGATAAACTTGTCTTCCCACTTGAGCAAGACCATATCTTTGATGTCGAGCAATGAAGCACGATATGCGGTCATAATAGCTTCGATAGAAGCGAATTTTCCTTGGATAGGAGTTTCTTTGGCTAATGAAGTCAGATAATATACACCCAATACCATATCCTGTGAATGGGTAATTACTGGTTCACCCGAAGCTGGTTTGAGGACGTTTTGATCTGATGCAATCAGGTCTCTTGCTTCTGCTTGTGCTTCTTCTGACAATGGTAAATGAACCGCCATCTGATCTCCATCGAAGTCAGCATTGAACGCAGGCGTCACGAGCGGGTGAATTCTAATTGTTTTACCTGGCATCAATTTGATCTTGAATGCCTGAATAGACAATCTATGCAACGTCGGTGCACGGTTGAGCAAAACATATTTATCTTGGATAACTTCTTCGAGAATCTTGAGCGCGATAGGGCTTTGATCCTTGATTAACTTCTCAGCTTGTTTGGGGGTATGTGCAATTTTTCTTTCAATCAATTTCCCAATAATGAATGGCGTAAACATCTTCACTGCCACATACAAGGGTAAACCACACTCATTGAGTCTCAAATTTGGTCCAACCGTAATAACTGAACGCCCTGAGTAGTCCACTCTCTTACCCAGCAAATTCTTTCTGAAGATACCTTCTTTACCAGAAAGCATATCAGTAAGAGACTTAAATATCTTAACACCAGCACCAAATTTACCAGCATTTGCTGTTTCTCCGACCAATAAGTTGTTGACTGCTTCCTGGAGCAATCTGATCTCATTTTTCTTAACTACATCAGGCATTCCTACCTGAATCATTTTCTTCAATCTCAAATTTCTCATCAGTACACGTCTATAGAACAAGTTGACGTCTGATGATGCAAATTTACCACCCTCGAGTTGGACGACTGGTCTTAAATCTGGTGGAATGACCGGCAAATGGGTAAGTACCATAGCCTCAGGTTTGACGCCTGAGATATAGAGGTTAATCAAGAGTTTAAGTTTTTTGAAAGCTTTTCTTCTTTCCTCTCCTTTGATGCTTTGAAATGTAGAAAGAATAGTAACAATATCTTCTTCAATACGCACTTGTTTGAGCAAATGCAAAATAGCTTGTGATCCAGAAGCAAACGTAAATGCCCCTTCAAATTTATAGAAAATATTTCTGTAATCGCTTTCGAGAATAGTTCAACCAACTTTGAGATTAGACAAAATAGATTTAATTCTACTATATTCTTTTTCAAGTCCTGCTTTGTTGTCTGCATACATTTTTCTGAGCTCTTCTACCTGCACTGCAGCGTCCTTGGTAGACTTAGTTTTGGTGGTTTCGCTATGTCCTTTCTCCTGAGATTTTTTTTCTTGGTCATAAATTCTATCAAGTTCTTCTACCTTGGCATGATAGTCCTTGTCGAGAGTTTGGAGGACATTTTTCTTTTGTTGTTCATTGATATCAGTGACAATATATTTGACGAAGTATAGTACTTTTTCAATTTCATTGATAGAGAGATTGAGCAAGAGACCGATCCTAGAAGGCGTAGCCTTGATATACCAAACATGTACTACAGGAGCAGCAAGTTCGATATGTCCCATTCTTTCTCTTCTGACTCTCGACGTAGTGACTTCTACGCCACATCTTTCACATACGATACCCTTGTATCTGACTCCTTTATACTTGCCACATGAGCATTCGTAATTTTTCATAGGTCCAAAGATTGCCTCACAAAAAAGACCTTTCTGCTTTGGCTTCCCTGTTCTATAGTTGATCGTATCTGGCGATTCAACGCTACCAAACGACCAGCTCTTGATATCATCTGCTGATGCAAGGAGCACTTGTAACCCATCGAAATACTTTTTGATCATCGGTTGTGAAAGTAAGGGTAAATACACGTAACAATTTATCGCGATGACGATTATTCGTCGATATCTCCATGTTCTCTAAGTTCTTCAACAACAGTATCCATCATTTCTTTCTTCTCCTCAACTTCATCGAAGTGAGTTCCTTTAGCAATTTCAACCTCTTCACGAGAGTCATCACCACCTGTGATACCTTTGAGACCGAGCTTGATGATCTTATCTATCTTTTCAGCATGGAGTTTTTCAATATCTTCATTATTGAGTGGCATAATGTTTTGTCCCAAGCCTTTGAATAAGTAGACCACGAGATTGAATGACTCAGGCACACCAGATACCTTGATCTTGCCTCCTTTGATAATTGCTTCATACGTCTTGTTTCTACCCGTTACATCATCTGACTTGACGGTCAACATTTCTTGGAGAGTGTACACTGCAGAGTATGCTTCGAGTGCCCATACCTCCATTTCTCCGAATCTCTGTCCACCTTCTCTTGCTTTACCACCGAGCGGTTGTTGGGTAATCAATGAGTAAGGACCGACAGATCTTGCATGAATTTTGTCTTCAACCATATGGATCAACTTGATGATGTGCATGTATCCGACGGTAACTCTATTGTTGTATGCTTGACCTGTTCTTCCATCGTAGACGACAGATTTTCCATCCACAGGATACTTAATCTCTGCTAGCATATTTCTAATATCTTCTACCCCAAATGAGGAGAACAACGGAACAGCAAACTTCATACCCAGCGCCTTAGCGATCAAGCCAAGCTGTGTTTCGAGTGTCTGTCCGATATTCATACGACCAATTACACCCAATGGATTGAGGACCACATCGACTGATCTACCATCAGCCGTATATGGCATATCTTCTTCGGGAACTACTACAGAAATAATACCTTTGTTGCCATGTCTTCCTGCTAGTTTATCACCGACCTCGATCTTTCTCGTAGAAGCAACATATACTTTGATTTTCTTTCTCACACCTGCAGTCAAATTATCTCCTTTTTTCGCATCCAAAATAACCATATCAATTACTTTTCCTTCACTACCCGCTGGCATGTACAAGGAAGTATCTTTGAAACTCTTGGATTTATCACCGAAGATCGCTTGAATCAACTTCTCCTCAGGAGAAAGTTCACCTTCACTCTTGGGCGAGATTTTACCAACGAGAATGTCACCACCTTTGACGGTAGAACCAATTCTCACGATACCGTCATCGTCCAAGTTTTTGAGTTTCATCAAGGATACGCCAGGAATATCACTTGTGGTTTCTTCGGGTCAGAGCTTGGTATCAGCAACTTCAATCTCGAATTCATCGATATGAATAGAGGTAAGTTCGTCTTGTTTTACGAGTCTTTGAGAAATAACTACCGCATCCTCATAGTTGTATCCTTCCCAAGGCATAAATGCTACTTTGAGGTTTTTACCCAAAGAAATTTCACCATCAACTACTGATGGTCCCTCGATGAGTACTTTCCCTTTTTTCACTTTCTCTCAGATGGTCACTCTTGGCCATTGATGAATAACGGTTTTTTGATTTGATCTTTTGAAGGTCAAAATTTCATGTTCTTTGACACCTGATTTTGCGTATCTGATTTTCACTCTTTTGCCATCTACATAAATTACTTCACCATCTTCTTCGGCTTTGACAACCGCATAGGTCATCGCAGCGATGTCTCCTTCCAGTCCAGTTCCGACTAATGGCGCTTCAGGTTTGAGCAAAGGTGTTGCCTGACGTTGCATGTTGGTACCCATCGCAGCACGCACCGCATCATCATGATCCACGAATGGAATCACTGACGTATTTGGACTGAAGATTTGTGAAGGATTGACGTCCACGTGAGTGATATCATTGACGTAGAAGATTTCCATATTGATGAAATGTCTCGCTGGGACACGCTTCATCATAATATTTCTATGTTCATCCAAAGTAATTGAAATATCTGCAACGATATATTTTTCGTCGTATTCTGGTGATATATACTCTACTTCTTCTGAGACAAAAGGTCTCACTTTGATAGTAGATTGAGACTTACCAAAAGCAGCTTCAATTTCTTCTGCAGCTTTTTGGGTAATGTACTCACCATCTTTGACAATTACTCTTCCCTTGGGAGTGGTAATAGCTTCATCTGCAATTTTGTTGATCAAACGAGCCGCAATAGGAGGTAATTCTTTAATCACCTTCATAGCAGGAGTTTCCATAAATCCATACTCGTTGATTTTGCTATACAATGATTGGTATACTACCAGTCCAATGTTTTGACCTTCAGGTGTTTCAATAGGACAAATTCTACCATAATGCGATTGATGTACATCACGCACCTCGAAGGTAGCAGTCTCTCTTTTGAGTCCTCAGGGTCAGAGGGCGGTAATTCTTCTTTTGTGTTCAATTTCAGCCAAAGGATTGATTTGGTCCAAGAATTGTGACAACTGAGAGGTTGCAAAGAAACTCTTGATTGAGTTATCAATGATCTTGAAGTTCGCCAAACTTGTGAGTTTAATTGGCTCCTCGAGATTGAGAACACTCAACTTACCTTTCACGCTTTTTACAAATTTTCTCATCACCGGTGAGAGATGCGCATACAACGTTTCTCCCATAGATCTAATACGTCTGTTCGCAAGATGATCAATATCATCATAGAAGAATCCTCTTTTTTTGTTCGCTAGATTGATCAAGTATCTGAGAGACGCAATCAAATCTTGTGCATCAAATATTTGTGATTCAGGTTTCTTGATTTCTTTGTTAACACCTATTTTTACATTAATTTTGCGTCTAGCAACCTGGCCCAAGAACATTCTATCTTGAGACAAAAAGATGGATTTGATGTAGTCCATAGCGCTGTCAGCGTCAATGATTTCACCGGGTCTCATCTTGTTGTAGATGTAGATAGCTGCATCTTGTGCGGAAGTAATTGTGTCTTTGTTGAGCGTATGCTGGATGAAGTCAAAATCTTCTTCATCTGTCAATCCATCAAACAACGCTTTGATACTTTCATCTGTTTCGAACCCAAATACTCTCAAGAGGGAAGTAACCAAGAATTTTCTTGAGTTATTTACTCTCACGACAATAGTACCTGATTTTTCAGTAAATACCTCTATCCAAGATCCTCTCTCTGGGATGATCTTGAACGACTGAGTCAAATTTCTCTTGTCGAAATTGAAGAAGATACCGTATGATCTGATAATCTGAGCAATTATTACTCTTTCAACACCATTGATCACATACGATCCCCACTTGGTCATCAAAGGCAAAATACCAATATTGATACGCTTGTTGAATAATACTTTGTTGGTTTCACTATCTACCAGTTTCATTTTACCAGAAATAATCCCCCCATAGGTGAGTTCTTTTTTCTTGCAGGTATCAATTGGATCAATTGGATCTGAAACTTTGATTTCGTTGATAGTCAGCGCGAGTTTCTCACCAGCGATATCATAGACAGGATTGATATCATCAAACAATTTAGCTACATAGTGGTCGAGAAAAGCAGCATATCCTTGCTTTTGCGTGTCTAGTAGGTCTGGAAAATTAGCGAACTTCTTGGGTTGTGCCAAATAAGTTCTGCCCCATTTTTCACCAAACGTTGGGAAATTAGTAGGTATGATTGGTGCTTTGGGTTTTGCAACTACTGCGGGTCTTGCAACGACTTTCGAAGCAACTGCTTTTTTGGGAGTTACTTGTGCCTTTGGTGCTTGTGCCTTTGGTGCTACTTTAGCTACTGCCTTCTTGGCTGGAACAGCTTTCGCAACCACCTTCTTAGCTGGCACTGCTTTAGTAACTACTTTTTTGGCTGGCGCCGACTTAGTAACTACCTTCTTAGCAGGAGCTGCTTTAGTAACCACTTTTTTGGCTGGCACTGCCTTAGCAACTGCTTTTTTAGCAGGAGCTGCTTTTTGAGGAGCCGAAGGTTTCTTAGCAACAATTTTGGCTTTGCTAGGGCTCTTTTTGGGTGGAATATTCTTTTTTACCATACCTGCCATACGTTAAAGATAAAAGCAAAAAAGCCTACGAGCGTTTCGTAGGGAAAACGATGAAACAAACACATGAGGAAATATGCATGAAGGAAGTGCACAGAACATAAAGAATTCACCAGGAGTTGCAACACTATTTCTTAGCAACTGTCAGTTGGTGTCTTCCCTTAGCTCTTCTTCTTGCCAGCACTCTCTTGCCGGTCTTGGTCTGCATTCTGATCAAGAATCCGTGAGTGGACAATCTCTTTTTCCATCTATACTTCCTGATTCTATTCAATTTTCCTGGCATTGAACAAACAAGAAAAATAAAACAATATGGGCGTTACTACTTTTTGTATGGCATCAAGCCTAATTCTCTTGCTCTCAAAATCGCAGTTCTGATCATTTTTTGGTGTCTTACACTAATGTTACCGTATTTTCTTGGTTTAATTTTAGCAAATCTTGTCGTGTATCTTTTGAGAAGATCAACCGATTTCCAGTTAATCAAACCTACACGGTGTGCATTCGTGAAGAATGGCTTTTTGACAGTAAATATACCCATGGTATGCAAGAAAAATAAAGGAAAACTAAGCTACTTCTTCAGCATCCTCGTCTTTGGTAGGAACAACATCTTCTGATGCTACTACATCTTTGACAAGTTCTTTTTCTCTAGATTCGCGTGCAAGCGCTTCTGCTTCTTCGATCGCAACAAATTCTTTTCTCATATCTGCAAATGTCATAAATTTTTCTTGAGCATTCATACGATAGAAAAAGAATCTAATAATTCCCTGATCCAATGAGAGTTTATTTTGGATAGCAGGCAATTGCGTTGGGTCAACTTCTACATGATAAGAAACATAGTACGACTGAGGATTTCCACGCATAGGATAGACTGTTGTCAAAAGACCCATGTCATCAGTAGCCACTACCTGTACTAGTGATGTTACTTTCTTTTTGACCTCATCAATAGCCGCCTTGGTCAGGCTAGCATCAATGACGACTACAAGTTCATACACATTCATTTGCCAACAAATAAGAACTAAAAACTAAATTCCATATCTGATATATTTTTGGATCACCGTTGTTCAGAGACGATCCTTTATTTTTTTGGTATCATCGACAATTGAGGTCTGCTCGAGCAAAACGAGCTCTCCCCATTCCTTAGCGAGTTTACCTGCTACAATTTTTTCAACAATGTCTGCAGGTTTGTTGCTCTCTTTGAGCTCAGCACTAAACATAGTAGTAAGTTCATTGACAGTTTCCGCAGGCACATCATCGACAGACAAATACGTAGGTTGCATAGCAGCAACTTGGAGAGCAACTTCCTTGGCAACGTTTTCGTCACCTGCATAGAAGACTACACTAGCTACTTTGTCACCGGGATGTCTATAGACGTATGCATTCCCTGTAGCTACGAATGCGTCCAAGATTTGCATATTCTCTCCAATAGTCACAAAGTTATCTTTGAGAACTGTATTGACTGCTTCTTTGGTTGCTTCTCAAAGTTGCGCGTAAGAAGCAAAATCTTGCTCATTACTCAATTGATCCACAATCTGTGTCGCCAGGCTTCTGAAAGTATCATTTTTGGCTACGAAATCTGTCTCACAAGCGAGCTTGAGACCAACGGTCTTGTCGCCATATTGTTTGATCATGACAACACCTTCATTGGTTGCTCTATCTGCTTTGTTAGCAGCTTTGATAGCACCTTTCTCTCTCAAGATTTTTTGTGCACGTTCTAGATCTCCTCCCGACTCCTGCAAAGCATCCTTACAATCCTTGAGTGGTGCCTGCGTAATCGCTCTGAGATCTTTGAGTGTTTGCATATCTACTTCACCCATCCAATCATCTAATAACAAATAAAACACACTTATTTTGCTTTTTCTATATCTAGTTCGAAGATTGCTACAATCCATCCACCTATTCACCCAAAGAATGGCATGAGTACTTTATCTTGCTGAATAGTAAATGAGCCTTCTCGTGCCTGTTTGACAAAGAGTACCCAAATTACCATAAAGAACAGAAAGAGTACAACCGGAACCACCCACAAATAGGGAATAAAGACAAAGATAATACCAACTACCATACATATGAAGAAGACGGTCCATCGTCCCAAGGCCTGCTTGAGATGAAAGAACTCATACACTGAGATAGTTTCCTTACTCAGTGCCACGACGATACCAACGAAAAAATACATCAGGAGTGCTTTTTTTCTTTCTACACTACTCGGAACATACTGTTCGTTGATCAACCCATCGAGCTCCTTTGCTTCTTGTGTCATAGGAAGCAACCTAAACTAAAGCATATGCTGTCTGTCAGAACTATCCAATAATTTGATGTAACACATAGTCGATACTTTGTCTACTATTGACGTTACACATTACCAGTTTTGCATTTGACCATCTATCAAAATTTGAAGATGCGAGCAAGATAGCATCCGCACGCATTTTCTCAACTTCATCGACGAATTTATGCATCAATTGACCATCTACAATAACTACGAGATCTGGCTTTTTCCTGAGTGCAGTTACTCCCTTGTAGACCTGCTCAATTTTCTTGAGTGCTCTACGTTTCATAGACTGTTCTTTTTTGGTCAATGCTTTGAATGATTCACTCTCGATATATGCTCTGAGATCATTGAGACTCTTGATTCTTGAAAGCAATGTTTCGAAGTTAGTAAGAACGCCAGCAGGAATTTTGTGATTGAGATAATGAACGCCAGCTTTGGTAGCGAGCTTTTCGATTTCCTCTTTATAAATCTCTTTTTGGCAAATCAACAATACTTCCTTGTTTGCTTTTTTAACAGCCTGGAAAGCTTCCTTAGCTTGTTGAATTTGTTGACCAACCATCTCTGGATCAAAAACTACCATACCACCATAGACACCGAGCCAAAATGCTCTTGTCTTGGGGTTAGATACGTTTTTGGGATGACCCAAATATGCTTTGGTCGTGATGATATCTTGTGTGGTCATGCACGCGCAACGCAAAGGATAAAACTATTTCAAAGAGACGGTAGCTCCTGCTTCCTCGAGCTGTGCTTTGATAGTCTCTGCCTCCTCCATAGTAATTTTCTCTTTGACAGGAGTTGGAGCCTTCTCAACGATATCTTTCGCTTCTTTGAGTCCAAGACCCAAAATTTCCTTCACTACCTTGATAACACCAATTTTTTGTTGACCTACTTCTGTAAGTTCAACCGTTACCAAGTCGCTAGCTCCACCTTCATCAGATGCGCCACCGCCACCACCCGCCATCATGACAGGAGCTGCAGCAGATACACCAAATTCTTTTTCTAACGCTTTTACCAATTGGCTAAGTTCAACTGCTGAGAGATCCTTAACAAGGTCAAAAATCTTTTGTGCAGAAGATGAAAGGACAATTCCACTTTCTTCAGTCATGATAGTACCCTAATTAATAAATATAAAAAGATGAATTACTACAAATGTAGTGGCACTTACGCCGTTTCACTAGGAGCTTCGTCAGCTGGCGCTGATGCAACAGTGTCTTCAACAACAGGAGTCGTTTCTTCAGCCACTACAGGCGTAGCAACTGCTTCAACTACTGGTGCTTCAGCAACTACTGGTCCTCACTGTTTGTCCGCGATAGCTTGCAATACTCTTGCAAAGCCACTCACCGGATGATTGAGTAAGAACAAGAATTTGCCGACCAACTCTTCTTTGGAAGGAAGGTTTGCAAGTTCTGCTACGTATGCTGCCTTCTGTCGAGAAGTTGCATACCAACCACCTACATACTCCATCCCAAAAGGACGCTTTTCTTTGAGTCGTTTCTTTTTGTGTGTATTGATTACTTTGAGCGGAGCATGTTCGTCCTGCTCGTTGTAACTATACAGCACTGCAATTGATCACGCCAACTCATCTAGAGTTGCTCCATGCATCTCAGATGAGACACCTTGGAGAAACACTCTCTTTTTGACCACTTGCAATTTACCCTGGGCATCCTCGAGCGCAATTCTCAATGCGTTTCCCTCGTTGACAGGAATACCTGACTGTGTCAATACAACAATATTTTTCGCTTGTTGTACCTCTTGCAAATAGGTCTTGGCGAGTGCTTGTTTGTCTGCTTTCAACAATGGCATTGCCAAGATTGCATATAAATAAAAAAAACCCGCACTGAGCAAGGTCACAAAAACAAATATACAAAACGTATGGAATGTCTTTGTATCCTCGGTAGGATTTGTGCTTCTCGTCTATCTGGACATCGAGAAACAACCTACTGTCTCTGGCTACGGCAGTCAATGTATAGATGTAGACACGGATTGCAAGAGGAAATAAAGAAATAACAAACTGGTGTCCCCCCTTTTAGAAAGGGGGTGCCCCGAAGGGGCGGGGATTATTCAAAGGACATAAAAGGACGGAGGGGTTAATTCCCTCTCCTTCGGAACCTCGGTGCCCGCAATGGGTAGAGGGTTGCACCCTGAAGGGTATAAAGTGAGGCCTAGACAAATCACGACAGAAAGGAGAAAAAGAAGGTATGAAAAAGCGGCCCGTGTGCGGGCCGCTTGTATACGTTATCTTGCTTCTTATCTCATGGTTTGAGACACACCTTCTCTATGGTTAAGTACTCTTCATAGGTAGTCCACATCATACTTCCCACCACACCTAGTGAAAGCGCAGGAGGTGTGGTATGTTCACGTAACGTCATACGTACATAATAATTCAGTGAACTCTCTAGTGGAGTTAGCATAAACACTCCTTGATTGATAGAAGAAACGGTATAGGTGTATCTTCCCAGGACAATATTTTCTCCTACGACGGTTTGTTGTAAATAGTGCACTAAATAGATAGGAGCCATCTGTCTCCCATATGCTAATGAACCACGATCACAATTCAGTAGATCGATAAGCTGACCAAAAAAATCTGGATCGTCTTGGTTCTCCAATGCTTTTTGTTGCTGTTGAAAGTAAGCTTTTTGGTAAGCAAGCGTGTAGGCTTTTTGTGCTACTGTTACTTGCACGATGCAAGAAACAAATATGACCACAAACAAGAAAAGTGTTAAAGTACTTTTTTTCATAAATAAGTTTTTTTGTGTACTCCTTATAGGTATTTACATAATTTAGTCAATGCTTCTTGGAGGTTGCACTTCAATAAGCACCTCTTGTATTTGTTTTGCTTTCGCCTATCGTCCACACAATCTATGATTTACTTCTAGCTCATCCAAGAAATGGCCAATCTTACGACCACACAAGGACAACAAGAAACAGGAAACAGTCAGGTAGTTGCAGTAAGTGATTGATCTGGATGATCTGCGACAACTATTGCTCCCACAGCCACGCTACCGACCGAAGATACGCCAAGCGCTGACGCGGGGGGAAGCCAGGCACAGCCTACTACAGAAACGTGATCAGCACAAGCACCTGAATCTTCGCCTCAGGCACAAGCACCTCAGACCTTACCTGAGGAACAAGCACCTTCTACCTCACCTGAGGCACAAGGAACAACTAAGTCATCTTCAGGAGAAATTGAGCAACCTATTCCCCAGCCAGCAACTATTTCCTCTATCACAACCTCTGGGAGTGACACAACTCTCCCTGCGAAAAACAACGAGGATCCACAACAAGCAGAAAGTAGTATAATAGAAGCAACTACACAAAACACCATCAGCAACGAAAGCATAACTGGTGGTGCGGTACTTATGATTGCCTGAGAACTTGTTGCAGCACTCGTTATTGTGACGATCTGTTACTATTGGTATACCTGGCTATGAGAATGGTATGAAAAATATAAGAAAGATCATCCTCAGCCTATGCCTCCTCCTTGCGAGACCTGTGGTGGATCTGGTAGTATCACGAAAAAGGTTACTAAATCTGCGCCCTGCTGACATTGTAAAGAGACCTGAAGAGATATCTGCCATCATTGTGGTGGATCTGGTAAGAATGGTCTTGGATTGAGGATTCCTGAAACAGAAGAGGAAGTAGCAAGTCTCCTAGATTGCAACTATTGTGGTGGCAAAGGATTTTCAGACCCTCCTATAGCATGCTGTATGTGTAAGTGAAAGAGCAAAATAGACTACCAAGAAACGGTTACTCTCCCCTGTCCTGATTGTCGCAAAAAGTAGCCATAAAAAAACAATCCTGTGTTCAGGATTGTTCATCTGCTTAGCAGATATAATTTTTACTCACACACCTTTTCGATGGTGAGGTATTTCGTTGTGCCCCAAGGGGGAGTCTTTAGCATAGACCTGACTGACACAAATAAGAAATAGTCGACCGGCGGTGTCATTGGGGTCAGGAGATATTTACCATAAGGTACATCATTACTGACCAATACGGTCATGGTGTATGCCTTGTCAGCGATACTGATTGACGCCTCATGACGCTTACGCAAATCGTCGAGTCTAGTAATGAAATGGATTGGGGATAATGATGATGGTAGACCAAACCAATCTATCTCATCACCACATGAAAGTGAGTCAATTACTGTGCCCATATCCATTTCTTCTTGCATACGATCACCTTGTTGGCAAGCACTCAAGAAAAGGGTAACCAATAAAATTACTAAGAAATTTTTCATATGTTCTTTTGTTTTTTGTAATGTTTTTATAATTATTGTATAGAATAAGTCAATACGTCCTTGTAAGATCTGTTGCAGCTTCTCTTCAACACAGATCACGACAGGCAAGAGAAAAAGAAGGTACGAAAAAGCGGCCCGGGTACCGGGCCGCTTGTATACATTGTCTTTTGATTCACACAAATCTTCTCCACTACTATGCAATTTGTGGTTTTATAATACAGGGACCATCCTCGTATGTGTCTTGTATAGCATTGAAACAAATGCTTAATTTTTTACCAATCTCAAATTGAGTGTATTTCTTTTTTGCAAGACAGATTTCGCCCAACTGCTGAGATTTGGCAATCGCATCAAAATCTCCACAGTATACTATTTTGAAATCGTGATCACAAGTCCAAAGCTGCAACACACAGTCGATCTCGAAATATTTTATTTTTGCTTCATCATAGCCAGTGTATCGCTCTTGCACCACGAATTTTCTGATTTCCACTGGGATTAGGGTAGGAACTTCCGATTCTTTGTGGATATCAAAGTCCAGTCTTATGTTATCAAGTGCAACTGAGTTGCCTTGTGGATCATAAAGCGTCTTTTTTCTCCAATCGAGAAATAACTTTTTCCCCTTAAACTCCTCATTGAGTTTGCTAGAGCGTTTTTTAAAAGGAAGTTTGCTTCTAACTTCCATAAAATACATAAAACTTACAATTAGAAAAACAATTACCGTCGTCATAACTCTTATTTTTTAGCCTACCTTTTGTATGGGTCTTCGGCACGCCCCAGAATCGTCTTTGAATGATCGTACTCTTAGGCGATTTATAAATATTTATGTTATAAAGTCAATTCTTTAGTAACGTGTTTGAAAATCGGGATGGTAGTTACTCAAACAACACCTTCCACTCCCCATATCCTTCCTTTTCCAAATCCTCTACAGGAATAAATTTCAGCGAAGATGAATTGATGCAATAGCGCATACCACCAGATGCTGCAGGTCCATCATCGAAGATGTGTCAGAGATGTGACCCCGCTGCTTTACTCTTCGCTTCGACTCTTATCATGCCTTCTGAAGTATCGAGTGATTCTGCAACGACACCTCAAGTGATAGGCTTGGTGAAACTAGGTCGACCTGAGCCAGAATCAAACTTATCAAGTGAGCTAAACAACGGTTGACCGGACACGATATCGACGTAAATACCAGCACGGTGATTGTCTCGATATTCGTTGGCAAACGGAGGCTCGGTGCTACATGATTGGGTGACTGCAAATTGTTCTGGAGTAAGTGTCTCGCGTAACGTCGCTTCGTCTGGTTTGGTATAGGCTCATGTAGCAACTGAGGATTTTTGTTCAATTTCTTCAAAATATTCCTCACGACCTGATCATTTTTTGTATCCATTGTAGCGTTCTGCGGAATGTAATCGAAAATCCTGATGATACTCCTCTGCGGGGAAGAAAGTACTGTAGCGAACAATTTCTGTCACAATCGGAGCATCATACATACCACTACGTTCGAGCATAGCCTTTGACGCTACTGCAATTTCATACTGCTCGAGATTGTGGTAGTAGATGACGGTAGTATATTGAGGTCACTTGTCTACGAATTGTCCTTTGGCATCTGTAGGATCTATATGTTTCCAAAAAATATTGAGAAGTTCAGCATACTCAATAACTGCCGGATCATAATAAATCTGAATTGCTTCTTTGTGCTTTGTCCTGCCTGACGAGACGCGATCATAGGTTGCATCTTCTGCACTACCTCCTGCATACCCTACGATAGCATCCAACACACCGGTAGTTGTTTGGAACGCAGGTTCGATACACCAAAAACATCCCGCAGCAAAGGTTGCCACAGATCCTGTTTGATTGAGCATAGTTCATGAAAATGATAAATCTTCAAATGGTGCCACCACTTGTTTGGGACGCAAAAAAAATACGACGAGCGCAACACACAAAGCTAAAATAATATAACGCATGATGCAAAAAAGAAGAAATAATTACTGGATCACTGGTGCAAAAAACAGCGCGCTCAAAGCAAGACTATTAATCACTACATGAAACAAAAAACTATATCGCATAGATTGTGTTTTATGGTACACATATCACAAGAGCAATGCAAGGATAAATAAATTCCCCACTACTCCCCGCTCCATGTGTGACAAGGCAAATAATACTGCTGCGATGATGACTCATCGAGCCCCCACGGCCTGCGTCAACAGCTTGGTCAAAAAGCCTCTATACATAATCTCTTCGACAAACGGACCGATTATCCCAACACCAAGAAACAAAAGTACTTTCTGCCACCAGGTCGTCAAGGGAAGTTCTGACAATGCGCTCACGATAAGTTGCTCGCCAAACAGCCCTGGGATATGTATTCCATACATTTGGATGATAATCAACAAGATTGTATTGATCACAAAATACATAAGCAAAGCTCAACCGACCACATGCAATGCTAACTTCCATCACTTCCAGTGCAATTGTTCTTTGAAAAAATGTACTATGTTTTTCCAATGTACATGATGTGCATATACACGGAATTGCAAAACTACTAGACATAGCAAGATAACTTCTTGCACTATAAACAACAATGCCAACCATTCGAGAGGATTCTTTCCAAGCTGTGCCTCCATCCACAGATATGGCCCACTCCCTGGTTGCATCACAAAAAAGATCGCTAGATGGAGTATTGCATAGCAGAGTGTAAACGTGATGACTGCGGGGAGAAGTTTAGATTTTGGAAACATAGTTGGTTACTTTCCCCCTTGTGAAGGGGGGATAAAGGGGTGGGGGTTGTTTTATTTCCCCCCTGACAAGGGGGCGAAGTGCCTATAAAGGTAGATTATGGGGGGTTTACTTACCCAAACCCTACACATTTCTCTCACAGAAACAAGGAAAGTATTTCTCTATAAAAAAAAAAGAGAAGGGAATCCCTTCTCCAGTCCAAATATATTTTTCCTCAATCCCAGGAAATTAATATCTTACACTTCTTGGTTTCGATGGTCACGAATGGACCCTCCTTGAAAGCACGGATTCTTCCTGTGGAAAGCTCCGCACTTACGAACTGTTCCTCTTTGATATCCACCGATACATCTTCACTGTCGTGAAAGATTGAAGATCTAGTAGGCATGCTCGCAATGTGATTGCCCGGCAACCAAAAGTAGTGGTTCATACCGAAGCCGAATATATCGGCACTAGGAGAAGCATTCATCTTGATATTTCTGAATTTATACAGTGCATTTTTGTAGATGACATGCGCAGTATACATACCAAGACTGCCGGCTACTGCTCTCTCCTGGTCAAGTTTATTGAAGAATGCTCTCGCCTGAGCGAAGGTCATTTGAAGAGGTTTTGCAGTGTTTTGTTGTTTTGTATTGGCCATTTTCAAATTTTTTTAGTTTAATGATGGGAATTTCTAAAAACAAAAGAAACTGGATATAATAGGATATTTACACCTATTTAGATCCAATGAAGACAAGAAAGCACATTACTGAGTGAGAAAGGTGGAAAATACACACACTCCTGGGAGAATGATATGATCAGGAA
>JAYREU010000065.1:0-7158 GCA_041908765.1 Candidatus Absconditabacterales bacterium
CAACAATATTAAAATTATCTCGTATACTCTTGTGGAATACGAACGACAAACTCCAAAAAAGTTGCCTCTAACTCTTTATCTATTTTTTCCTGGAGCGGCAAAAAACCATCCTCTTGTTCCTCATTCAAATAGTCTAACATCTCACCTTCTCGATCATTGATTTCCATAAACCACTTCGCATATGTTTCATCATCTATCATCAAAATACGAGCGAGCTCATCCATATAGTGCTCTTGGTAGCTTGCAATGTGTTGCTGAATGTAGTGTCTGGCATCATCATACATCTCTTGCATATAGGTCATGTCAGGAATAAGTAATACAAAAAATTAGTAAACATATTCACATCCCAAAAATACTTTTTTATTTAATCTTGGAGATCATACGTATGAAATAGATCTCACATAGGACAATGATGCCCACATACCATCACCAATGAAATGAGGTCAGAACAGGGAATAGTTTAGCCAATAATAGCCCAACAATGATCAAATCAAATTTAGCTACTCCCATATCCACCCATGTCATATGGTGAATAGTTTTGTTAGCAAACCTAAAGAGGTTAAACATAGTACTATTGGTAAGAATAAAGAACACTAAAACTGTATATCTGTACCTGTATTTTGCAAGAGAAAGTGTGCCAAATGAGCCTCGCTTCCCTTGTACTTGAAAATTACTCTCAATTCACTATAAGGAAAGCCAACAAATTTCATGGCGGCTGTAGCTTAGCTGGTAAAGCATCGGTTTGTGGTACCGAGGATCGCGGGTTCAAGTCCCGTCAGCCGCCCCATCTTTCCTCCTGACAAACAGAAATTCGTTTCTGTTTTTTTGTTGTAAAAAAAATCTTCTGGAATTCCAGAAGACAGTAAGAACTTAATTTTATTCGGCAATGGACTTGGTGCCTGCATAACGGTTGATAATGGTCCAGGTAGTGAGGACACCTCCAATCAGCGCTACCACTACCAAGAGAATGATCAGTAATGCACCTTTGCCTTTACTGTCACCTTTTCCACTAAAGAATGAGGACACTCCTTTCCATGCGGCAGGGACATCTTTCATCGCACGGTACGTATTGTGTACTTGTGCAAAGGTATTCCACCCTGCAACACCTACACTTTTCCAATCCCGTCTTCTCCATGCCTCCATCAGAGAGTCGATCCAAATCATCAACCCAGAGAAAAGTACTCCAGGAATAATGATCAGATACCCTAATTGGAAACCGGCTAGGACCGCATCTTTGTCCAACCAAGGTTCCTGTCCCTCCTTAAGCAATGCTGGTTGGATATAGTACGTGCCCAACAGTAACACAATGAGATAACACCAGGTAAACCCACTGGCAGACATGACTGCACCCATCCAGGTCAGGAATCGATGCCATCCACCGATGGCTTTGGTCTCTGCCCAGACCACACCACAGGTGCGTGCATTGAGCCAGGAAATACCGAAATTCAGCAGCCACACTGCTATGAGAATAATAATTGCGAACATATTTTTTATTTTTCTGTGGATTGTTTTTAGAGAGTTTGTACCCCTCTGCCAACATATTTTTTATAATTATTTAATAGAATAAGTCAATAGTATTTTGTATTGACTAAATCACATAAATCATTATTTATACTTAACAGCAGTTAGCTCATTAAAATTCAATATATGCATACAATATTTGGGATTATTACGCTGGTAGCAGCAACAACTATGGCGTTGATCGCTTTGCCAATGCAGATTAAAAAAAACTACCAAGAAAGGCAGGTTGGACTCCATTGGAGCTTAATCATCTTATCCTTCATGGTATATCTTTCCCGAGCGCTCTTTGCGCTCACCAATGAAACAGGTATCATTTGGTACATCTTTGTATCGGACGCGATAGGCAGTATTGCCTCGCTCATACTCATGCTACAGATGATATATTATAGTCACAAAAAAAATAAATAAAATATGGTATATAACGCCCAAAAAATCATACTTGAGTACCTCACAAGCGTGATTATTAAAAAATCAGAGGATGAGCAGATCCATGTTAGCTCTGACTCGCTAGAAAAATTCAAAATAACTTGCACAGATGGCAAGCTCTCAATTTGTGGAATAGCTACTTCTGAAAGTACCTATAGTGTATCAGGAGTGAGCATCAAAAGATCACGACATGGAGGGATCTCTGTCACCAATGTGAGTGGTAAAGATGTTTCCATCATCAATAATCAGGTTTGGATCGATGGGAAACAAGTAGATCAAAAAGATATTCCTCCACCGCCTCCTCCTGTCACTATCTCGATACCAAATCAACTCGTTTGTACTATCAGATATTGTGATGACGTACAGATGCAAAATCATGAATTTAAGGAACTGATGATTACCCTAGTAGAACAGAACATCGTTTCTGCTGGTGAGATCACCTGCAAAGATGATATTCGTTTGCTCTGCTCTGGGCAAAGCAGCAGCAAAATTGATGCCTTGATCTCCAACGGCGAGATGATATTAACTATCTCAGGCATGAGTGATATGAGTATCACAGCTCTCCATACATCAAGCACTAGAATAAAGAGCACAGGGCAAAGTGTATGCAAAATCACAAAACTTCATACCAAGAAACTTGAAACCGAAACCAGCGGTATGTCCAGCTGTAAAATCAAAGAAGCGGATATTGCATCCGCTCAACTACAAACAAGCGGACAGGCTACGTGTAAAGTCGAAGGACTACTTACCCAAGTGGTGGCAAATGCAAGTGGCATATCCTCGTGCAAGTTCAGTATGCCACGTAATCAGCCTTTCATCACCAAAAGTGGTATGGCCACCTGCAAGGCAATCTAAGTAAACAAAAAATACATGTATGCAAAAAAACTTTTTTCAAATTAAGATTACTTCAGCACATGAAGAAGTATCCTCTAAATGATAAAGTTAACATACCACAAGAGATTCTCTTGTGGTTTTTTTTATGCAGAAAATCTATATACTCAGTTTACTTTGCTTTATGTGTACATGAAAGAATGACTCAACGTCCACGTCTCATCACCGTCAACGATACCATGCAACAAGGCTACACCTACGTGCGCACGGAGCCTGAAGGGAAGAACTTTGATCCACGCTTCACCCCAGGACTGACTCCAATAGACATGCTGGAGGCAGGCGTCTTTGGAGGGAAATATATGACCGATTGTCAGGAAGAATTTCCTGCACACCGACGAACCAAAGCAAAACTTGCGACACATAAAAAGGATCCAAAACTCAATTTTTTTGGGGTTGACGCGTCGCTCTCGTTGCATGAACGAAAGGAGAAATGACGAATACATCCAGATGATCCTAGAGGTCGATTTCAACGGTATTGTAGATATTATAGTGGACGCAGAATGCCTGAGGAAGATACCAGACAAATCAACAGACGACGCGCGATCAAAAGACATCAAATGGCAGTGCTCAAAAACTGCTATCCGATGGATCGAGACTGTAGAAAAAAGCAGAGACAAGCTCTGCTTCACCGAGCGTATGATGCGAGGAAGTACTAAAAGGATCGAGACCCTTTTTTTCTTTGTATGCATTTCATACGATACACCTCTACACAATCATTGCTTTTCCACTCTCCACCTCTTCCTTCACTTTTTTGTATTTGACGTCAGAAACGATACGACCATCAGCATATTTGATAGTCACTTTGTCATTAGGTTTGGTCTTGGTATGATGTCTAACTGTTGGTGCATCTTGAATTTCTAGCACTTCTACACCATCTGTAGGTGCAGCAAATGCTTGTGCAAGTTGTGCTTGTTTGGGAGTTTGTTTTGCAGTTTGAGCGGGCAGATTGCCTGCAACTTCTTGCAAAATGTTCATCATGTTGGGATTAAATGATGGTCCTACCTGTATGGTAGGTTGTTGCCATTTGGTGACATCAAGTCTCATAACTGTCCCCAAGGTCTCTTGTTTGATCATAATGAGTAATTGCTGGAACATAGTGAAACTTTCTTTTTTGTAGATGACCAACGGATCAAGTTGTGCATAGCCATACAATGCAACTTTTTCTCTCAATGATTGCATGGTATCAATATGTTCCATCCAAAAACGATCAATAACAGAAAGATATATACGTCTCAACATGGCTTCGATATTATCTGCAGGGATATCTGCACACTTTGCATCGAAGAGTGCTTTGCAATCCTTTTCTAAACGTTCTTTCCATACCTGTTCAGAGCTAATACCTTCGTAGTCGCTTGGAACAAATGCAGCTCACATCAGTTGTGCCAATTCATCGAGCGTAGCAAGGCGTTCATCCATTACACCAAAAGGATGCATTGCGACAATACCACTTACCAATTCAGGTATAAAGCTTACTATTTCATCACGCATAGAGAGCGTAACTACCTCACTCCCCGCGTCTTTTTGAAGGATTTCATCTCTATTGTCATAAATACGTGTTCTTTGTTTGTTGATGACATAATCGTAATCGAATAAGTGTTTTCTCGTCCCAAAATGCCACCCTTCCATTTGTTTTTGGGCTCTGATGATAGAATTGGTAAATTGTTTTTGGGTAAAGGCAGTTGCTTCAAGTTCATCCTTGGAAAGCATCATCTTAGCGATGGATTGAATTCTTTCACCTCACATTTTACGCATAATCTCATCATCAAGTGCTACGAAGAAGATAGAAACACCAGGATCACCTTGTCTACCAGCACGTCCACGGAGCTGGTTGTCGATACGTCTACTTTCGTGTTTTTCTGTACCAAGAATGAAGAGCCCATAATGGAAATCTCTTTGTTCAAGTTCAACCGTCGTCTGTTGTGCTGGAGTAACAATGAGTTGGACATATCCATCTTCATTTTTTTTCTTGGATTTATTGAAGGTGATTTTGAAAGATATATCTTGAGTATGCACCCAATCACGTTCTGCCTGTCTAATTTGTTCGTCTGACAGCGCTCGTTTCTTTTGTAGTGCAGTCATAGTTACGTCATATTCACGCTCTGAATAGATAACTGCTTGCATACCCTTGCCTCAACGCACCAACTGATTGATTGCTTCGATGTAATTGGTCGCAAGCTGTCACATAAGTGCTGGGTCTAATTTGATATCTGTTCCACGTCCAGCCATATTGGTAGCAACTACCAAACTACTGAGTTTACCTGCATGCTTGACGATGTTGGCTTCTGATTCATGGAATTTCGCATTCAAAACATAATGGGGGAAGGTCATTTTGTTGAGAATACCAGAAACATATTCAGACGTCTGGATAGAAGATGTACCGATCAACAATGGTACTCAAATACGGTGATAGAAGCTAATGTAGTCAACAACTGCTTTCCATTTAGCATGTTGATTGAAGTAGACTTGATCATTTTTGTCTACTCTGATAATCTCATTGTTGGTAGGGATTGAGAACGTTTCCAACTCATAAATTTTCTCAAATTCCTCAGCTTCGGTCATCGCTGTACCGGTCATACCTGCAAGTTTGGTATACTGTTTGAAAAAATGCTGATAGGTAATCGTTGCGAGCGTTTTGGATTCTCTTTGCACTTGGACGTTTTCTTTGGCTTCGATAGCTTGATGGAGACCTTGTGAAAATCTTCTCCCTGGCATCACACGTCATGTGTGTTCATCTACAAGCATGATTTCACCTTCTCTAATCAGGTATTCTTTGTCTCTATGATAGACTGCCTGCGCTTTGAGTGCATTCTCGATATGGTGAATTTCTTGGTAACCAAGATCTCTGTAGAGATTTTCTACTTTGAGCAATTGCTCAAGTTTTGCAATCCCCTCACTTGTGAGTGTGGCTGTTTTTGTTTTTTCATCAATATGATAATCACCAGTGGTATCCTCGTCTTCGCTCGTAGGGAGATCTTCTTTGAGCAATTCACTCAAAAAACCTTTACTTACTTTTTTCTTACCTTTGGCTGCGTGCAACATGAGGACTATTTTGGCATAATAGACATATTTTTCAGTAGGTTCTTCACT
Source organism: Candidatus Absconditabacterales bacterium (assembly GCA_041908765.1). GTDB lineage: Bacteria > Patescibacteriota > Gracilibacteria > Absconditabacterales > Absconditicoccaceae > CAYUST01. Next base: position 5,926 of record JAYREU010000065.1, read on the forward strand.
CGCTTGTGAAATAATCAATGGAGTCCTTGCTTCATCGATCAAAATACTATCCACCTCATCGACAATAGCAAAATTGAGAGGTCTCCATACCAAGCTTCTCTCATTGTTGGACTTAGCAAGATTGTCTCTCAGGTAATCAAATCCCAATTCTGAATTTTCTACATACGTAATATCATTTTCATAGGCTGCCCTTCTTTGATCAAGTGCTGTAGACTTGGTAACAGACCCAACAGTCAATCCCAACCATCTATAGAGGTGTCCCATCCATTCAGCATCACGTGATGCGAGATAATCATTTACCGTAACAATATGCACACCCTTTCCTGTCAATGCATTGAGATAGGCAGGCAGTGTCGCTACAAGCGTTTTACCTTCACCCGTCCTCATCTCTGCAATATTACCTTGATGCAAGATAATACCACCCACCAGCTGAACATCATAGGGAACCATATTCCATACCTCTGTGCTATCTTTCACAGGAAACTCTTGTCCAAGCATTCTTCTACATGCTTCTTTCACAACAGCAAATGCTTCAGGGAGTAAACTATCAAGCGTTTCACCCTTGGCAATTCTTTCTTTGAATTCGATAGTTTTTTTCTGTATTGCACTATCTGGCAAGTCCTTCCATGCATCTACAAACGCATTGATCTGAGCTACAATAGGGGCACATGCCTTGAGTTGTTTTTGATTATAATCTCAAGCAATTTTGTTAAGAATTCGAGTGAATGGCATAGGTTACAAAAAAATAAGTGAATATACTGTTGCATGATAGTTAAATAGGGTATTTTTGCAAAGGTTTCCTACATTTTTAGTATTTTTCGCATACCTGATTTGATCTGCATTTTGATGTACTCAAGATGTTCTGATTTTTTGATGACCAATTTTTCAACATCAAATCCTATCTCCTCGATCAACATGCCTGTATGATGGGCAGAAATATGGTTTGGCATGATCACATAGTCAGCACCCGCTTCATATAACTTAACTGCAGCGTCAATGTCATTACTTACCACAAATACACTTATCTCTTGATTAAATGCCTTTGTCATAGTGACAATTTCCCAATCATCATCAAAATCTTTGATTGTACTAATCACCATCTTGATGCCATGCTTCAAATAGGTTTTGTACATCTCAGAATTGATAGCATCTGCGAAAACAAAGGGGATTTGCTTCAACGCCAATGGATTAATCAAATTGGGATTGTGATCTACAACAATATATGAGAGTTTA
>JAYREU010000066.1:0-6422 GCA_041908765.1 Candidatus Absconditabacterales bacterium
AATCTGTCACTGATTGATTACATAGCCTGTATCCTCAGGAAGTTGAGATGGAGTACAACGCAAAATACCTGCACCCACTACAGACGTCAGAGGTATATGTCCCGGCAAAAGAGTGATTTCACCACTTTCGGTAGGAAGCGTCACTTGTTCAACTTCGCCTTCATATATTTGTTTTTCTGGAGAAGCAATTTTGAGATGCATACGTATGCACAATGATAAAACAACCTCACTGTACTGATCTTGCAAAAAGAAACAAGGAGAACAAAGAGGAAGTGGACGTGCGGAGAAAAAGAAGGTACAAAAAGGGGCCCGTGCTTCGCACGGGCCCCTTGGTTTCTATGTCTTCACTCTATCGTCCTCGGACAATAAAATACTAACAGCCAATAATTTTCTCGCAAAGTAGGGAGGTGTTTCATAATCTCTTTCCTCCTTAGCTTGCACAGATTCTGATTGTACATTGCTGGTCACTCCTTCACTTTCCATAGCTTGTCCAACATATGTTCTGCCTGCTTGTGTTCTCGTAGAGCCAAGTCTTGAAAGAGGGCTTTGTCTGACACCAACATTCTTGATCATACTTTCCTGGATAGTCTCTGGGAAACCAGTAGCAATAATAGATACTTTGACTTCACCTTCATAACTTTGATCAAAGGTCATTCCCCAAATGATCATTGCATCAGGATCAGCGATTTCTTCGATCACTCTCGCAGCCTCTTGGACCTCGATAGGAGTCAAATCATCACCACCTGTCACCGCAAACAAGATACTCTTCGCACCCTCAAGCGTCGCCTCGAGTAATGGATTATCTACTGCACGTCTAGCTGCATCTACTGCTCTATTCTCTCCTTGACCATAGCCAATACCAAACAACGCTGTACCAGATCACTTCATCACTGTTTGCACATCTGCATAGTCGATATTGAGTTCTCCTGGTTTGGTAATAAGGTCTGAAATACCTTGAACACCGAGATAGAGAATCTTATCGATCATAGAGAACGCTTGTTTGAAGGTAGTTTTCTTGTCGATAATATTGAAGATTTTGTCATTGGGAATCACAATAAGGGTATCTACTGCAGCTTTCATTTTGTCCAATCCTTCGAGTGCATATTGAAATCTTCTTTTGCCTTCGAAACTAAATGGCTTGGTCACTACACCAACGGTCAAAATACCCATCTCTTTGGCAATACTTGCAATTACAGGAGCAGCACCTGTTCCAGTTCCACCACCCATACCTGCAGTCACGAAGACCATATCAGTATCATACAACATTGCTTTGATATCATCTACTGTTTCTTCTGCCGCTTTGCGACCTGTCTCTGGATTAGCACCTGCTCACAATCCTTTGGTAAGATTGAGACCGATATTTACTTTTTTGTGTGCCATAGAGTTAGCGAGTGTTTGTGCATCGGTATTGACTGCCACAAACTCAACTCCCTCAAGACCTTCTCTTGCCATTCTATTGATGGTATTACCACCCGCTCCTCCGACACCGATCACTTTGATTCTCGCACCTGGAGTAAATTCTGGATTAAATTCTTGTACTATCATGGAAAAAACCATAAAAAGAGATAAAAGTATACCCTCGTCTAGAAGAGGTGTTTGAACATATCAGTTACTCTACTCAACAATCCTGTTGCAAATTTCAATCAAACGCCAAATCATCCTCTCTTGCCTTGATGATACTTCTCTACCCACGTCCACGTACCCAATAATCACAAGAATTGTGGGTTGTGAGAGATGTCTCCCAGTCTCAAGATGTTGTCCTTACCCTTGAATGTAGCAAGCTTGAAAACATCTTTTGCCAAGAGTAATATATTCTCAACTTTACTTCCGCCTCCAATAATAATCACTCCTCCAGGCAATCTTCACTCCTTGTCATGATTTTGAAGATCTTCTTGGATGATTTCAAAAATTTGCTCGTATCTCGCTACCATAATATCTGACAAAAAACCTTTGTCGATAGTTGTATCTTCACCTGCGCTCATACCATCCAACAAAATAACTCCTTTTTCTCTTTTGATATGTTCTGCGTCTTTGATATCTACTTGGAGACCAATAGAAATATCTTTGGTCACATCCTCTCCTCCTACAGGAATCACTCCATAGAATAACGGATATCCTTCTTCGTAAACTACATAGCTTGTTTGGTTGGTACCAATATCTACGAGTAAGACACCAAGATCTCTCACATCCAAATCCAAACAGCCTTCAGCCGCACCTAGTACAGTTGGGATAATATCTGCAACATGCAAATCAAGTTTGTCGCATGCTTCGAGGACATTATTGTAGAATACTTTGGGAACCATAAATACATCAGCAGTGAGTTCGAGTTTTCTTGCCTCCATACCGATCGGATCTTTGGTCTTAGTTTGTTCGTCGATAATCCATTGCACAGGAACAATTTTGAGCACCTCATAGTTGGGTTTGTCTGCACTATCAGCAATTACTTCTGAAAGGTGTGCAACATCGTCATGTCCAATTTGTTTGTTGAGGATTCTTTTTTGTTCGTACAATCTCGTGATATGACATTGCGGATGAGATACCGTCAAAAATACTTCTTCAACAAAATCTCCTCCCAATTTTTTGGAGAATGCTTCAAGTACTTCATTGATACATACTGCAAAGTCTTCTATATCCAAAATTTTTCCTTTACGCATTCCTCTCGTTTTCACCATCTCTTTAGCTAGAATTGCGGGTTTACCTTCCTCCTGTCCGAAGATGACTCATTTTACATAGCCATTACCAATGTCCAGGATAACTCTCATATCATTCATACCAACGTCGCACTGTTAAGGAAATAAAAGATGATTGCCTTATACCTATATGTAGTGCATTGACAATGAGATATAGCTATATTCTGATAACCATTAGTTATCTTGGAAATTTAAGAAACAAAAAATGGCTCTACAGAGCCATTTTAATATTATTCAACGTGATAGCATTCGGTTATCGAAGAAACATTTTCCTATTTGGAGCACACCACACGTACTTGTTGATGGTTTGGTATTTTTTATACACTTTGGAGATCACTTGTGCTTGCTAGCTTTCGCTTGGTTGCATATTTTAATCTTTTATCTGCATGGAATTTGAGCATAGTATCCGCTAAAACGATATCATCACCACTTACTCACAAGCGACGTTTTTTTCGCAAGAGAATAGGTAATCGAATAAGTTTCAACAGTTGCTCAATACCATCTCCTATACGACCCCCGCCTCGACGTTCCCAAAAACGTTTTCGTCGTGTTCTTTCTGATCGTGTACGCGTCGGCAAATATATCACTTGCTGCTCTGGAAAATTAGGAAGATAGTGCGTAATCCAATCATTGTAACGCCAAAGCATCACAGGGTCCATCGGAGTTTCTTGATAGAGTGGCACCAAGTGTGCAATCCAATACACAAGATACGGATCTTGTGGTTGCAACGCAAGACGTTGCAAATTGAGTTCTTGTTCATCTACATAAAAACTCAAACAGAATTTTTTTCTTTTTTGTTTTCCAACTCTTTTGATACGAAGTAACGTGAACAATAATAAACTCCAAAATCTTGCTGTCCAAATTCTCTTGTGTTTGACAACGATACACACATCGATATCAGAATCATCGTGTAACGCATTGAACGTAATGGAGTTCGCCAAGTAGATTGCTCTGACAAACGGGAGTGATTTGTATAATCGTCCGTATGCATTGATATAGGCTACGTATTCTTGCATGAGCGGGCATCGCTCATCCCATGTTTGCTGAGGAGCTGGTGCATAATGAGGATTTTTTTCTGCTCACCAAGCAAACCACAAACTAGGTTGTGGTTGCGGATACTCCATGACGGAATAGAACAAGTGGTGGAGGTGCTGCATGCTACTACTCATTGAACCTTATTTAATCAACGGTCTCACTACATAGGTGTAGTGTGCATCATCTTTATCTTTGAAAATAATTGGTTTCTCAGCATTCAGTAATTGCATCGTAATCTCAGTACTCGTCACGATTCTCAAAAAGTCGGCGATATATTTTCCGTTGACGCCAAACTGTACTTGTTCTCCATCAACAAGTGCTGGGGTAGATGTTTGCGCTTCACCCATATCTGTTTCACCAGAGCTCAACATCAACTTGTCGTCTTGTGAACGAACTGCAATATAATTATTGATATCTTTGGTCATAATCAAAATCCTCTTGATCGCTTTGTCCAACTGGTTTTTGTCCAACACAACTTTGGTAGAGAAGGTCGTTGGCATAATATTCTCGTTCTCGTATTCAGGGAAACTTCCTTGGATCAGCAAACAAGTACATGAAATTTTCATATCCTTGAGGACTAAGCCAAAAGACACCATAGTATTGGAGACGTGAGCGTGCACGTGACTACCTCCTTTATCACGATAGAAATCTACTACTCTCTTGATATCATTGATATGTACTTTGGGGACAATAATAGCAAATTCAGCAGCATCTTTTTGATCGACATCAAGTTTGTACTCAGCGAGTCTAAACGAATCTGTGCCCACGAAAACTAATTTGGGCGCACCCTCATATTTTTTGATTCTCATCAAAATACCGGTCAATACTGGCGAGAAATTTTTCTCGGTCACCGCATATTCTACTTTGCCAATACCCAATGAGAATTGATCTGCAGACAAAGTAATGGGTGACTCCGTCTGTACTTCTGGGACTGCCACATATTCACTCGCTGGGATACCTTTGATCTTGAACTCATCACTCGCTGTCTGGATAATCATGAGATCTTTGGACTCCTCAATGACCAACACTACCTGCGTCTCATCCAGATTCCTCAAAATAGCAGACAAGGTGTTTGCATTGACCGTAATTGCTCCCTCATCGTCGAGCGACGCTGGGAGTTCGACCTCTACATATTTCTCCATATCTGTGGCTCTAAAGATGATGCTATCGATACTTCCTTTGATATAGACGTTCTCCAAAATAGGCAACGTCGCATGCTTGGAAACAAATCTTGCCATCAAATCCATAACTTCCTGCAATTGCGCAACAGCGAGAGTGACTTTCATACGTATCCCTAGTGCAAAAAATAAAGCAATATGCTATTACCTATGGTGTAGCTATCTTGGAAAGAAATGCAAGTACGGATATGGAGGGCAGGTTGAAAGTTGAAAGTTGAGGGTTGAAAGTGGAATTTGGGCACCTATCGGATGTTCCCCCCTTTAGAAGTGGGGGTAGTGCGGAGCACGGGGGGGGAGGTGTGGACTATCAATCCATTGCTCACACGCTTCTAGTTTTTCAAATCTTAAGTCTCAATTCTCAAATCTACCTTGCCTCTCTCCTCTACTTCACTACACTCACCGTAGTTTTATCCCTTTCCCCCTTCCTCATGAACAACTTCCTCAATACGCTCTTGATCTGTATCGCTGTGCTCGGAGGCGCATTTTTCCTCTCTCAGAGAGAAGTGACTATCAAAGATACCTCATCCAACCCTACCCAAGCAGGCGTCGTGATGAATAGTATATCTGTACAAGGCGATGGCAAAGTGTTCGCACAACCCGATGTGTTCCTGCTCTGAATCAGTATCTCTAGCGTTGCAGACTCTACTGCACAAGCACAAGAGGCAACCAAAAAAGATGCACTCACTATTACTGATCTTGCAAAATCTGCAGGTGTAGATGAAAAGGATATACAAACCACAGAAATGAGCATCTACCCAGAGTATGACTACAGCACGAACACTCAAAAAATCAAAGGATATAGAGCAACCCATGGCCTCACCCTCAAGATTAGAGATCTCAAGCAAGTAGATACCTTGATTCCTCAAGTCACCTTCTCCAACAATGTACAAATCAGCTCTATGAGCTATGATATCGATGACAAAACTGAGCTCTATAGCGAAGCAAGAAAGCTTTGATTTGCAAAAGCGAAACAAAAAGCAGAAGAATTAGCAAGTCTCGCAGGCATTAGCTTAGATAAACCACTCAGTATTTCAGATCAAATCAGCTACATGCCACCATATCCTATGCCAATGCAAGCTAACGCATATAGAGAAGAAGTAGCAATGGATAGCGTGGGAAGTAGCCCAACCATCAACCCAGGACAACTCGAACTCAGTGTCACCGTCAATGTGGTATATGGCGTCAAATAATTATTTCCTATGCTTTGGCTCTAATCATTTAGATCTATCACGTGAAGAAATGTAGGTGGGAGTGAGAAAAGAGGGAAAACAGCAGGAAATAGCTAGTTTTTATTTAGCATATGGGAAACAATTGCACTTGGCACTTCGTAATCATCTAACGATAGCATGTATGGTAGTTCTTTACCATCTTTAAATATAACCAATCATGTACCAGTTAGCTCAAATGATAGTAGTTTATCATATGCAATATTAAATTGCTTCTTATCTCATTTAAATCATATTCTTGAGCTTGACAGCCAAAACCACCCTTCATCTTCAGTACTCAACACATCTTTAGA
>JAYREU010000067.1:0-5104 GCA_041908765.1 Candidatus Absconditabacterales bacterium
ACACCAATATCTGCATTTTTGAGCGCAGGTGCATCATTGACTCCATCACCTGTCACGGCTACCAACAAGCCAACTTTTTTGCACAGTTGTACAATTCTCACTTTATCTTCTGGTGAGACTCTCGAAAAAATCAACGCCTCATCTCAGCTTAGCTTTTGCATCACATGCGTATCAGACATTACTCTCAATTCCGTACCTTGTATCACCAGCAACGGTTTCCCATGACTGTCTAATCCAATACGTTTGGCAATTGCTTGTGCAGTCAGTGCATAGTCACCGGTAATCACAAACACTTTGATATGTCCTGTATACGCAGCCTCTATAGCAGCCATCACTTCATCTCTTGGTGGATCAATCATAGCCACCAGTCCCAAAATAGTGATATCTTTTTCTACTTCTTCATAGGTTCGCTTAGGATCGAAAGTGGCAAAATCTCTGTATCCATAACACAACACACGCATAGCGTTGGTTGATCGTTCATCACTTATTGTATGCAGTTGTTCTTGGACTGTTGTAGTACACGTAGTACATTGTGTACCATCTGCATAAGTTGTTGCAGTATCTAGCATAGATTGCAGCGCTCCTTTGACGAACAAACGATACCTACCATCAGGTAGTTGACGTAGACAACTCATTCTTTTCCTTGCTGAATCGAAACTATACTCCTTGATGAGCGGATAGGTATCTTCCAAGGTAGCTCCTACTAATCCAGCTTTTCCTCACAAAGTAATCAAGGCACCTTCGGTAGGATCTCCAATGACATACCACAAGGGGTGGTCAGCATCTGGTGCATGGACACGCGCATTAGAAGCGAGGAGTCCCACAGAAAAAAAGAGGTTGGTGTGATCAGTTGGAACCAAGACCTTCCCAGAAGGTTCCTGAATTGCACCTTGGGGCTGATAGCCCGTGCCAATTACCTGATAGGTCGTTCATCACGTATAGCATTCTACGACTGTCATTTCATTTTTCGTTAGTGTACCTGTTTTATCGGTACATATTACTTGGACAGCACCGAGGGTTTCCACCGAAGAAAGTTTCTTGACCAACGCATTTTTCTTTGCTAACAAAAAGGTAGCAGAGGTCAACACGACACTTACTTGTGAAGGGAGACCTTGGGGGACCATAGAAGCAGCAATACCCAATGCAAACAGCAATGCTTCCTTGACACCAAAATCCAATCACAACGTCACGAAAAAAAGAGCACTACCAAGGAGGATTGTACCTACCGTCAACGTCTTCGCTAAGTTTTTCATTTCTAGTTGCATCGGCGAAAGACTGTCGACCGCTTCGGTGCTCATCCTTGCAATCTTACCAAACTCCGTATCCATACCCGTTCAAATCACGACCCCTTTTCACGATCCTATTGCCACCGTCGTCCCCATAAAAAGCAAATTCGTACGATCACCCAATTCTACTTCTTGTATAATTGCATGTTCATGTTTCTTTTTGGGGTTCGACTCACCCGTGAGAGAAAAATCATTGGTCTGTAAGTTCTGTTCTTCGATAATTCTGAGGTCTGCTGGCACCGCATCTCCTGCCTCCAGGAAAACAATATCACCCGGCACCAACGAACTGCTTTCTACTTCCTGCAAGACACCTCAGACATATATTTTGGCTTTCGCTTTGATCAATTTTTTGAGTGCGTCGAGCTCATGCTCCGCTTTGGCTTCCTGGAAATAGCCGATGAATGTATTCAATCCTACAATCACCAACAAAATAATGGTCGTCCTCGTATCATCCAAAAAATACGCAAGCACTGACGACACCAAGAGCAAAATAACCATCAAGTCTTTAAATTGGCTCAAAAACATCGCTATCTGGCTTTTTTTGTTGACGTTCACCAGTTGGTTTCTTCCATACAGCTCCAAGCGATGCACTCTTTCCTCATTTGCCAATCACGCATCACTTGTGCTCAAACTACTCAAGACTTCTTCGCTACTACGAAGATAATAGGGTTGATTACGCATAGGACCAAAAACGAGATAAACTTGCTTCAAGTATAGCCAAAAAGGTCATTTTATACAAATTTTTTTCGCTTTTGTCCCTCAGTTTAGCCAGAGTGTATCTTGCAGTTCTCGTCAAAATACCTACAATAGGTCATTCACCCCTTTCGCCTCACGTATGGAACTCATAGCACAAGGACGGAGAGCCAATATTTTTTGTTCAACCACCGCTACATGAGCGCGCGTCGCCACCAAAGTCGCTCGCATGCCAGAGGCTCGTGACGCGATTCGCAAGGAAGCTACGCTTCTCCAACGTCTCATGGAATTGGGTAGTTCTTTTACTCCTCAACTCGTATCTATTGAAGATGCACAGTTCTCCTATCTTTGGATCGAAGGGAAAACGCGAAAAGAGGAGTTCCCTCTCTTACCACCTGCACAACAATGAACGTGCACGCACCAGCTTCTCGATGAAGCCTATCAACTCGACCAACGAGGCATCATTCATGGAGAACTAGATCGTCCTACCAAAAATATCTTGATAGATAGTTCACACAAAGTGTGGCTCATCGATTTCGAAAGAGGATGGCGAGGAGATACCACCGGCAAAAATATGAGACATCTTGCACAGCGATTACATCGTATGCAAATCCTTCCTCTCGAAAGCTTGCGTCCTTTGGCAGATTTGCCTTTGGAAAAGCTCTATACACATCTTTCGCACTACCTTCAAACATTTTATTCATCTCAAGCCCACACACATGCATAGGATCATCTTACCACTCTTGCTCTTATTGCTAGTAGACCAACTCACCAAACGAGCCTTTTTTGATGCACAACGAGGAGCAACGAGTAGTTTTTTGACACCCGTCTTCAACACGGGGAGTGGACGAAGCATACCCATCCCGGTCTGGATACTGATATGATGAGCGGTTATTATTTCTGTCATAGCGTACCAAGCGCTTCAGCAAAAGGTATTGCCAGCGAACATCGTACTTTTCGTCCTCGCAGGTGCGCGAGGTAACACGCTCGATAGGATATTCCTAGGATGAGTGAGAGATTTTATCGATCTCCACTATCGACCCATCTTCAACTTCGCAGATATCTACCTCACTATCGCAGGATGCCTACTCCTGTGGTTTTGGTGGAACAAGGAAATGGTGCAAAAGAACTAAGTATTGACTTTTCTATAAATATCATTATCGTACTCTTTCCCTGGGTATGGGAAAAAAAGAAGCGATGAACATTTACGCGAAAAAAGGCGATAAGGTCGTAGTGAGCAACCTGACTGCAGGATACGAGCATGACCAACAAGTCGCCAAAAACCATTTAAACATTGGCGAAGTGTACACGGTTGAAAGAACTGTCGTGCACAGCTGGTACACGGATGTTTACTTACTGGAAATTCCAGGAGTAAAATTTAACTCTGTCTTCTTCAAGGACAAAAATCCAGTCAAAACAACAATTGTCCTCAAGCAAAAGAGCAAGTGGACAAATTATTTCGCACTTCCCGGGATATTAGGTATATTATTTTGCATCATCAATCTGTTTGCAAAATATACCTTACCGTTCTCGGTATGGTGGGTATTTGGTGTCTCCCTTCTCCTCTTTGTGATCGGTACGGCCATAGGAACAACTAAAACCCTTGAAATCAGCCGCACAGACAATGGGGAAGAAGCTCGCTAACCACGGAAATTAAACAACCGTTGCACAGGAATATCCTGTGCTTTTTTTGTACTGAAAATTATTTTTTGAGTTTAGAAAGAATTGCTTGTGCTAATTTCTCAGGCTCATCCGTGCCTATCCTGTATATTCTTCCGCTTTTCAGTTTGATTTCTACTGCGTCCAGACCAGCAACATTGTAGATCCACATGTAGGGCCAAAACCACACTCTGATTCCTCGACCATACCATCGATGATTTTTGACACGGGTGGCGGATACAATATCATTCAACAAAAACTTTTTTTGAAAGATCCCCTTACCAAACTTGATACGTAGATATGCATCATCAATCCATACGTGCAACCACACAAAGGAAGTAAGTACGAGGAGGATTGCTACCATAATGGACGTCACTAACAAGTTGGTACCAGCATCTTCGGAAGGTAGTTCAGCCCTAGCCATCATGTGCAACCTAGCAAAAAGCACCAGCACAGCTAGCATCACAATGAGCATCATATAACTGGTTTGTGTGTGTTTGTATGAGTAAGACATGTCTTTATTTTATCGAACTGAAAGGGGATAGCAAGGAGAGGAATGACTGGAGTAGGTTGTATATATGACTTTGTCATGATGTCGATAGTGTGAAAATAAAGGTTAGTATTTTCTTTTCATCAAAAAAATATATATCTAGGCTATTTAGATATATAAATAAAAACATGTCACGAAATCTTCCTAGTATAGATAATTACTATAGATCAATTCTCAATAGTCAAATAAAATCAGATATACTATCAGAAGATAGTAAATATTTGTTGGAGATGGAAAATAAAGTCGATGAGCTTGTTAATTATTACTTAGAAAAATACTCTTTGCAACCAATTGAACTCACTGAAGCTAATGCAGAACTTAACACTACTAAGAGATTGGTTAGAGCACACGAGAGGGAAGAACTTTACAGGCATCAATGAGATACATATCGAGATGAATCGTCAATTCAAGTAAAGTATACAATGAAAGAAAATAAGGATATCAATTCATTAAAATGACTATCATGAAATCAACGTTCATTAAGTTGGTCAAGAGACGATTTTACATTTTGATCAAACTATATTTCTATATCATTTATTACTGAATGATATTGAATATCAAAACTTAGTCCTGAACAAATAATTGAAAAAATAAAATATATTAAATCACAAATAGAAACTGAAGTGTGATATATTAATAATTGATTGGAAGTAGAACTTAAAAAGTTAGCTATAGAAATTAAAAATATGATAAATCAAAGAATATCTAAAATAAAGCAAGATGAACAGTTAATGAATGAACTTTATACTGCATCTCCTATTCCAATAACAAAGAAAAAAATGTGAGAAGTTTGATATCATGCTAATATTCAAAAAAAGGACTTCGTAAAAATAGTTTCTAAACCAAAATGAGAATGAGTAAAGGATTTGAATTATCCTATACTTGATCCAAAAATATATAATGACATCTTGCAGTA
>JAYREU010000068.1:0-10292 GCA_041908765.1 Candidatus Absconditabacterales bacterium
CCCCTGCCGGGGTGGCCTCCTTTTTGGCATGACCCAAAAAGGCACTAAAGTATCACAGAGTCAATCAAAAAACTTTATTACATAAACTTTTTATGAAGACTCAGTAGAAGCAAAAAGTTCTAGGCAACGCAGGCCTTCTGTAAATATTTCATATCACCTTACTCCATACGAAGCAAGCTCGCTCCCAGAGGGACCCGCTCGCTTGCTTATGAACTTATTTGTAAACTATTTGCTGTTTAAAATTCGCAGGCTTAGTGCGTTGCCGTCATAATAAATAAAGCTTTTTTTGCCCACCCAACGTTCCTCCCCCTGTCAAGGGGGAGCGAGAGGGGGTTTTTTCAGTAATTCTTACGTATTCATTTCTTTAAAACCCCCCTGCATCCCCCCTTCACAGGGGGGACTTTGTACACACTACGGTGTGATCCTATTATGATATCTAGGGAAAGGGATGGTTTCTCTGATATGGTGCAAACCACACATCCATCTGACGAGTCTTTCGAGGCCAAAGCCGAAGCCACTGGTGGTGACGCCACCATATTTTCTAATATCGAGATATCGTGCATATTCTTCGAGGTCGTACCCACGATCAATAATTTTCTTCTTCAATTTCTCATAGTTGCCTTCACGTTCTGATCCACCAATCACTTCACCATAGCCTTCGGGAGCGAGCAGGTCAGAGCATTTAGCTGTGCCTGGATGATCGGGATCTTCGGGCATATAAAACGCTTTGATCGCAAGGGGGAAGTTGGTCACAAACAACGGTTGATCAAAGGTGTTCATGAGCAACTCTTCATCGTCAGCTCACAAATCTTCACCATCTTTGATATCTGATCACAACTCTTGTAATTTTTTCACCACCTCAGCATGCGTCATACGCGGGAAGGGGAGGGTGATCGCTTCAAGTTTACTTACATCTCTGCCAAGCATAGTAAGCTCCGTTTTATTTTTTTCTAAGATCTGTTGTAACATATAATAGACAAGCTGTTCTTGAATTTCCATATTGCCACGGAAATCACAAAACGCCATCTCTGCGTCCATCATCCACAGCTCATTGAGATGTCTCCTGGTCTTGGATTTCTCAGCTCTGAACACGGGACCAAAATCATACACATTTCTATGTGCAGCAATTGCGGCCTCGATATACATCTGTCCTGTCTGACTCAAGAACATTTTTTCACCGTTGGTATGCGTCACTTCGTAGAGCTCTGTACTATCTTCTGCACAGGTGGGCGTGAAGATCGGCGCATCAATTTTGGTAAAATCGTGTGCTCTCATCCAATCATACGTAGCATGAATCAATGTATCTCTGATACGCAAAATCGCCCATTGCGACTGCGCTCTGAGATGCAGATGTCTATTGTCAAACAAAAACTCTACGCCATGATCATCTTTTTGTCCCAGTGGCCAGTCCTTCGCCTGACTGATAACCTGTACATTTTTGACTTGTAGCTCAAACGCACCTGACTTGGGATGCAGAGAAACGACACCTGACAACGCAACCGCACTTTCGATACCACAACAAATCAGTTGATTGAAGACCTCATCGCCAACACTGCTAAGTTCGATCACACACTGCAGATAGCCCGTCCCGTCTCTCAATAAAATAAATGCAATTTTACCCGATGATCTGATTTGTGCTATCCAGCCTTGTAAATCTATAGACTGACCTACGTCAGTTTGTTGTATATGTGAAATAAGCATGGTACGATGGCAACTACTAAAATGAATTATTTTTTGGAAGCTAATGTTTTCATTAATTTCTTTCTATTCCGTCCTGACAACATCACCTCGGCGAAATCGCTCGAGCCACTAGGGAGTTTGATATATCTCCAGCCGTCTGGATCTGTTCTCATCCTGGTTTCTCGACAGACTTTGCGTCCTCTGAGGAATCGGTGAAAGGTATGCCCTTTGGGATTGGTTTCTGCACCGACGACACCAAGGTCTTTAGCTTCATCCAAAGCTAATTTCCTTTTGGGATATTCAAAACGCTTGCCTCCTTTGAGCCTGCCAGCTTGTTTTTGTTTCTGCTGTTTTTGTGCGGCAATTCAGCGTTTGTTGGTTCTCGATGCCATCAGCAACGAATCAAAGAATAAATGTCTATGTATACCTATATCGTGCAAGCTTGCAAACGTAGCCAAAGATTTGATGTTGACTTTATTGAATAAATAAATATAAGGATACCTCACCAAAAAAGTTGTGTACTATGGCAAAAATTGTTCTCAAAAAAGGGGCGCCCCTTTACCTCGACCCAATCAAAGTAAGAAACGCGGTGCTCGCGCTCCGAGCAGTCAATCATAAACTCCGGCAACGGATAATTGACTTGCTTATGGAAAATGAAGCAATGACCGTCACAGACATCTACATCAAGTTACGATTAGAGCAGTCTGTGACAAGTCAGCATCTCGCTATCCTTCGACGAGCAGAAGTCGTCAAAACGGAAAGGAGTGGAAAGTTTATCTACTATCAAATTGATAGAGAAGGGTATCAAAAACTTACTACCTTCGTTGAAAAGCTGATACACTTCTAAACCGGGCCAAAAGTACCAACCTGAGATGACCATCGCGGCAACCCCGTGATGGTTTTTTTTATGCTTGCAAAAAAAAGAAGATTATATATAGTGTAGGTTCCTACTCTCCGTTCATGAGAGATAGGTTGGTTACTAAATTAATTACTATACTAAATGTATATCATTTAGTGAGCCGGCAAACGTGTCGGCTTTTTTTGTACTTGCAAATATACCAAAATAATGTATATTGCGTGTGACACAAACAAAACGGACTTTCCCAATGGAAAATCCGCTTCGTCTTTTCATACCTTGTTTTAGGGGGCTCCCCCTAGGAATTCATGAGTATTGTATTTGTCCGGGGTGGTTCCCGGACTTTTTTAATATTTGAATCTTATTTGCATCTTCAAAAAATATTAATTATTTTTTGATTGATGCAATTATGGTGCAAGACCATAAATACCTAATCCAGAGGAGCTGAGTTAACACTTTCTTACCTGATATGATTAGGTGTCATCAAAACTTTATGAAATAAAGTTTTATGATTGGCGCAATTATACCTAATCACCTGAAAACTAAGTCTATACGTTCTTATCAGATATGATTAGGTATTCGTGAAAATTATTGTAAACTTTTCCTATGTATGATCCCTAAGCTCCTTAGTCCTGAGATTCTTCCGCTTCGTTACACTCAGCGTCAGAATGACGATTGAGTTTCTAGAGTCTGGAATCTGGTTTCTGGAGTCTGGAATCTAGTTTCTAAATTCTTAATTCTTAAATCTTAAGGAACCTCTGAAAAAGTCCTAAAAGTGCGTAAATGCACTTTTAGAGACGCCTGAAGAGGTTCGTCAAGGAAGCGTTGAGAACTGGCTTTTCGGGGTGTTTGACAAAACATGTTACGCTAGAAAAATACGTAAAAATTCAATTTTTCAGAGCTTCCTTAACTCTCATTTCTCTATTCTATCCAATACGTCCATCTCTGATCAGCACGCAAGAGTTGAGCGACCTTTTTGAGGTCTTCATCAGTTACGTTTTGATAGGCAATAAGTATCTCCTCCAATGTCTTGACACTATCGAGCAAGAGGAGTTGCTTCCCGACGAAATCGGCCATATGATCAGATGTTTCAATACCAATTTGGGTCGTACCGGTGATGTTACCGACTGCAACTTCTCTCTCATGGGCAGACCATTCACCAGCAGCATAGGCGTCTAGTTGTTGATTGATAGCCACAAGTGCCTCATCCCATCTCCCGACTTCTAGCCCCGCTCTGACCATGAAACACCCCGTTGGAACCTGTGCGTGATGAGAAGCATGAATATAATAGCATAATCATCTTTTCTCTCTAATCTCTTGGAACAGTCTCGACGACATATTTCCACCCAACATCACGCTCAATAAACTACACGCATATTTGAGCGGATCAGTCATGGATACACCTGGCATACTCATGACAAGGTGGCGTTGTTCAGTTCACTTTTTTCGACAGTCTTGCTTGACCTCGGGGAGGGTATGTGCAAAAGGAACTGATACATATGATTTGGTTGCTCCTAGTTCACCGAATGCCTCACCAATCCACCCTTCAAGATCACTCATCGAAGGTATTGCTCCTGCTACGACGACCAGCAAGTTATCCTTGGTGTATAATGCCTCTTTGTGTGCAAAGAGATCCTCTTGTGTAAAACGTAAAATATTCTCTTCTGGTCACAAGGTAGACCAACCTCGACTCGTATCACCATAGTATCGTTGTTGCCACTTCTCCATGACAAGATGTTGTGGCATATCTTCGTACATTTTGATTTCTTGTATCACCACTTGCTTCTCTCTTTCCATTTCTTCCTTCGGAAAAGCTGCATGAACAAGCATATCACCAAGAACATCTACCGCTGTTTGGACATAGCCAGGAGCGCACTTCACATAGTAACCTGCATACTCATCGCCGGTAAAGGCATTACATTCGCCTCCACATGCATCCAAAGTCATTGCAACAGAGAGAGGAGTTGGATATTTTTTGCCTCACTTGAAAAACATATGCTCGAGGAAGTGAGAGATGCCATTTGTTTCCTTAGTTTCATAAATACTTCCTGCTTTGACATATACCTCAACCGTGGTTGAACTAGCTTCAGATTGAGGTGCAAACACTACACGTACTCCATTGATCTCTTTGCGAATAATTTCCATATATATACCTAATGAATAAAAATATTACACGACAACTGTCCTCCTGGTTTTCTCAGAAAACTTCACCAATACTTCATAAGAGATAGTACCACATAGGTCAGCTACGTGCTGAATAGTATGTGGATCATGTAAGTTTGGACTGATAATTTCAATGCGATCACCTTTGGTGATTGGTAGTCAGCAAGTATCGATACAACAGAGATTCATGCATATACGACCTCTTTGGGGGAGAAGATGATCATTTCGACGCATCATCCATTGATTTGAAACTGCTCTTGGCAACCCCTCATAGTATCCAAATGGGATAGTAGCACTTACCATCTTTTTACCTGCGGTATAGGTAGCACCATAACTGATACTTTCACCTGGCAATACTGTTTGCGTAGCAACTACTGTAGATACTATACGCAACGCAGGACGCAAATTCTCATAGTGTTGAGACGATATGTCAGATTTTTGCAAAGGGCTATATCCATATAATGCAATTCAAGCTCTCGATGCATTGAAAAGTGGATCACGTACTTTAGCTATCCCAGCACTGTTTGCAATATGCTTTCGATTTGGTGAAAATCATGCATGTATCGTAAGTTTAAACATATCATGAAACGTACTTACTTGTTGAGCACTCATCACATCTGCAAGATCATCAGCACAGGCTAAATGACTCATGACTCCATCTACTTCAATATGTTTTGCCTGCTGTAATAAAACAAGTGCTTCTTTGAGTTCTTGAATTTGCAATCATTCTCTATGCATTCACGTATTGAGGAACAAATGAATTTTTCTTGATTTTTTTTTCTCAATTAGTGCACGTAATGTGGGTAAGCTAGATACTGCTAATGTTGCGTCAGCTTTATACAGACGATAATTTTCTACATTAGTTTCTCCAAGTACCAACACTGGCTTCTTAGCCCGACGACGAACAATTTGATACTCAGGATAACTGTCGACGCAAATATAAGGAACAGTAGTACGTGCTAAGATAGCACTGACCTGCTGAAGACCATGGCCATATGCATTTGATTTCAATACAGGAAATACTGTTTGCTCTGAAAGAAGTTGTAGCACGCTCAAATTATGGAGAATACCACTACGGCTTATCTCCATCGTATTGAGTGGGATAATTTTGGGAGCTAATAAACGACGTACCGTATTATACATAGCTAGGTCTTGTATGCAAAGCAGTATTATACCGTTTCGTCATTTCCACTAGATCATGTCTCATATGATAGTGGAAAATATAGAGCAAGCATCACAGCATTTCATCGTCTGCCTGTAGTTGCTGTACCGCATCCAAAATATTTTTGCTATGCAGATTGTCATATTGGTCAAAGTGAGCCCCCTCAGGAGAAATAATACTTGCTAGTCGTTGACTATTTTTTTTGTTCATTAGGGCGCTCATCAAACCAATAAAACTTGCATCATACGTTATGCCTATATCATTCTTTTGCAATGATTCTGGGATAATTCTGGGGTGCTGTTGATGTAGACGAACCATTGCTTGTCATTTTTGTAACAAAAGTCGAAAAAGAGTAGATAATGATCTTTTGAGTACGGCTTGCGATGAATGATCTCCAGCTAGATAATCAAATACAGCCTTTTCTAAATATGGTTTACATATTTTGATTTCTCATACATGGTAGATACTAGCTAGGTTATTCATCTTTTGTATCATGCTCATTTCATGAGGTGATTCAAATTGCTTGTCAAATCGTTGTACATAAAATTCAGCAATGTGCTCACAGCATAAACGAACATCCAGATCCACTACAAAATTATCAATCAGTTCTTGTATTGTTCATGTTCTTATTAAAATACGGTATGCTTCATGAGTATATTGTTCATTGTCATATTCTGGTAACGCATAGTAGTTTTCAATCAGTTGTTTAGTATATTCATCCAAAACTTTTTGTATTCATAGGGGTATTTTCTGAATCACCGCTTGTTCAATCATTGCATCTCTAAATTTCTGTATTTCTTTACCTCCTAAGGAGGTAGCCCACACGTGAGGTGGGATATAGGGATATCTTACAATTTCAGGTGCGATAGGCTCTATCAGCATATTAGTCTTGCAATGATAAATCTGCTCACAACGATCTAAATTGTTCTACGAAATTTGGAAAGCGACGAAAGAGAGGAGTGATAGCATTGATTTTTGTGGTTCATTCAGCTGCTAGTGCTGCGAGCAACAGCGCATACGACGCTTGGATAATATCACTGCACACAATATTTGCTCACTTCCACTGTGTGGGACCAAATGTAATAATTCTATGGGGATCAGCCATCACGGTACGTCCTTTCATCTTTGCAAGTTCTTCGATGAAAAACCATGCATATTCATAGCCGATATTCATGAAAATTGCAGAACCTTCACATGACAAGGCAGTTACTGCAAACGTATGAATAATATCCATCGGCAACATAGGCCATGGTTGTGCTCTTACCATCAGCAAATCACCTTTCAAGGTCTTTTCTATCTGACGTGATTGTTTCGCTGGGACGAAAATAGTATCTTTCTCTTTGTCGACAATCGTGCTAATTCACAATTTCCTATATGTTTCAAGCATCAAATCCATATGCGCAGTGACAGCTTGTTCGATGGTAACCTCTCCTCACGTCATCGCAGCTGCAGCTATAAATCCAGCTACATCCAAATGATCAGAGATAACTGTCCACTCACATCCATGCAATGAACTAACTCACGTGATGCGCAATAAATTAGATCAAATACCCTCTATCTGCGCTCCCATTGCTACCAACATATTGCACAGATCCTGGGTGTGAGGTTCACATGCAGCGTTGTATATAATAGTTGTCCCAGGTGTTTTGACAGCTAGTAAGATAAGATTCTCCGTCCCTGTCACCGATGGTTCTCGACTCCATACGGTCGATGCATGCAGTTGCGTTGCTTCGAAACCATACATACCTCCTTGATGCGTAAACTTCGCACCCATCTTTTCCATATTACCCACGAACGCATCGAGAGGACGTGTGCCGAGCTTACAGCCTTGGGGAGTTGGCATCATCGCTTTACCAAATCTCACGAGCAGGGGTCACAAAAACATCACGGATGCTTTCATCTTGTCACTCAAGACAGGATCTATTTCATATGAGTTCACGCCCTTGGCATTGATTTTGATCGTATGCTCATCCAATCGCTCATACGTTCCACCAAGCAATGCCAAAATTTCCAACATATAACCGACATCAGAGGTCTTTGGCGTATTGTGAATAATAATATCTTCGTCGGTCAACAAACACGCTGGGATCAGTTTGATGATGCTATTTTTGTTGGGGACAGGACGTACGGTTCCTTTGAGCGGTTTTCCTCCATTGATAATCAACTGGGTCATGACTCATATATTGACTAAAACTCAAGAAGTTTATTTTTTTCAACTCCTTTTGCAACTGACGAAATTAGACTATGTGCATTGGCTCCCAGTCGACCTTGAAGCCTCTTTTCATCACCTGCAAGCGATCCACACTCGAGCGCACAAATTCACGTATATCTGGTCCTCTAATAATCAAATGGTATCTAAATTTATTGTACATTTTGTAAATCAATGGTGGCGTGGAAGTGATAGAGATATCTTTCCAAGCAGGGTTTTGTTGTTGCAAGAAAAGTAGCTCTTGATAGAGTTTATGTACACTGGTATAGACACGTTGTTCGATTTCATGTTTGTACAACAAGACACACAGCTCTCCGTACGGTGGATATCCTCATGATTTTCTTTGTGCTCATTCCCATGCACGCATTCATGCAGTATCACCTTTGGCCACAAATTGCAACACTGGATGCTCTGGCGCATAGGTCTGCAACAGGAAAGTAGAAGCCTGATATGCTTGTATCATCGTATGCAATGTACAAAATGTCTGTCGATTTGCTTGTCGATCAGGGATATAGAGACCCTGGTCTGCAGCAAGTACCACCACCAAATCTGCATCCACAGACTTTGCAGGAAAGTACAACAGCGATGTCCCAATCACGACCGGTGCATCTGCAAGTTGTTGGAGGAGAGTTGTCACCTTGCGGGGAGAGTTGGCCACCTCACGCTGAATAATCCCTGCTTGGATACCAAAGGTTTGTCCTATCCATTCAGCGACCTGCTGGACACCCATTCCATACGCCTGCAGGGCAAATCCATGACACTGAACGCACGCTCACAGCGTTGGATATTGTTTCTTACACAAATGGCACATACCTACAAAATGCCCTTGATGGTCTTTGTGATAGGCAATGGGCGCAGAGCAGTGATCGCACGTGGGAATATGTCCACAATCTTGGCATATCACTCCTGCTGCATATCACTTTTTGGGAGCGATGATGACGACGCGTTTGCCACTACGAAGCACCTTCGCTACTCCCTTTTCGACCAACCCAGAAAAACGACTTCCTTTCCATGGACGCATATCACACAAAAATATTTTCTTCTTCTCTTGCTCAAACTGAATATAATCCATAAGAGAGAATGTAGCTATTTGGGAAAAGAAAGCTACACGTCATTCTGAACTTGAGCGTAGCGAAAGTGAAGAATCCAGGAGAACACTAACAAGACTGTGTCTCATACTGAGCGATAGCACTTGTCCCCTTTAGGGTGAAGTATCCAGGAAATTTTACTCTTCTTCCACTGCCGGGGTGGCCTCCTTTTTGGCATGATCCACAGTTTGTTTCCCCCCTGTCAAGGGGGGAGTATGGGGGGTTTTATTAAGCATGATGAACGTATATAAAACCCCCTCTCGCTCCCCCTTGACAGGGGGAGGAGCGTTGGTTATCCCACTCCCAGAGGGTCCCAGTGAGGTTGCTTATGTCAGTGATGCTTTGTATGTTATTCCTGAAATTCACAGACTAGTGCGTTGCCGCATATGTACTCTCAACTCTTAACTCTTATTTCTCAATTCTTTCCACCTAAAACAGCTCATCAGGTGATCATTGATCTGACCGGTGGCTTGGAGATGCGCATAGATAATAGTAGATCAGACAAATTTCATGCCACGTTTTTTGAGATCAGTAGAAATAGTATCTGAGAGAGGAGAAGTAGCGACATAGTCTTGCATAGTTTGGTGTTTGTTGGTGACCACTTGGTGGTCCGTAAATCATCGTATGTAGTTGCTGAACGACCCGAACTCTTTTTGAATTTCTAAAAAAACACGTGCATTGGTGATAGCTGCAGTAATCTTAGCTCTATTTCTGATGATACCCTCATCGAGCATGAGTCTTTCGATATCTTCCTCAGTAAACTTGGCTACTTTTTTGGGATTTCGATTGGCAAAAGCTTTGCGATAGCCGTTTTGTCTTTTGAGGATCGTATATCGACTGAGTCCTGCCTGGGCTCATTCCAAAATCAAGAAAGCAAATTGTGTCGTATCATCTTTGACGGGTACTCACCACACCTGGTCATGATAGTCTATGTAAAGCTGATCCTTGAGACATCGTGGACAACGGTTGGGTTGTGCCATCTCCTAATACAAAATAAAGTACGTCGGCAAGTTCACTTCGGACTTATACCCAAATCCTTCTTTGGCAGACCACAATGCGGTAGAAGACCCACCATCTAGGTTGATGGCAGTCGTCGATTTGCCAAATGTTTTGAGTAAGTAAGCAGCTAGATCC
>JAYREU010000069.1:0-24919 GCA_041908765.1 Candidatus Absconditabacterales bacterium
CTGTATCTTTTTTATTTGTCTTGTTATCTTTTTTATCTTTTGATGTATCCTTGCAGGTAGTACACTGATTTTTACATGCTATAGGATTTTTGCCACTAGCTAGGCACGAAGCAAGACAGTCACTATTGGTATGACAGAGATCAAGATCCTCACTCTCAATATTAGTTAGTACGATAAATTTGTCTTTCGTATCCTTTTTTTCATCTATTTCAGGAGTAATTGTTTCTTCGCAAATTGTCTTGCTACAAGCAACTTTACAACTTAATGGATTTCATCCTACCATAATACATTTACTCAAACAGGTAAGATTTAATTGTTCAGTACATACTTGCTCACTGTGCTGAGTATCAGTATTCGATATTGGTTGTATAACTTTATTCTTCTTGTCTTTGTTCTTGTCGTCCGACTTAGGAAATGTGTCAATTTTTTCAGATTTTCATTTCTGTATATTATTAGATTCATTTTTTTCTACAGATATTAGTGTATTGATCCCTGATACAGTAGTTGCAGTATCCACTTGTGAACTGCTAAGCACTTCAGCTTGTATGTCTTTTTTATCATCCTTCTCATGTGAATGTACATCAGTATGGTCATGATCTGATGAAGGATCAGTATTTTCATCTTCATGTTCATGTTCTGCCCCAACGTTGTCAGTATTTTCTTCCATAGTCCCCGTCTCTGCAACGGTATGTGAACCAGGCTCTGCTAGTCCACAGTAGACTTCACATGATTGTCGGTTATTGATTTTTTGCATTCTTTTTTCATACGTTGAACAATAGTTCATACAAGCATCATATCTTTCATGACAATCTACGCTAAAGATGAAGCTATAGTTTTCTCCAAATCCATCTACAAAATCAATTTTTTCAAGTCCGTAGAGATCTCCTTGTATTGCTAAGGTAAGCGCATCTCCTGTATCCACAAGGGTTGTTTCCATATGCATATCTACCGCTTTGCCCATTTCTGTGATGAACGTAGCAAGCGTTTCTAATTTTTGTTCATTGGGTACTTGATATTTATTGCCTTG
Organism: Candidatus Absconditabacterales bacterium; assembly: GCA_041908765.1. Lineage (GTDB taxonomy): Bacteria > Patescibacteriota > Gracilibacteria > Absconditabacterales > Absconditicoccaceae > CAYUST01. Next base: position 1,028 of record JAYREU010000069.1, read on the forward strand.
GAGTGAGATAGAAACTATGTTCCAAGAAGTTGCTTCTCCTGGCAACAATACTTCTGTTGTACAGACTTGTGGTTGTTCAATTTCTACTTTTTCATTCTCAATAGCTTCATTTCAAAGCATTACTGATGTGCCGGTATCAGTTGTTCACACAACTGCAGAACTCAGACTATCACTACTTTCACCGGTGAGCACATCACCCGTTGATGCCCCAACTGTTGTGTCGTCTGAAATACGGAGTTCATTGACTACTACTACTTCTGGCTCATCATCTGCTTCTTCAGCTTCTTCAGCACCTATCTCTTCAGTCGTTTCTGCGTTATTGACAATAATCTCCGTCACTCCATCAGTCGTCTGCATAATTACTCCATCAGTGATAGACTGTGCTATAAGTTGTTCAATACTACCATCAGCGGGTGCGTCCTCGGTAGTCGTAGCACATTCTCCTTGCATAGCTTGGACGAGACAAACTTCTTGTGATGCATCAGGTTGTTGCATACATGTTTCAAACAAGGATTCACTGATGCAACTATCACTAATATCTGATACCAAAGCAAACTGTGGGTTCAATCCCAGCATCACCAAGAGGAACAGGAGATAATTGACCAAAACGCTTTTAAACAAGACATTTACTATGAGTAGTTTAGCTCACGTAACAGCGTATCCCAATGCATGTCCAAACGCTGTGTGCGTGACAAGCATTTTGAGTCCAGTTAGTCCGAAAACTACCCATTTAGCTCTCAGGATAGATCATAAGTGAATATGCTTATTGTAGTATGCTCTTAGCTCTTGCACATGCTGTGCAAAAGAGTGTTGTGAGGTGACTGATGATTGATCTGCAAACGCATGAAATACCTTGTCATGTTCAGTTTTCCAATAGGCAAAAAACTGCTTGCAAGCAGCTAGAATACGTGTTCAAAAATGGTTAGTCTGATTTCCGTGTTCTCCCATGAAAGTGGGTAGCAATAAAGGAACCTTTTGTACTCCTTATTGTACCCAACACCTTGAGAAAAACAAGTTAGGAGAGAATTATCTCTATTTATGAGTTGACAAAAACTTAAATTTACGTACACCAACTATGGTGAGCAGACTTATAATGATGAGTCCCGCAAGGAGTACTTTGGGAAGAAAAAACTGCTTTCGTTGCAGGTGAATTTCTCTGATTTCTGTATATTCCTCAGGTATTTTGATGAGTGGTTGATCCGCAATACCAAGTGAGGAATACGCTAATGTCATACGTGCTGTAGCTTGGAGAGTCATTTTAGCGTCAATGGGAAGTGAACAGACAAGTACCTCCTTCTGGCCTGACGGAACATCTTTTGTTATGATAGCTGAATACGTGTGTGTGCCTCGTCAATAAGTAGTAACCTCACATTTGGCAGCAACACGTGAGTCAATAGTCCCGGTATTGATGAGTTCAACAGCCATAACGCCAGATCATTCAGCGATTGAAAGAAATCCAGGTACATGTTGCTTCGGAGGAAAGAGGACATCTTGTGGGTATTGCGTGGTAAGTGAACGTTTGAGTGGTGGTGTAAGATTAGCCCAAATAACGTGTGCATAGCGATAAATCATCGAAATTCCCTCACCACCAGAGAGTTGTCCCGCATCAAAGTATGCAATACATCCATATTGCTCGCCCGTAAGCGTATCTGGAAATTGAATAGTCGGTTGAAATCTGCGTGATTCCTTGGGTCACAATGTCACTTCATTGGGTATGCCAGAGACGTATTTGCCAAATCTTTCAATTTCTCCTTCAAGTCAACAACTGCCTAAGCCACTTTCGGTTTTCTCCCCATCTACTACTGCCAAACGCATCGTCATAGGTTCATCACGGAGATTGATAGCATCCATACAAAATGTCCCGATCAATCCAGCGGGGACGTCCAATCTCCATGCAGTTGCCTCTCCTACTTTGGGATCATCTGGCACACAAAACCTGACCATAATATTCTCATTGACTGCGAAGCCAAGTGAACTACCCCATCCAATACTACTTATCAATATACCAAAGATGATTTTTTTCATACTAACTACTCCTATAAAAACAAAATATACATTTATATACCTCTTTATATAGCAAAACGCTCTGCTCTTGCAAGAGCGAACCTGCATACCAGAAAAGAATAGTTTGTCATTTTCGTAAAAAAAGGGGCCCCGACAAAGTCGGGGCCCCTTTTGAGAAAGCTACCTATACTATTAACAAGCTAAACATGTTACTGTAAACGTACCAGTGTATTGCGTTACCGCAGTATTGGCAGGAATAATCAAAGCGTGATTTAGCAGTACTCAATAATCTCCGCCGATGCCATTATTGATACCACCATGGCTAATGACCGTCTGAGCTGTTGCAAGGTTAGTATCCTTTGGCCAGTTAATAATTTGCGGATTTGATGGTGAGTCATTGAATCTAAAGAGAAGATCCGCGCCAGAGAAGACAAGTGCGGAGGCTGGAATTGGTGTTCAGCCAATTGCACCTGTCATTCATGAGGCAATAACTTGAACCACCCACTCAACCTTTATACAAGGATTACTTGCATATATATAATAGTCCTCATTTCCAGAACCAGAAGTCGGTGTTCTCAATATACCATTACCTCCACCTGTTTTGGTCCCTTGGTTTGTCTTGGTTTGCCCATAGACATCTGATGCCGAAAAAGTTCCAAAATCAATATTATAAGCCTCTGCAGTAACTCCCAAAATACAAGAACCTGGAGAAAGTGATGTCGTTTCTGCATTTACCCTTCAAAAAATTCAAATTGTAGCAATCGCCAGAATTCCCAAATTAAGTAATACTCTCTCCATGTGATTATAAGGGAATAAAACTGTTTTGCTAATTATAATTAAATATATTAATTAGTCAATTTATATGACAAAAAAACTCCTCAAAATGACTCCTCAAAATGAGGAGTCTCTTATAGTTACACATTTTCTGTTACTGAGTATTGCCATGGTCTGCCTTTCGCTTCTTGAGTTCTTCAAGTTCTTTCTCTTCGTCGTGATGATGTTTGCGAGATCTATTGATCAAATGTATGATCAAGAGAAGCACTATCAATACACCAACCAACCACCATGGGAAGACAAAGAAGGTTTTGCTAACATTGATGGTCTTCTTCTCCAACAATTTTTCTGTAATAAACTCAGTTCTAAATTCTGATACTGCATTGTGAGTCACCGTCATATCTACCGTGAACCACATCTTGTACCATGGCAACGCAGGAATTTCATATCTGACATCACCATTTCCTTCTGGTCCAACGGTCTTGGTTTGAGGAGCAAGTTCAGTTACTTTTTTCAGAACATCAGTCACGGTACCTTGAACCTCCACATTTTCATCCAAGCCACCGATATTTTTGAACCCAACAGCAATCAAATAACCTCCATTAGTTTGTTTGCTAATATGCATTGGTTCACTTACTAAGTTATACCCATCAATATCCTCAACAGCACTCAATTCCAAACCAACATCTACTTTGCTATCTACAAATACTTCCATAGCTAAAGCATTGCGAACCAAGGTAGTCATCCCAGCCTTTTTTAGTTTTTCTCCGTAAACTTTATCATTGTAGACTGAAACACATCAATAAACAGTGCCTGCCGCACTTGCTGGCATTTTGATTTCTGGTTCAATTCTTTGAAAACTAAATGCAGGTACTTTGTACGTGATATCATATCAAGTTACATACTGTCCAAAAACTCCTCTCGTGTCTTCTGCACTACAACCTATCACTCCTCAAACATCATCTTTCTTCGCATCTACAAAACTTACATGAATAGTTGCATCTTGATCTAACTGGTTAAGTAAATCAACACACAACTTTGTAGTTTTTCAAGGTGAAACTGCTATTTTGAGGGATTTAGCCTCACCTTGTGTTTCATTCTTGCTATCACAAAACCTAGCATATAAACCTAAACTTGTATCATTTGCGTCATACTTGATTGCTCATGTTATCGTTTCCGAAGGAGCTGCATGTACTAAAAATGAGGTGCTCGGCATCCATATGGTCAAAGCACTTAAAAAAAGAAGAAAAATAAATCTAAGGGATTGCATTGTTAGTTAATAACTAAGATAAAATTCTATCATTGTATATCTATATGATGCTGTAGTGCAAGCTTAAATTATTAATAGTTAAAATCAAATTTAGCCATATATAATTATGTAATAAATTATAAAAAAAAGAGGGGCGCGGCCCTCTTTTTTAGAATTCATAGTTTGAAACTAACAACCAACACAAGTAACGTTAATCGCACCAGTATAGTAAGTTACAGCTTGACCTTGTGGAATAGTGATAGTATGAGTGAACTTTCTACCGAAATCACCACCAAGACCATTGTTTTCTGCAGTTTTTGTGATAACTGTTCTAGATGATGCAAGATCAGTTGAAGCTGTAAAGTCAGCAGCAGATACTGTTGCGTTAGCAGGAGAATCGTTGAATCTAAACAATGTGTTAGCACCTGAGAACATTTGAGCAGTAGGTGCAATTGTAGTACCTGTTACATAACCAGTCATAGTTGTAGCAATAATAGTGACACTCCAACTCACATCATCTGGACATGGATTAGTTACATACACGAAGTAGTCAGCACCACCACCACCGAAGGTAGGAGTTTTTGAACCACCACCACCACTCTTAGTACCAGCATTTACTTTAGTAGATGAATAAACATCTGATGCAAGGAAGGTACCATAAGCAATGTCATAAATAGTTGCTGATGGGTTTGTAGCACAAGCTGCAGGAGTAAGAGTAGTTGTTTCTGCAGAAGCTTTACCAACGTTAGCTGTAGTCAAGAGCAAAGCTCCTGCTACGATTGCTGCACCAAGTGCAACGTTAAATAATTTTTTCATTGTGTTTTTGTAAAGAATAATAAATACAAAGAGACAAGATTGGAGTAATAGGCCGCGCACACTATTGACCTAGACCCTGCTCTCAAACGAAAAGACGTCTCTTCGTCCCGTTTATATTCCAATGAATATATCCGGAGACAGTGATGATTTTAAGGAAAGTTATTTAATTTGTCAAATTTCGTAGCACATTTTTTGCAAAATAATTGTCTGTATATATAATGATAAGGTGAGGGAAAATAAAAAAATGCTCTCAAGATATTTTTACACTATATAATTTGTACTATGTACTTCGAATTCCACAAACCCATTCCCCTTTGGAAAAAGATCCTGCATGCTAAGTTGCACATCTTGTGACTTATTGGTCTGAAGATGCTCGTGGCTAAGGCCTTTATTGTACACTTTTTGGCGGCTAAAGCAGTGTTCGCTGCAGAAACCGTGTTAGCGTTTGGTGCAGGTATGGCACCTATGTTTTCATTTGCTGCTACACCGACTGTCATACAAGCTCTCCCCGAGCACAATGTTGCTGCTCAAGAAAATACTGTTGCTGATACAATTGCACAACAGAATAAAGGAATTATCATCGATGCATCTCTCAAGGAGCAAAACAAAGATATCATTGCACAAGGTGCACAAAATAGCGATACCATTGAAAATCAAAATGTCAGTTCAAAAAGAATACAACCCAAAACTACACCAGAAGCAAAAAAAGAGGTCAGGTCAACTAGCGCTGCCGGTATCACTACTCTCAGAGGATATACAGATCAAGAACGATACAGATTACATCCTGAACTCAAACCATCGGTGTTTAAACAGATTGAGAATAGTTTGTAAAAAATATTTCCCCCCTGTGAAGGGGGCGAAGTGCCTACAAGGTAGATTATGGGGGGGGTTTTAGGAACGGGATAAGAAAAATTTACTTTAAAACCCCCTCTCACTCCCCCTTCACAGGGGGAGAAAGGAAGAGCAATATCCCCATTCCTGCTCCTGCCATCACCAACATCAACCACTGGCTGACGGATAATCAGGAGATTATTTCTGTAGCAGGCAATTCTTTGGCCCATTCCAACAAAAACCTAATCAGCGCGTAGCCAATACAATATATCCCCGCCAGGAGCCCTGGCGCGGATTTTTTTTGGACATACACATAATTGAACAAGAACAACATAAGTATTCGTAGGAATAGTCACTCACCTGCTGCCTGGAGTAGATTGACGTTCACTCTTGCCACGAGATCTACTTGTGGATACAGCACCTCCAATCACATACTACGCACGAGTTCTTGCCAACCTTGTGACAAACTAGCGACCGTACGCCCCACCAGTTCTTGATTGAGAAAGTTACCAACTCTCCCGAGTAAACTTCCCAAGGGTACGACACACAAGACGCACTCTCCCAAAATAAGGAGTTCCTGCCAACTCAGTTTTCGTTTGCGCATCGATCGTATGAGGGCAATTACTACACCTATAAACCCGCCAACAAAACTCATGCCTCCTTGTCGTATTTGGAGTATTTCCCACAAGTGTTGTTGATAGTACGACCACTCATAGAAAAAAATATGTCCTAGTCTTCCTCACAACAGCACTCCGAGCATGACAGCAACTATGAGATCTTCACTATGTTGCACCAAAAAAGACTGGAGATGGGGATATCTCTGCATAGTCTTTCTTTGGATGAGTAACCAGAAAAAGAAATATCCAAAAGCGAAGGTGATAGCATAGAAAATGCCATATCGATATACGGGCCATCAATAGATATCAAAAGCAATCATGGGTGAATGAAGAATAAAGTTTTACATAGTTGATTGAAACCCCCGGCTCATTTCTCTCGCCACCCCCCTTCACAGGGGGGTAAAACTCTCCCATTATCGCCTTACCGTTTTCCGTCAAACTGCTCAAAGAACTGCTCAATACGATCACGAAATGAGTCTCATGAACTTGCATCCGTTTCTTGCAACCACTGTTCTTGTCTTTGCTCGATTTCACGTAAAGCATTTTCTTGTCGATCGTCAAATATTTTTTCAGTACGTGCACTACCTGTTTGATCAATTGCTGTTCAGCTTGTTCATCAGGCTTTGAGTAATTGCTGTTGCTGCTCAAGGGCGCGCTCGAGGTCATCTTGGATATCTGAGGGAGTCTGAGGGAGCTTGTTGCGACGGACACACAGTTGTTGTGCATCCAAAGGCGCGCCCTGTGCTCGTAGGGTATGGAGCTGTACATATTTTTTTGCAAGAGCCACTACACCAGAGCTCACCTCTTGGAGACCTGTATGTCGTGCATGCCATTGTGGTTGCGTCAGACAGGTTTCTCGCTCAGAAATACATTGTTGAAATATAAACATTTGTTCATCTTGGGCAAGAGGTAGGAGGGTCATGATGCGAATTGCTTCCTGTTGTTCGCGACGAAATGCATGTAATAAATTCGTACGACAATCTAACAGGTCTTCTTTGGGGGCATTTTCTTCTCAGATGATAGGTGCCTGTTCGAGAAAACTAATCAATCGTTTATTTTCGTCGAGCACAAGATGAATTGCCTCATACGCTTGAGTCAAAGCAGTTTTCGTCATGTTTGTTTGCGTGAGTATGTGCTGTCGTGCACGAAGCTGGAGTATATTGTCGAGGACAGTTGTATTGTGCGAGATGCGTTGCACCTGTATATCACTGTTCGGTTGCATAGCTAGTTGTTCATATTGTTGGCGAAGGGCAAGTAAGTCAGCTAGAGTACTTTCCGTTGGAGGAAGAGTAACTAACTGCATGAGACGACTTGTCAAACGCGTATACGGTTCTATTTCTGTGTCTTCCTGAACTCAGGAAAGGAGTAATCCTGCTAGAGCAGCTGATTGTGTTGCAGACCGCTTAGTTGCTTGCTCTGGGGGAAGAAGCGTAAGTATTTTCTGAGCTTGCGAATCAAGCGAAGCAATTCCTTGCTTGAGAAGTGCATCGCTTCAACTGTGCAGTGCTTGCTCCACGGTGAGTTGTTGGAGTTGGGTCAGTTGGAGTTGGTATTGTCTGAGAGTTCAGAAACGTTCTCGTTCGCTCCGCCACCACATGCCCAAAAAAATGCCCGCTCCAAGAAGGAGTAGATATCCTGCGTACAGGTAATGCTTTTGTGAACGGTGATGGTGCATCCCACCGCAAAAAATAAAGTTGTTGTAGAGGGGTTTTATATAAGCTCCTTACCCATAAACGGCACCAAGACAGGAGGGATACGAATATCACCCTGCTCTGTTTGATAGTTTTCAACAATTGCTGCCAAAATTCTTCCGCAGGCTATTGCAGTTCCATTGAGTGCATGTGCAAATCATTTGGTCTCGCCTTGTTGGTATTTGATATTCCCTCTACGTGTTTGAAAATCAGTCGTGTTGGAAGTACTCGTGACTTCTTTGTACATATCTATCCCGGGAAACCATGCTTCAAGGTCGTATTTTTTGGCTGCTGGAGCTCCGAGATCTCCCGTACAAATGAGCAAACGTTGATAGGGAAGTCCCAGTGACGTCAGCAATTCTTCTTCGGTCTCACGCAGGAGTTCGTGTTCTTTGGCACTATCCTCAGGTAAGACAAAACTCACCATCTCAATCTTTTCAAATTGATGTACTCTGATCAGTCCTTTGGTATCTTTGCCGTACGTCCCTGCTTCTCTTCTATAACATGAAGAAAACCCTACATACCTCAATGGCAGTTGGTGTTGAGATAATGTTTCGCCAGCATGTTGTGCGACCAGTGGTACTTCTGCAGTACCAATAAGCCACAGGTCATCTTCTTCTCGTTCTTGACTTGGGGTAGCAGACTTAGGGTTCACTCTATACAAATTCATACTATCATTGGGCAAAAAGCCGGTCGTGTACATTGCGTCTTCCTTGACGAGCTGAGGCACCATAGCAAAAGAGAATCCTTTGCGAACAAGGGTCTGAACTGCTCGTTGAATCAAGGCGAGTTCAAGTAAGGCAAGTTCATCTCTTACAATCACAAATCTTGAGCCAGATAAATTGACTGCTCTGGTTTGATCCAGGTAGCCTTTGGCTTCGAGGATTTCTCGATGCGGTTTGGGAGTGAACGTGAAGGTAGGCTTGGTGCCACAGGTAGCGACGACCACATTTTCTGCATCACTTTTGCCGACAGGGACATCAGCTAGTGCAGGATTGGGAATCTGTGCAAGCAATGCATCAAACGTGTTTTTGGTTTCGTTATACTCATTTTCCAAAAATTCGATGCGATGTTTGAGCTGTTTGACTTGTTCAACCAATGCATCAGATGATGCACCAGCTCTTTTAGTTTGTTCAACTTGTTTGCTCAACGCATTTCTTTGTGCATTGACTTCATCAAGTTGTCATTTGGTAGTTCTCAGAGCACTATCAAGCAGATCAATTTGTGTCCAATCGAGCTGAATTCATTTGTTAGCAGCACCCTGCCGATAAGTTTGAGGGTCGAGGCGATATTGTTTGAGGTCGATCATTACACGACAAAATATAACAAATAAAGAAACTGCTCTTGCAGTCAGTAGGCTAGTGTATACCTATGTAGATGATTTTATCAATCGAAAATGTGATGCAGGATACACAATGGTTTGTTTTAATCGGGTGAATTGGAGTAGGTATCCTGATCGGATACTTGTTTGCAAAGATTTTCTTTTTGAGTGATATCAAACGTCATCGTGCTGGTGCAGTCAAACAATCCCAGCATACGACGCTATGATATGTGCACGAAAAAGTTGCGCCCCTCCTCCCCGACTTCCCCTATCATTACAAGGACTTGATGTTTTTGGGGAAAGGAGTAGATTACATCGTCTTCGATGGGTTGAGCACAGGACAGGTACGTGAAATTATTTTCTTGGAAATTAAGTCTGGTCAATCACAACTCTCTCCCAACGAAAAACGTATCAAAGAAGCCATTGATGACAAACGTGTCCGTTTTGAAACCTTACGTATGCGCTACCCAGCTACCTCACCAAAATAGCACTTCCTAGTACTCTTTAATTTATTTTGTTGCTTATGAACGCACTCAACCTTTGTACCTACTTGCAAGAAGGACTTTTTTTTAACGCACTCGCTGAACAAAAATCCATAGATGCAATCATTATAGACAAAGCTGTGCCTGCGAGTTGGGACAAAACCATACCCGTGTATAGTTTGCAAGATATGCAACGATGAGCAGCTGGCGCACTTCAGGCATTGGTGGGTAAGCACAAACATATATTAGTCTTGCGAGAGAAGTTACCCATACGATATCTCCTCCCCCTTTTGCACACTGCTCCCAAAGAGCTATCGATTACCATAGTCAATATCTGAGCGTGAGTGAGTGGTCTGTTGCCAAAAGGTATGCCAGATCTGACCGATATTGATCATGTCCTCCCCACAGATTTTCGTATTGTTGAACCGTGTGATGTATTGAGTTTTTTTGTGTTGCTCAGACAACCAGGTCATACCTACATCAGACTCCCGCACAAAGAGTTTGTAGCAGACTTGCTCCAAGGTGAAGGCACTCCTACCCGAGACAACGGCTTGCTTGATGCAACTAAGCGATGATATAGTGGTGATGAGGCCACCATTATTTGCCCAGGATGATTGCTCTCGTGAGTGATCCAAGCACTCCACACCTTGGGAACCGAAGAACGTACTGCAGATCTTTTTGTCGTGAGTGATTATCGTTTCAAACGATCAAAAGAATTACTCGCAAGTTGCAAAAAAACAGAACATTGCATCGTCCTGCTTGATCAATCCCTTACCAGTACCTACCAAGAACTCCTCACGCTCACCTGTACCCATAAAGTCTCAAGCAACGTCAAGCTTGATTTCCTCCTTCCGCAAACAACCACTCCTACTACGATTTTGAGCGACGACCTACGACACCAAGCAGGCTTTTCACCTGAAATGTTGTATGAACGCTTATCAGAGATGCTATAAAACAATACTCCCCCTGACAAGGGGGAGCGAGAGGGGGTTTTATGTGCGTGTAAGGAATTTATTTCTAAAACCCCCCATAGTCCACCCTTACGGGTACCGAGGCCCCCTTAACAGGGGGGAAGGATTTGTTATTCTACTCCACGCTATATCCTGCGGCGTCTTCGCCTATAAATTTCAATAATATTTGGGCAACGGCTCCTACATCACGTTCACAGTAAGCAGTGATTCTCGGGAGTTCTTTGTCGTCTCGGTAGGCACGTGCTACTTGTTCACCACTGATATCAGTTTTTGGAGATGGGATACCCATAACTCTACTCAGCAAATCTAGTGAAATAAAGTTTTTTCTGTCGCCGAATTTCCAAAGTTCGAGGGTATCAATATGATTGACCTCCCAAGGTTTTTTGTCTTGCATATCGAGGATGGTTGGAATTGCCAATCTGTTGACCAATGCTCTTCTACATATATAGGGGATATCAAACTCTCTGATATTATGTCCACACAGTTGGTGAAATGATTTGTTGTAATGAGCGTTGAGGAGTTCAAAAAAGTCAGCTAGAAGCATTGCTTCGTTGTCTCCAGCAAATGATTTGAGACGAAATTGACGTTCGCCTTCGGGAGTTTTGGCAAAGTAACCAACAGAAATCACAATAATCTTCCCAAATTCTGCGAAGATACCACTACGATTGTCATATAACTCTGCAGGAGACATTGGCTCATCACCGTCACCATGCACATACTCACCTACTCTTTTGGATTTTCTCTCCCATAAGCTTTTCATACCATCATCGAGATCATAAAAGCTAGACTGTTGAGGCACACATTCTATGTCCAAGAACAAGACATTACTGAGCGTTACTTTGAGTGTCATGGCATTTGCGACAATGAGTAAATAAACAATCTATAGAGAACGTATGCAGATAGTCAAGCTGACAATACCTTGATGCTTACTTACGCTTTCAATGTGTACTTATTTTCGTATAGTATCACCCAAACAATTTTATTTACTTAGTCGACTATTGTATGAAAAAAGGGTTAGGGTTCTTTGTGTTCGCTGCACTACTTATTACACTCATATTAGGAAGTTTGGAAACATTTTTTATGCAAGATACCACACAACAAGGTGTTACTGCAAAGGAGTATACTGGCGTCAATGTCACTACATTCGTAAACTTGTACAATCAAGGCACTTTTGAAAAAGTTATCGTCACGGATGGGGTAAAGATGGCAGGATACCAAGTAGTCACACCAATTACTCAAAAAAAGAACTTCTTCAACGTGAACGTTGAGAAACAGTATTTGATCTATGAAGCAAACAAGCCAGTTGATACTTCATTGCAAGAATTGGGGATTTCATTGTCTGGTGCTACCACACCAATTGACATTGCCTTTGAAGAGAAATCATTGTTGGGAAGTGTATTCATTGAACAAATACTCCCACTCCTCTTTTTTGTAGGAGTATTGTTGCTGGCGTTTAGATTTTTTGGTCCCAAAGGTGGTGGTATGCCCTTCGGCACCAAGGCAGGTATTCTGAGGACAAATACGGATGTCAAAACTAAGTTCAAGGATGTCGCAGGTATGGAAGAAGTCAAACAAGAACTGATTGAGATAGTAGACTTTTTGAAAGACTCCAAAAAATACCAAAAAGTCGGTGCAAGAATTCCCAAAGGTGTCCTCTTATATGGGTCTCCAGGTAGTGGAAAAACCTTATTAGCAAGAGCTGTAGCTGGTGAAGCAGGCGTTCCCTTCTTCTCTGCATCTGGATCTGAATTTATGGAAATGCTCGTAGGTATGGGCGCTGCTAAGGTCAGAGAACTCTTCAAAAAAGCAAAAACCGCCTCACCAAGTATCATTTTCATAGATGAGATTGATACTATTGGCAAAAAAAGATGATCTTGATTCACTGGAGGTCATCAAGAACAGGAGCAAACGCTCAATCAAATTTTGACAGAAATGGATGGATTTGATACGGATACCAATGTCATAGTTATAGCAGCTACCAACAGACCTGACATCTTGGATAGCGCATTGCTGAGACCGGGAAGATTTGACAGAAAAGTCTATGTCAGTAGACCTACCCTCGAAGAAAGAATTGAAATTATTAAAATCCATGCAGTAGGCAAACAACTCGCTGATGATGTGGATCTTGAACAACTCGCAAGACGTACAAGTGGGTTTGTAGGTGCTGATTTGGAAAACATCGTCAACGAAGCTGCACTCAAAGTAGCCAAAGAAAATAGAACCAAACTCACCAATAATGACTTCGACTATGCGCTCGAGAAGATCGTGATGGGCCCAGAGAAAAAGATTAAATCCCTCAAAGAGAAAGAAAGAAATATTGTAGCACTACATGAATTGGGACATGCGGTGACTGCCTACTGTCTCCCTAATGCAGACCCGGTCGAAAAAATTTCTATTGTCTCGAGAGGTATGGCATTGGGTGTTACTTGGATGTTGCCTTCTGAGGATAGATATCTGTACTCGAAGTCTAAGTTCTTGGATGAAATGGTAACACTCCTTGGTGGAAGAGCTGCTGAAGAAGTTTTCTTTGGTAAGGATGAGATTACGACAGGCGCTTCCAACGACTTTGAAAAAGTTGCAAAAATAGCTTACAATATGATTCTCAAGTATGGTATGGATGAGGAACTTTGAACAGTGTTGTACTATGATAGTGAACACACAGAATTCTACCCATTCAAACCCTATAGTGAAAAACTTGCTGAAAAAGTTGACCAAAAGGTCAAAGAGTTAGTCACAGAGGCGTATGCAAAAGCAGTTGGATTGATCAAAAAGTATAAAGATCAAATCACGTTGATGTCTGGTTATTTATTAGAAAGAGAATATATTACCAAAGAAGAATTTAATCTATTGATGGAGGATCCAGAGCATATGGAGGTAACTTTAGCTAGTTTCAAAAAGAAGACCGCCCAGCTTATCAAAGATGACAAAAAAATGAATGAGAAGGAGAAAACAAAAAAACCTACTAAACGCAAAAAGGATGAAAAGACAATTATCAAGGAGACGTTAGATACATTCTTGGGTGGGTAACCTCGTGTTATTCTGAACCTCGAGCATAGCGAGTGGGTGAAGAATCTAGGAAAGCGTATTATTTTATTAAGAAGCACATAAATGATAATAGCGTCTTGTTAAAATTTCACGTCTCCTGGATTCTTCGTATCGCAGGACTCGACTCAGAATGACGATGTCAGGCCTCTTAAATCTCAAATCTTAATTCTTATTTCTCGTTATGGCACATCATGTAGTCAAAGATGCGGTCTGGCAAATCATAGGGAGAGTCGTGAGTGCGGTGTGAGGTTTTTTGGTGATTAAAATGATCACGCCGTATCTCGGACCATTGAGATTTGGTGACTACTCTACTATTCTCAAGTATTTTGCCATTTGGTCTGCTTTGGCAGATTTTGGGATGTATGTGATAGCACTCAAGAAACTGGGTAGCATTCCAGCTGAGCAACATGAAGCTCGTAAGCTACTTTATAGTAAATTCGTAAGTACAAGGATCATCTTGATTGTACTCATCTATGTGAGTGCATATCTGTTGACATTCTTTATCCCCGCATATACGTCCAATCCATATCTTCTGTGGTGATTGCCCCTAGGAATGATTTTTTCTGCAAGCTTTATGGCGGCTGGGATTATCCAGATACCCTTGCAACTCTATCGAAAAATGCACCAACTCAGTATCGGCTTGACGGTAGCGAGAGTTGCTCAGTTGGCCGTGTTGGTAGTTGTGACGCTTTTTGTCTATCCACAAGTTTCGTTTGCGACAATGGGTGACTGACTTGCTCCTTTTGTACGAATTATTGCATCAGTAGTGATCAGCGGTCTGGCTCAAGGGATCTATGTGTTTCGACAAGGCAACAAGCATCTTGCACTCAGTCGAAAACTGGATTGGTCATTTACCAAACATATCATTGGAGAAAATTGGCAGTATGGCGTGGCGTATTATTGTAGTAGTTTTCATACGCTTATTGTGTTGCTTTTGTTTTCATGGTTTTTCCCGACGACAGAAGGATTTACGTTGGTGGGGAAACGAGCGTTGTGACTATCACTACTTGAAATATTGCTCATCGTGCCGTCTGCCTTGGGAAATAGCCTGATTCACAAGGTTGCAGGAAATACGTTAGCAGAGCAACGCCACAGTTTTGGAAATTTATTGATGACGGTGATTTGGATAGGCTGTATCATATGCATAAATTTTGTGATTTTTGCACCGCATATTATTCATTTTTTGTGAGGAGATGCTTTTTTGGCCACTGCCACCCAACGAGGTTCTGATACACTATTGCCTTGGCTTGCGATTATTCTCACGCTGAGTTTTGTGAAGCAGATATTTAATTATCTTTTCGTGAGCACCCATCTCCAAAATAAACTCTTGCAGATCAATTTAGTAGGAGTCATCATCGGAGTAAGTATCGGTATTCCCCTTATTTTGCGTTATGGGCTTATGGGAGGATTGATAACTCAAGGGCTTTTGGAAGTGCTGTTTGTCATTTGATCACTCTGGACCGCCCACAAACATGGTGTACTACCGTATATCGATATTCCACTCGTGGTTTTCTGGATTGCATCCACTGCCCTGATAAGTGGAGTAGGCTACTGAATACTACACACTTGGCACGTGACGTGATGGGCACGAATACTCCTCAGTTTGGGTGGCACGGGAATACTTACCCTTCTCTCCAAACCACACCTCGCTCGTTTACTCAAGGGACTGTAAGTTTTAACCATACTTTCACATGACATATCCATATACAATTGGGATCATCACGTGATGAGAAGATGGCGAAAGAGTTGTCTCATTAGCAAGCGCTACTGAAGTAGAGAAAGCTTTGCGTGATGCATCTTTTGAGGTGGTGGTGTTTGATATGCCAAGAGATTGGAATCGTTTTGAAAGTGTACTTAGTGCGCAAGCACTTTCCTTCGTCTTTTTGATGATCCATGGTACGTGAGGGGAAGATGGCGAGCTTGTAAGTGTACTCGATATGTATCATGTCCCCTATCAGTGTGCTGCACGTGATATACTGCAGTTGACGATAGATAAACGAACAACCAAACAAGTTTGGCGTCAAGCGTGATTGCCCGTAGCAAATGATATGCTCATTCTCCCTCTGGAGTGTGCTGTTGAACAGTTGTCACAACGTATAGTTCAAGAAATTGGCTTTCCTTGCGTGCGAAAAGTACTTGCTCAATGAAGTAGTAATTGAGTACATATCATTGAGGATAAAGATTGACTGGAGGCTGTCATGACTCTCTATGCACACTACACAGAGCAGGTATTGATCGAATCTTTTTTGCAAGGAGATGAGATTACCGTATGACTTTTGGAACAGCCCGATGGTACGGTCACCGCTCTCCCTATCACCCTCATCATTCCACCACGTGAGGGTGGCTTTGATTTTGCAAATAAATATAACGGCAAGACCCAAGAAATATGCCCTGCTCCCCTCTCTGCGCCACTTACCGAACAGTGTCAACAACTAGCGGTAGATTCGTATACAGCGGTTTGATGCCAAAAATATGCAAGAGTAGATATGATAATCACATGAGATGGTCCAGTATTGCTCGAAATTAATACCATACCAGGCTTTACTTCTCAAAGTCTCTATCCCAAAGCCGCTCAAGCTGCTTGAATACCATTTGGTAAGCTATTGGAGCACTTGATGGAGGTAGGGAGCAGGAGATAATTTTCTTGTCTAAGATTTGACAAATTATTTTTTATATGTATGCTTATAAAGTTATTTTAAACCTAACTGCAAGATGAATTGTAATACTCAGTTAACCTCACCCCTTATAACAGGAATTGTAGGAATAGTATATGTACTTATTTGTTATTTTAGTATTTCATTTAACCAAGCTTTTGCAACAAATGGCATTACTACCATCACCTGAATAGCCTGTGATGATCAAGTTACCGTTAGTATTTACGACATTGATTTTGGCACATTCTCAGCACAAGATGTGTATGCAACCACAAAAATAAACTTGTGAACAAAAGTCTGAGCAACTTCAACACCTTCGAATTGACCAGAGGCAGTTTATATTAAAGCTACAAACTTATGTCCTTCTGATGTTGATCGAAATATAAGCATAAAAGCAACTTACATGACAAGTTCTATCTCTTGAAACCCTTTTATATCAAACACGGGGTTGTTCTTTTCTGGAACTGATACTGTATACCTCTTTAATTGAACAATACCAAATAATACTATCACTGCTACAAGTTACACATCTGATACAGATCTTAGCGATCGAAGACCAGTATTGATTAAGTCATCTACTTATAATGGATTGGCTTGATACTATGGTAGACTATTTACCCACTCTATTAAAATTTGAGTAGCACAGCCAGTTTGACTATATACCTGACAGTTTTTGGTAGATTGTAATTGATGCTAAAATAAACTTTAAAAATTTGACAAATTAAATTATTTTCAGTACAATTAACACGTTAGCCTAGTTTTATGGCAACTATATGACAATTATCTAATAATAAATTGTCTTTATGTTTATTTATTACTTATAACAAACACAAATGAAAAAAAATCTTTTACATGTTGTCTTTGGCACAACAATGGTTATCGGTGCTTTATCCCTCACTGCACTAAATGTAGCAAAAGTAGAAGCTACAAATGGTAATACAACATTGACAGGAACTGCTTGTAATGACACAGTTGCTGTCGCGGTGTATGATATAGACTTTGGCGCATTTGCAGCTACAGATGTACTAGGTACTATTAAAATCAATGCAGGCACAAAGAGTGGGACTCAAAGAACACCTTCAAATGGTTCAGCTGATTATTATGTATATGTAACTAACACATGTCATACAGATAATGGTTGGAATGTGACCATTCGTGCGACAACAATGACTGGTACAGTGGCGTGATCATCAATTGCTAACACGGCTCAATACTTTTCATGAGCAAGTACAAACTTTTTGTTTAATGGTACAGTAGCAAACAGTGATATTACTGTTTGATCCTTTACTACAACAACTGATTTAAGTACAAACAGAACAATTCTAACTAGAGGTACTGCAGCTAATGGGCTAGCAGGTTACTATGGAAGATTGTTTACTCATACTGTACAGTTGGGCACAGGTCAGGCAGTCGGAGCATATACGGGTCTCTTTATTGCAGACTGTAACTCTTGCTAATCTCAGAATTCTATGAATATACGAAAGGGCTTTTGGCCCTTTTTTTATACATAGAAAACGACTTGCAGAAAAAAATAATATACATATACACTTGTGTGAATGATTTTACTTATTATTTTATATGTCTATGTTGAGAAAGAGAATAGCTTATTTGGGATATATACTTATATTCTTGATGTGATTTTCAATAACTTCAGCAACTGATGCAAACCCTCCTGCAGATCGTAATACTGCAGATGGAGTTGTTGCAAGATATTGTGATACTGATTCTGAAGCTACATGAACCTTGAAATCACTCAAATTACCAGTTGCGCCTGGCAAACCAAGCAAAATATGTGTTGATATATTTAATAAACTTAATGAAGATACTCAAATTCATGTTGGAATTGTAGATGGAATGAAAGATCAAGAGATGGGCACACTTTCATGCGACTATGAGCTCGCAGGGGCGTCATTCTGACAATATGTTACTGGTTTTGTAAATGTATATTCAATCCCTGCAAATAGCAAAAAGAGAATTTTCCCTATAATTACTATGCCCAAAAGTGCTGCTTGAACTATCTATGGATGTGTGACTATTTATAATGAAACTATATTTCAAGAGAAACTAAAAGATGGATGACTAACTACTTTGGTTCGTAATACTATACCCATTGAGCTCTTTGTCGACTCCAAAGTTGCCGTAGGACTCGAACTTGCATGAGTCAAAGATATCGCTTGAGACAACATGCTCAATGATCCCGTATTTGTAACTAAGCAAGCAGATGGTAGCTACCTCGTTGCTGTTGGTTTTAAAAACACAGGTGGTTTGGACGAAGCAGTAGAAGTTGCAGGTACTATCAAAGATGTACTTGGTAAAGTCATAGAGCTTGCTCCCCAAACTAAGACCGTAGGTCCTGATGGCTATGGAGATGTGAGATTTGCAATTCCCAAACTTCCTCGATATCAGATGTGGTTCACGGTAGATTTGACTGTGACGCACAACGCCGTATCTGAGTTTAGAACTGAGTTCATTACCGAGAAACTTTTGGAGAAAAAAACATTGACTATCCAAGATACGTTTTTTGTCTTTCCATGGTGGATTGTAGCTGCTTTGGTGCTTTTGATACTGATTATTATGTGAATAAGACGTATGATCAAAAGGGCGCATGCACATCACCAACAAGAAATAGAAGCAATGCAACAACTCAAAGAACTCCAAAAATGGAAGCAAGAACACGATGGTACAGGTACTCCACAAGCTTAGTGTAGTATAAACATATGCCTTCTAAAAGGTGGCCCTTAGCCACCTTTTTTGTTTTCTAAGAAAAATTGGGCGTATAAAATTTGACAAATATTATTTTATATGTACAATATATTTGACTCTTTCCTTTATATTGTCCAAAACCATGAAAACCAAAACAAAACTCCCCACTTCTGTACAGCTACTCAAGCATGCTGAACATCCAATCCTTCGTACATTGGGTGAGGCCTTATTGTGTTGCGTAGCATTTTTTGTGGGTATTGGTATTTATAGCTTGAGCAATTCATTTGCTGAGCAAAGTTTGCTTACACACAACAGTGCTGAAGCGCCAACTGCTGATGAACAAATAGTCGCAAGTTGTCCGGTGACTTTCGAGACACAAACTACCAAAATATATTCTAGTCCGAGCGATAAGCTTTTCTTCAACAATATAACCAAATGGCCAACAGGGAAATTTCATACACAAGCATCTCCTACCTGTGACGTCCTCAAGTCTAGATGCGGCGCTTTTGGGTTTGAAGATAATGATTGTGATAGTTACTGTGGGCGATGAGAAAATAACTCATATATTGAGACACAGTATGTGTGTGGAGATCTCTATCTAGAGAAGGATGTAGTCATTGCTGGCAAAACATACAAAAAAGGCGAAAGATATCCTTATGGTGTTTTGCTCTGGGGTGATTGTGATGATACGGATCCAAGCTACAAAGCTAATAGAAGTACTATGACGACCTGTGGTTCTGACGGTGTCTGGAACTGTACCAACTGATTTTGGACCTGTAAGTGAGACAGTGGTGGAGGAACTACCAATGGTGGTACAAATGGTGGTGGCGGTGGTGAAATGATTTCTGTGGCAGGACATGTCACCACAATGGATGGTGCATCTGTCAAAGATGTTAAAATCAATGTATATCATAGTTCATTCAATGTGAAGAATGTAGTAACTGATAACGCTGGTGCTTATGAACATCCTGCACTTCCCAAAGGACAAGGCCTAGTTATTCGACCAGAGAAACGTGAAGGGATCCACTCTGATTATATAACAACCAAAGACAAACTTTTGATTCAACAATATCTCAATGGACAGAGAACATTAACACCCGAACAAATGATGGCGGCAGATGTAAATAATGATAATAAAATAGATCAAACAGATATACAACTTATTACAGACATTATTATCGGGAAAATTTCTCACTTCCCCGTGCAAAGTGTATGGGAGTTTACCCTCAAGAATCCTGGAAGCGTACCTGGTGTAACCTTCAATGCAACTTCTCAAAGAGCTTCAACCAAAGGATTTACCTACGCTATTTCCAATCTTGATTTCAATGCAATCAAATTGGGTGATGTATCTGGAGATGGATCTACGTTTGATGATGGTGATGATGACAGTGCTCTCAAATGAGGTGGCAACAACGGAGGACAGAAACAACTTCCCCCTCAAGAGGGGACCTTGCCTCCAGAGCAAGAGCCAATTATTGAACCCATCCCTGCTCCCATTGAAGAGCCAATTGATGATAGTTTGCCTGGTATGGACACCTTGCCACAACCTTGAGAATTACCTATTGAAGAACCCATTGAGGATACACATCCCGGATATACCGTGCCTGATTTGCAAGTAGTCGATGATACACAACCAGATGTAGCTCCCTCATACAACTACCAACCTACGCAGCCAAGCTATCAACCCATTACCATCCCCTACGTCTATGCGCCCGCACCATTTGACCGAAGTGCATGGTTTGCGGCACCTAGCGCTATCACGATTACACCGCCCGCTCGTCAGTATACTACTACCAACGCTACACAAGTATATTCAGCACCTGCATCAGCTAACGGCACGATTTACTACTTTGGGAATTAAAAGCATGCTCCGCGTGATATAAAAGCGATTTTAAAAAAAACGTAGAGCAATTGCTCTACGTTTCTCCTCAACAGAATGCTGTGGGGATTTTTATCGTCCTTTGCCTTGTGATGCAACCTCTTGCTTTATTGCCTCTTTTTTGGTAACTACCTTTTCTTGCTTTTTGCTTTTAGTAGGAGGAGTTTTGATGACCGATGTTGGCATAACTACCGGATAGAGATAGGTGAACATCCTTTTCTTCTTATCAAAGTAGAGAATGTTTCCCTTACCACTGGGATCAATCTGATAGCTAGCCATTTGACTCAGCATTTTCTGGTTCATCGATTTGGCAATTTGCTTTAATCCTATGACCTTATAGTAGTCTACGCTGATACCATTTGCGACTTCGTAGGAACTGCTTGTACGCCCTCCACCAGAAGTTGTTGGTTGCGGTGAAGCATTTTGCACATTTCGTGCAATGAGCTGTTGCTTCAATCCACGTAAGGTCTCTTTGGTTAAACAAAGATCACTTTCAAGTTGATCTATCCGCTCCGTAGCGATACAGAGCTGTTCATCCTGGCTGATGAGAAGTTCTAAGCGATCATGCTTCTCTAGCTTATACTGCTCTTTCGCCACCAAGAGAATTTCCTCTGGGGTAAGTTTTTCGCGCTCAAATTGAGCGATAATTTCGTCATCATTGTTGAGGACGAACGTCCCGAAGATCAAGGTGAAGAGTACACCAAAGAGCACCCCTACAGGGCCTCGTTTGACGTTGAATGAGTTATTTGCCATGTTTTATGTTTATTTTGTGATGGTAATGAGCAATTTCTGCACTCTGCAGATATGCTACTTATATATATCACAATACAAATGTCAATACGTAGCAAAATTGAGGAAACACAACAAAAAGGGCGCATGCAATGCGCCCTTGAGAACAAAATTGTATAACCTGATAGTTGATAGTAGACGATCGTACTAGAAGAGATCTATAAGGAGTTTCCACTGAGTGTATTCTTTCAATTGGTCCTGAATTCTTTGTTTTGTACTAACCGGTGCTACCGTATGCTCTTGCAATGAACGCCCTACAAGACGTGCTATGACCTCCTCTTTGGTGGAAGTAGATTGTGTTGTATAACGTGGAGGACGAGTTGCACGAGGTGTTGCAGCTTGTTCGTACTGTTTGAGTCTATAGATGATTCATTTATTTTGTAATCCTGCTATGAGTCTATTACCTAAACTTCCTCCTCTATTGTACGTACTCAGAATTTCAGCTGAGATCAGACAATCTGCGGTACAACTATCACCATTGTTTTGATTTCCATCATCACATGTTTCACCTTCTCAATTTTGCAACAGACCATCACCGCAATACTCGCAACTACCATTATCGATGATAGCTTGCGCATCGTAGTTGTATGCGGTTGGAATAGTACAGCCTTCTAGTTGACAGATTGCTGAACACCCATCATTGCCGACGAGATTACCATCATCACATCCCTCACCTGTTTCTTGTAGACCATTTCAACACGTCACACCAATCTCTACCAAGACAGTACAGCTACTAAAGAGAGACGCTCCTGGGAGACTATTTATAGCTTCTGCTTGCGCATAATAGGCGCTTGTGGTTGCATAGATATGGTTTATTGGGAAGACAGGTGCATTCACTACAGGACTAGCATCACCTCGATCCAGTGTCGTTACATTTATTCGTGGCTTACTAGTAGCTAGATTTTCATCTATCTGCACATTTGCAGGTGGGTTACCTTCGCCTGCTACAGTAAGATTACAATACGGAAGCTCAAATGTGCACGTTGCTCCACATCCATCATCTTGAATAGTATTGCTATCATCACACAGTTCCACTCCTGTACGTACAAATCCATCACCACAGACTGCGGTGAGACAAGAAGAAGTACATGCATCAGTTGCGATGAGGTTACCATCATCACACGTTTCTACTCAAGTACGTATGACCGCATCTCCACAGACATTATTGGTACAGTTATTTTTACAAGCATCTTGCTGATTCTGATTTGCATCGTCACACTGTTCGACGCCTGTACGCGTAAATCCATCGCCACAGACGGCTGCTACACACGTATTGGTACATGCATCAGTGTTTGAACCATTACCATCATCGCATGCCTCTACTCATGCACGCACTACACCATCGCCACAGACGGCTACAGCACAGCTATTGGTACAGGCATCTGTATTTACCGCATTGCCATCATCACATCACTCAACACCTGCTTGCACAATTGCATCTCAACACACTGCATCAGTACATAAATTGGTACAAGCATCAGTTGTCACTAAGTTTCCATCATCACACTCTTCTGTTCATGACTGTACGACACCATCACCACAAGTAGCAGTTTGACAAGTATTTCTACAGCCATCATTGTCATTGAGATTACCATCATCACAAGCCTCTACTCATGCACGAACGATACTATCTCCACACACTGCATTGGTACACGCATTGGTACACGCGTCAGTATTAGTAGCATTACTATCATCACATTCTTCTACTCATGTTTGTACAATCCCATCACCACAATCAGCGATCAGACATGCATTGGTACATGCATCGGTATTGATTCCATTACCATCATCGCAGGTTTCTACTCCTGCACGAATTATACTATCACCACATACAGCAGTGTTGCAAGTGTTGGTACAGGCATCTGTATTTACCGCATTACCATCGTCACATTGCTCTACTCCTGTTTGAATAATATTGTCACCACAAGTTGCATTAGTACATACATTGGTACATGCATCAGTATTTATTCAGTTACCATCATCACAATCCTCTACTCACGTTTCAATGACCGCATCTCCACAGACATTATCCGTACAATCGTTCTTGCAAGCATCAGTATTTATTC
>JAYREU010000070.1:0-19107 GCA_041908765.1 Candidatus Absconditabacterales bacterium
GATTGTACCTCCTCTTTGTTGCCTGCAGGAGGTTGATGGAATGAGGAGATAGTATGTTCCCCATTCCTGTTACCTCTGTTTCGTTTTCTTTTTGCAGTATCCTCATCAGAGGAAAATCCTGCTTGATTTTGTGCCATAATCGATTTTTTTATACCTCAGGTTGGTCCCTCGGTATGTGAACAATGTGTGTTAATTATCATCAATCTCCTTGATAAACAAGGAAGAAGACAAATATTTTATAACTATATTGCTACAAATGTCAATAGATGATGTTTTTCTTCTTTTGTGTTTTTATTTGTACATTTTTGGGTATATATAGTGGATTTATTGACCTCATGGTATGCAAGATAACCTTAGTTTATTTACGGGTGAAGAGCGTTATATGCTCCAGCAAGAACTCCTGAGACGGAAGAAGGGCTTCTGTGAAAAACATGGTGCTCAGAATCTTTTTGTGTTTCATGCAGATGAACTTGATCGTGATCGTATTCAGCAAGCATTATTGTGAGGCGGTATGTTTGCGACCAAGACGATGGTTATCATTTATGGCATCCTCAAAGAAGGTGAACAAGCCGAAGAAATTCCTTCCAAAAGCAAGATCAAACCTAAACCAAAACCCAATAGTCCCGAACAAATAGCGGGGCTTCTCGAACAATATCGAAATCAGATTTCACCCGATACGATTCTTGTTATCGTAAGTTACAAACCAGACAAAAGAACCAAGTGATATAAGTTTTTTGCAAAGCACGCAATAGTCAAAGAATTCAAACAATTATGAGGAGTCGAGCTCAAAACACATATACGCAAGCTCGCAGGAGAGATGAAATTGAGTGAAGAAAATATTGACCTCATCATAGATATCGTAGGTACTGATACCTCTTTACTCGCAAATGAACTAGCAAAACTCCGTAGTTTGGTTGAACGACGCTGATTGACCACTCTCAGTCCTGAGCTGATTAAGTATGTATGCTACCCACAAGCAGAAACAAATAGCTTTTTGCTCCTCGATACCCTACTCACCGACCGCAAGCAAGCCATATCCGTCGTAGAGTGACTACAAGCAGATCAGCAAGTTCCTTTTCAATTTCTCGGGATGCTTTATCGAGGCATCAAGCTTATGTTGCAAATGGCAGACCTCCATGACCAGGGCATGACCAATCCCAAAGAGCTTGCTTCCACGCTCAAAATGCATCCCTTTGCTGTTTCCAAACAACTCAAACTACTTCCCCAAATCAAAGCACAACGCCCACTCCTTGCGCATCTTTTCCATGAACTACTCGTCATGGATAGTGATATCAAATCAGGCATACTCTCGTTAGAATTTTTTTGGTTACACATCAAGAGACTTTTGATGACTACTAAAGTGTAAGAACAACTGAAAAGTTTCGTATTGAAACAAAAAAACGTAGCAGGGAGTTCCCTACTACGCAAAACCAATCTTTCCGATCATCTTACTATTTGCTCCTTTTGAGACGAGCAATTTCATCTCGTACATGAGCAGCTTTTTCGTACTGTTCATTTTGAATATAGGACGCAAGCTGTCTTTCGAGTTCATCTAATCGAGGAGTTATGTGATCTAATAAGCTAGATGTCACAGTCCCAACAGGCAAACTTTTGACGGGCACCATCTCAAGTGACTCAGATAATTTCTGCCGCATTTTTTTGACCCAATTCACTAGTTTGACCGGCTCAAATATATATGACAAGATACCATCTAAGTCATCTATAAGTTCACTACGCTTCTCTAGATCCCATGCGTGCATCTGTGGTACAACAATCTTCTCGACTTCCTTTGTGTACTCCCTAAATGATTTTTCTTGTAACTCAAGCATGGACAAATACTGATCAAACATCAGTACAGAGTTCTTTTGGTTCAGAAATTTTTGTATGCCTTCTTGAATCACTTCTATGAGTATTTGACGTGTATCAGGAGAAACATCTTCTGTGACAATCTCATCGAGATAGTCCATCGTCGTTTTCATAAAACGTTCAATAGGTGTTTGCTCATACAATTGTTGCATCCGTTGTTTCGCATACTTCAATGATGTAGTATACTCCTCTGGAGTATCGCATTCGTACTCATACTCCAAGAGAGAAAAAATGTCAAACCTCGTGATAAAGGCAAATTGATTATATTCCTCTATTCCATCGTGGCGTTGCAAAGGCGTCAATATTTTGCACCAGGACAATAGAGTATACCACCACATCTGCCAAGGTCGCTCACGAACTTCATTGAAAACGGGAGCATCAAATGAAACGACATACAGACCACCCTGTTTGGTAATCCCAAGACAAAATTCGTTCATCTGAGTTTCATAGAGTAAGGCCTTTCGTCTCACGAAGTACCCATGCGGACAGACGATTACATCTTCTGCATCAATGTAATACTGTTCTTGCTCCAACATGGAGCTAACTTTCTGTTGTCTCAGGGGTTTATTGTACATAGGTTTTGATTTTAATGGTCAACAATACATGGACTATATCAAAGTTGTCAATAAAATACAAGCCCTAAATAATATATGTAAGTTTGCAATATACTCCCCATTGTAACGCAATAAAAAAGTCTTACATTTTATCTCTATATGGATATAGTGACACAAGTTTTGTTTTTTTATGCACAACGATGCAACACCTTCGCCTGATTTGGTTGATTACTGCGTTGAGTACGGTAGGTTCCTTGTATGTGGGTTATTTTGGTGATCCGGTGAATAATCTTTTGGCGGGCATCTTGTTCGATACATCACGTGGTATTGCTGCATGTGATCTCTGTCGATATATTAGAGCATGTACCTATCCCATATTTATCATCAGCTCAATTGCATTGTGGAAGAAAGAAACACATGTCATTCACTACATATGGCCATTTGCACTCATAGGTCTCTTTTTTGCATCGTACAAATATTGGTTAGAAAAGTTTGCGTCGAGTGATGCGCTTGGTATTTGCACTTCTCCAGTATCGTGTTCCACAATTAGTCTAGAATATTTGGGGTTTGTTACACTTTCATTTTTGTGAATCGTTAGTTTCATACTCATACTTGGCATTGCCTATCAATGGGGCGCTCGAAGACACACATCCAAGCATCATTAAAAAACATAAAACAAGGTACGATACTGGGTTTACTTTCCATCATTTCTGTAGATGCAACTCCCACGTTTCACCTTTCAAAATTATGTAGAAATAATGCAAGTTCCCTACGATCCAGCTACGACACACCGATCGAATGCTTGGGATTTTTTTCTTGCGCGAGAAGGGAAACGGACCACCTCGTATGCATCAGTTGATGCGAGAGAACTGTGAGCCTACCTTGATACTCATCCGATCACCTGAACCTTGGCAGTAGGTGCTTCCACAGTCCAGAAAAAAGACTATTTGATAGCTTCTAAACTTCTCTGCCCTTCTGCACGAATGTGTGATTACTTTTTTTGGAATGTGACACAAGGGACACACACCTGATTTGATATTCTTGCTCCGAGAGGAACTCCTATCACTAGCTTCACTGCTGGGACCGTGACACGCATCAAACAACGAGATAACGTTACACTCAATGAAGGAAATTGTGTGGTAGTCAAAGCGCCCAACGGCTATTATGTGGGGTATGAACATCTGGATACTATTGCTGTTACCGTAGGGACGACAGTGAGTCAATGAACCATTCTAGGGACCTGTGGCAAGACAGGGAATGCATCGCAATATCATCTGCACCTCCAAGTTGACAAACCTGATGCGCCGTTTCATCCTTACTGGTCTACGAACAAAACTGATATTGCACGTTGGACGGTTGACCCACTTGCATGCCTGAGAGCTCGAGCACCGCAAGCCCCATTTAGTGACCTCCCCTACGATCAATATACTCAGGACGCATTTATTGCTCTCAAAAAAGCAACTATCCTCCAAGGAAGCAATGGAAAATGTTTTCCTGAAAATACCCTCTTGAGATATGAATTTGCACTCTTGCTCAAAAGAATGATTACCAAACGATCTCTCACCAACGGACTCCCGGTAGTCCAGCCGACCTATCAGCCATATACTGATTTACCCAATGATGCAGAACTCTTGAGTGCAGTGAAACTACTACAGAAATATGGTATCATGAAAGGGAGCAATACTCTTTTTGCACCCAATGGCGTCGTTTTGTGAGAACAACTCTTAGCAGTTCTGGGAAGACTCTTTTATAAACTTACTGACAGCACCTCAGGTGATCGACGGAATTCCTATCTCACCCATTTCAAAAACCTCTGATTTATCACGACATCACGATCTTGGATTGGTAAATCTACACCGAGGAAAGTGGTTATTTCTCTGATTCGACAAACATTGAAGGAACGTGGATATTTGTGAATGTAGACTCCAGAATCTGGAATCTAGAATCTGGAATCTAGAGTCTTTATTCTTATATCCTTCATCACCCCTTGATACCCAAAATCAAGAAGCGCTTGATTGACGATTGCTAAGCGATCTCATTTTTTAGTGAATCGAGGAAGTTTATCTTCTGCGGGATCTAGACGCAAAAAAATGATGCCATTCCTCACATACCCACTAAAGTTTGTAGGATGTGATGCTAGTGGTCTCAGTTTCTCTATTGCTAGTGCACCTATGCTTTGTTTGACCATATGCTTGGCAGCTAGTCTTTGTTTGAGGATATGTTGAACGGTTTTCATAGTTAGGACGATTTAGTAATTGAAGGACGATAGATGCTCGGTAATTTTTTGACCCAAAAAAGATAGATATTGATACCAAAAAAGAGGCACGCAATCATCACAAAAATAATTACTTTCCCCATGCGGTCAGGTCACTGCAAAAGCATGAGTGTCATCAATACGAGGGAAAATATCCATATAAACCATCTTACCTCACTTCTCGACCAACCTAGAGCAAGCAACCTATGATGGAGGTGTGTATAATCACCATGAAATGGATTCACTCATCTTCTCATTCTATCAACTACTACCCAAATAGCATCGAATAACGGAAGCGAAAGTACTACAATCACCGTACCAATTTTGGCTCCTCACAACAATGCCAAATAAGCCAACGCATATCACAAACTGACTGTTCCAACGTCTCTCACTACTCCTCTCGGGCGGAACTCAATCCGTGCATAGACGGCAGCAACGACAAAAAATACTCGAGCATATCCTTGTACTCATTGCAAAAGCATATATTTATCTGGAGTAATATCAGGGAAAAAACTTGCTACTATACCAATCAGCAATGCGGTAGTTAAAAATCAAATACTGGCCATCCCCGTAGCCAATCCATAGATACCATCGAAAAAATTGATCGCATTAATAAACAAGAGAAACCAACCAACCGTCAGTATATATTGTATTGCCTCAGGTAGAATAGTGGTCATCAACGGTAGTGATTCTACACGCACCTCTCCAACAAAAAATGCTAGTGAAGCAACACCTATTTGTACCAATAGTCTCACCTTAGCAGGCACCGCTCGTTTCTTGCTAATCAGATATTCCATTTCATCCCATGTACTCACAAATGCAAGTAGAAGAATACCCAAACACAAAATGAAAAAGGGAGAGGAGGTACTCACGGGTAAATAGGGTTTGTATAAGAGGAGCAAAAGTAGCGCAGCTACCAACAAAAGGAAGATACCTTGGAGGGTAGGTACACGTGGTCTTTTGGGGACATCAGGTCCTGGTTTATCCAAAATACCCAACGACCTCGTCAAGTGTAAACCACCAAATGCCAATATACCAGCTATAGCTCACATAATGAGCAATGTCGTCACCATGCTATCACATAGGAGAAACGTAAAAAGTTCATAAAAGATACTACTGATACAAGGACCTGTTGCAACGGATAGTCATATCTTTAGTATGCAAGGAAACTAGTCTATTTTTCACTTCTCACCCCTTTCATACACCATGTCTTATGCGTTACATATTACAAATGCAGATCTCAAAGATAAATCCCCACTCGCTCGAAACAACTTTATTAAACTCATTGGCGTTAGTCTCGTAGGATTATTTTTGCCTGCCATCTTGTGGTTTGAGTATCATCTGAGTCTGTCTCAGATTTTTTTGTTGGAAGCACTATTTGGCTTGTTGATGATGTTACATCTCAATTTTCGAACGCTGAAATTTACTGCACGCTATGGAGCAGTACCTGCGATGTTTTTAGGAATTAGCATGTTTGTGGCATATTTTGTAATACTCTCTATCGCCAGAGAAATCTCGTGGGTTATCTGGCTCCTCCCTCTGATTGGATCTACCTATACTGCACTCTTTTGGACAGGATATCATAGTACGATGGTGCAATGAGTCAGTCATGACAAACATTTCGGCATACATCAAGCAACCATTGAATCTGCTTGAATTATGGCATGATTACTTGGTCCTCTTCTTGGAGGACTAGTTGCTGATACATGGGGGACTTCTTACCTGTATTTGATAGCTAGTATCTGTCTTTGTATCTCGTGTATACCTTTCCTATTTCATCAACGTAAACATATACAGGTTACCTACTCGCCACCCTCACTCAAAAGATGTTTGCACATGATCAAGACGCCAGCGACAAGAAGCATTTTCGTCACCTTTAGTACCCTCTGATATATTGATTTCGTGGCTAATATTGTTTGGCCGATTATTCTTTTTGCACTTCTCAATACCTATACTAAAGTAGCTCTCGTTAGTTTCCTTTCAACGATAGTGGTGCTCTGCATCATGCGAATCATTGGCAAAAGGAGTGATGCAAAACGTAGTCAACAGCAACTTTTGGAGAAACGAATACACTACTCATTTCGATGACAAGGGAGCGTGCGATTGTTCGCGGGTATTTCACTTATTAGTGGATTCTTTTCACAACTTGCCTTCGTAGTAATAGACACCGTTCACAAAATTACGCACAAAGCCAATCACTCATATACGATGACGCAATGGTACAAAATCACATGAGCACAAGAGAATTTACCCAATGCTTTGGATATGATTTACTTTCGTGAACTAGCGATTCACAGTATCAAATGTATCGCGTGTGTCTTGTTAGCTTTACTCTCTTATCTATTACCAGATACACTTTGGTGATTGATTTTGCCTCTTTTTTGAGTAAGTTTGCTTATTTTCTTTTCATTTCATTTTTTGACGCTCACGCAAACACACAAACATGAAGTATAGTCACGGGAAAATAAAAAAGGAGCATCATCTCATGAAAGAGTTTGTGCCATTACTCAATGCACTTCAAAACATTCCTGGCATTCAAAGGATCATACCTGGTAAAATCAGTAGACAGCAATCATGATCTAGTTTCTTGGGGGTGACCTATTCGTATACAACTCCCAGTGGACTCAAGTTTATGATGAAAAAATGAGGTACAGCTCAGGAGCTCTTCATCACCTGCACAGAGACAGAGAGCGAAAACGTACAACTCGCCATCCATGCTTGTATACAACAGTATTTATAATATCCTTCATCTACACTATGCAACCGCAAGACAAAGATCAAATTCTCCTCATTATTCGTAATCTTGATCAACAGAAAAAGTATGTGCCCTATTTCAGTGATCTCGTCGAACATCCTCACTACGGCGTCATTTTTCGTTGATTGGATAGTGAGGAAATCAAGCAAGTACAGACCTGTATCGATGATTATATCAAAGAAGAGCTGCAAGGTTATAAAACCAAGTGAGGTGAAATGTTTAGAAGATTTTATGCACTCCACCAAGACACCTTTCGAGAGTTTAGAAGACTCAACGGTGAACCCAATGCCGAAGACACAGAAAGCTTTCAAACGCTTGGCAAGACAGTAGAATCTGAGCTCTACAAATTTGAGAATATGCTCACCCAAACTATGATGAAGAAACCACAAGGTCTCGACAAAACACTTGCAGCATTTTATGATATCGCATATCGTTTCTTCCCCAAATATAATTTAATTGGTTAATACAGACGAGAAATGCCAAACAACAGCGAACCCTCACTCTTTTGATTTGTGACTGTTGCGGGCATCACTCCTCTCGTGCAAGTACGAGTCATTGCTTTTCTGTATCTCGCTACGATAGCGTGGTCATATTTTGAACGGGTACACACCTGAAAAGTCTTTCTCCACTATCCACTAGTAGTGACAATTTTCTTGGCTCCACTCTACGAAGAAATACTCTTTAGAGGCTATCTCCAACACACACTGATACAACACTTTGGTGTCACGTCAGGTATTGTGCAAACGTCATTTATGTTTGGTCTCTGGCACGCGAAAAATATTATTCGACTTTCTTCATTTGATTTGTTGCAACAGATGGTATTTACTGGATTAGTAATTTGACCTATTCTAGGATATCTTGCGTATACAACGAAGACTATACGACCTGGTGTTATTATTCATTTTTGTAATAATATTATCGTTGGGATGTTGGCTTATTTTCTTTGGTAGAACTGTTTGTGCTCTTGCAATCTAGTAAAAAAGGGATAAAATAAGGTGTTTTATTTGCTACTGCTTGGCATGTTTGCAAAATTTTCATTGCTTTTGTGAATGTTTGCAGCGTTTATGCTGGTATTGGGAGGACTTATTGCTTGCTACGGACTCATTGTTTCGCAGGCCCCTAATGTCAAAGACAAATTGGACGTTATCATTCCTTGGCAAGGAGCTATTGGAGCCATTCTGATTCTGCTAGGTTTGTGGGATATTACCGTGGGACTTGGAGGATTAATTACTTTATTCAAAGCAAGTACTTTTCGAGGTATGATGCAACTTTTGTTGACGCTCTCCAAATTTGTCTTGGGATTTACCTTGGGCTATGGTGTCGTTACGAAATTGATGACCAGTAAAGCACAAATGGATCCAGCTAAAATCAAAAGTATGTACGATATGCTTATTGTCGTACAAGTTCCCTTTGGGATTTTGGCTATCCTTCTTGGATTGTTCATCATCATCTTACAGATAATCTAGCTTTATACAGAATACTTATAAAATGGAAAAAAATCACGAAGAAATGAAATGATGTTGTCACTGATCTATGTGTGGTGCAGGTTGTTGTCACGGACATCTCTGGAAATGGATAGTTGGTATTCTCGTTGCTCTAGGTCTCATTTGGTTTGGCATGCACATTGGATACTCCAAAGCCATGTGGAGAGGAGGTAATGATGGCGGATGTGGCATGAGTAAATATTGGAACAAAGAAGGAAAAGGTGGATGCAAAGACGGTGGATGTCCTATGCAACCAGCAGTTGTAGAAAGTGATACTACTACTACGGGATCATAGTCATGCGCTACCTTATTTTGATTGCGTTCTTTTTTATAGCTGGTATGTCCTATTTGTCACAAACTGGCTATTTTGGTGATAGTCAAATACAAGACATAACTAGCATTTCGTGATCAATAGCAACTCCTGCATGACGAACGTTTAGTATACGAGGACTCATTTATGTGTGACTGATAATTGCTATATTCTACCAGGTATCTTCCCATCAAGAACATATACGTAAAATAAGACCGTATCTTTTTGTTAATTTTGTTTGTCACGGTTTGTGGTATGCATTTTCTACTATTGATGGATATATTTGGGTAAGCGCGATCTTGATCATCTTGATGTGGTTATCTCTTTTGCCTATCCATTCGCTTCTTTCCAAGAGAAAATATGAAAAATGGGAAAATATATGTCTTGCGATTCCCATTAGTATATACACCAGTTGGTTAACTATCGCAACACCTCTCAACATCGCTTGAGCAATAAGTGACCTGTGAGGCACACGAGCAGTTACCTCAGTTTGATGGGTATTACTGTGGATCAGTATAAGCTATGGAACGACTATCCGGATTACGCAACATACTAAACGCATAAGCTTTTTGGTAGTTACTATTTGGGCGTTGGCGGGGGTAATGGTAGCAAGAGAGTTTGATGCACCTATTATTTTCTGGACCGCAGGAGGACTTATGTTGCTGACACTCATCATCATTGCTTACAACCGCAAGAGTTTACGTTGGTAAGCCATTTTCATCTACAAAAAAATCCTGCGTGATGCAGGATCCAAGCTCTGGATATTCCAGAATTTTATTTGTACTGGTTTTCCCAGTACGTGTACTTATTCTGAGTGATTTTTCTCATGCAGTCATAAGTGCCAGTGTCAGTTAGATTAACTGCGATTGCCAAGAAAAGATCAAACTCTTGGTCCATGTGAGTAGGAAAACCAGAGGTCGAAAAAATATATCTTCCCAATCGTATTGCTCCTCCAAACTTCTTCTTATCAATGTCTTCGGTATCAAAGCTCGTTATAAGATTACCCTCCAAGACCCGGTACATTTTTTCAGTTGCAAAAAACATTTTTTCTGCCACTTTTTCTGCTGGAATATATCCAAGTTGGAGATATACAAATCGTCCTGTGGGTATATCGTATGCCAAAAAGATACATCCCTTGCGACCGTACAATCCGGCTTCATTTTTCTCGATGAAATAGTCTCCAAGTCGCTTTGCTTCGTTAGCAATCTCCTCAAGTTCTACATCATCATTGTATCTGAAATAGAATTTCTTTTCTCCGTTACATGCAGGGCATGTTTTTTCGTTTTGTTTGTACCCACGAAATAATGGTATAGTTCCCTTGCCATTACAAACACCACATACGACTGTTTTGCCAGTTTTTGCCATATTTTCTAAATTTTTAATGATGACTAATGCATAGAATATACATATTTTATATATAAAGTCAATTGATGTACTTATCTGGTGCTTTTGATCATAAAGCGTTTGCGGGTATAGTGCGGATTCATTTCCAAGAGAATGT
Source organism: Candidatus Absconditabacterales bacterium (assembly GCA_041908765.1). Taxonomy (GTDB): domain Bacteria; phylum Patescibacteriota; class Gracilibacteria; order Absconditabacterales; family Absconditicoccaceae; genus CAYUST01. The sequence goes on from JAYREU010000070.1 coordinate 10,725, forward strand.
GTTCAAAAAGTTTGTGATAGGTTGAGAAAATGATCGGGTGAGTTTTTTTGAGTTCGTAGTGTTGTGCATCCGAGAGTGCATGGAGCGCGTTTGCGACGTCCATCACGGTCATAGTAGGCTCAACGTTCAGAGCATTGACCATCTGAGGGTATAAGTTCTTAGCATTTCTATAGCCCATTTCTTGCAAGAGGGTTTCATCAAAATAGCGTCTATGATGTTCTGCTGAGAGTTTTGAGGTCCTGACTACCGTGCTATGTTTTTCAGGAAGTGGCGGAATCATATCTGCTAATTGTGCAAAGATTGATGGCTTGATACCAATGATTCACGCTTGGTGTAAACTGCGAAGTACAGGCGCATAGGGCTCTGTCCCATGAAGCAGGCTACTTGCAATGATCAGTGGTCTCCCCAGATGTAGTTTGAGATGCAAGAGTATACTCTCAATCGTTTTGACCATCAAATCAGCTTGAGAACGCGGTTTCTCAAATGGTTTATGTTGTCTTTGTGCAAAGTAACGTAAAAAATCCCTCATCAGTCACACATTGAGACGCTTGGGTAAATCAAGTATTTTTTTGGTAATCTCAAGTGTCTGATCCACTGGTTGGACTGCTAAGCCCATACATGGGAAAAAAGCACGCATGAGATAGTCAGGATTGGCATAGGGTGATGTATCTAGGGCTTCTCCAATCTCTTCACGCACTGCTACTTTTTGTTGAGTAGTTTGCAATACGCCTGTCTGCTGTACGACTTGCGGTTTGGGGTATTTGATAGCGAGATAAAAATCTGCTACTGACATCAGTAACTCCCTCTCATCCATTGCTTCATTGAGATCGCAGCCATATTCACAAGCTTTATCTATATAGGGAGCAATTACTTCTTTCCAGGACTGCGCAATGAAGTTTGGTCAAACTAATTTGAGTGATTCTCGGTGGATATGCAGAGGGACTAATAGCTTATCTTCTCTCACCCTGATTCCATTCCCTCAGGAAGTGATCAGACGTAGAAACAGGTCTGCATGGGGCAGGAGCATTTCTTGTTCTTCGGCAGAAAGGAAGGTATCATGCACAAAAGCAGGTGTTGATGAAATAGGTCTCATGATAATAGAGTAACTAGATAAATATTTATTTTGTTTTGGTACCAACTTCGTTGATACGATTTTTGTCATTTCTCAATCTATAATTATATGCTTTTGCGAGGATCTCGAAAATAGCAGACTGAGAAACAAATCACGACCTCTTCTGCAAATCTTCTAGGTACGGATTATCTGTGTCAAATTTCTTTTGCATGACACCAAAGTCAAATCATGGCTGTGAAATAAGGTTTCTACATGCTTGCAAGAATTTGGTAGTAGGATTTTTCTTGCCTTGCAATCTTTCATGTATCCACATAATTTTCTCAATCAATTGACGAAGCTTCAATTCCTTGGCCTTGGAGAAGGAGAGTTGACCTGCCATAAATACTTCTTTGAGATCTTGGCCATACCCTTCTCATGCTCCGATCCATCCAATCACCAGATCTGTGGGAAGTTTATACTCATTGATGAATGCTTCAATTCTTCCGTATGTTTCTTTCGTTTCTGCATCATCAGACGTTGTCCCTGCTCAGAGATGGTCTTTTGAAGATCGGTTTTTACTCACCGCGTTGAGCGCAGTGACGTCAGCTCTCGTCGCATTGGGAATCACTGCTACGAATGCGGGTAAAGCTACACCATGTTGCTCTTTGATCTCTTTGAGTGCTTCACTACGATGTTGCATATCAATCACCTTGGCAAGCTTGTTGATCTGTCCTACTTGAAACTTATATCACTTAGTGAGAATGTTGTTCACAATTTTTTTAACGTGACTTTTGGTGATTCTTCTATTACCAGAGAGTGCTTGCAGGAGCTCATAATTGTAGGTCGCATAAATTTTGATATCTGTCTCGATAAATTCCTCTTGGAGTAATTGTTTGAGCGACTTCCCTGTTTCACCGATTACGTCATTTCGTTTTTCAGAGTTTTGTTCTCCTGCAATATCCTCTATCTGTTTGAGGTATCTTTCTAAATCGTCTGGAGTAAATGCCATTGTTGTGCACTAAAAAAATAAAGTGCATGATCTATATGCACTTCATTGACTTTTACAATCGAATAGATGAAATATGTGTTGTAGGAAGACTACAACAAGGAGCTAGGGACCAGAAGTTCACACATCGTCCATAAATCTTGTACGATCAAAGACCTCATCGCCATAGACCGCTATTAGCTCTTTGAAAAGATCTTGTGCATGAGAAAGACGCCGCCACACATACTTTTCATCAAACTGAGATGCTACTCGATCGGACTGCGCAGCTGCGACTTGTCCTCACCCATATCTTTCTGTAAATTTAATGCCCAAATATATCATCTTCTCAGCTCTTTCTTGTTGGGTAAAGACAGGCCTTGCGAATATGTGATCATTACCTAGAGCATTCTGTGTATATATCAACTGATATCTCGTGCCACTTGGCGTGACAACAAATCTCATTATCTTATTCATTGTAGGCTCGATATTGATCAACACATTATCTTTGGATTGATGTAGAACCTCATCTTCGAGATGTGAAAGATACCCGAAATATGGATCATGATACACATATCACAATTGGGTGAACAACTCATTATGCTCCATGAAAAATTTGTATCTTCCCAGATGTGTCTTCAAATCATATGTATCCGAAGAAACTCAACTCACTATTTTAAGAATAGTTTGTGCAACTTTCTTTTGCTCTTCAGTAAATTCCTCAATGCGCATTTCTGGGGCAAGTGCTGCATCATTTTCTGTATTATTCATACCGTTGTGCCTAGCTCCAAATGTCTTCATAAACTCTTGCACCGCAGTTGGCACAAATTTGAGTTGGTCAGTCATAGCATACGGTAGTTCTCACTCTATACTCATACCCATGAGTTGCTCGAGATTCTTCTTGCACTCAGGAACCAAGAAATAATACAGCAGAGTCATACGGTAATCATCATCATTTTGTGCTTCAGTAATTTCGCTAGGAGAGAGGGTATTTGCTAGGAATAATTTCACAATCGTTTGTGACAAGAGTTTCTTTACCTCTACTTTTAATTCTTTTTTACCTGGAGCACAGGTAGAAATCAAATAGTTACTAAGTTCATCTGAGATCCTCTCGCCATACTTTTGCTCGAAATAATCTTGTGCTACTATAGTCGCAGCGTCTTGAGTAAAAGGTATATAGTGTTGATTTATATAACTCACTGCCTGTTGATTTTTTATGATATCTCATCGGGATGAGCCTTGTATTGACCATATTCATTTCCCTCGTTGATTTTCAATACCATGCGCTATCTCTGGTAAACATTGCTCAATTGCACGATGAGAGGTCGCAGAAGTAATCTCTAATGCATGCATTTCATGATAATTTCCTCCAAAACTAAATACTCTCCCATCTACGCATCTATAAAAATTATTGAAGTAATTGAGCTGACCAGGAAGTGCAAACTTATTATCTAAGTCCTTTATCTTTCCCATGAGCAATTGTTTAAACGCATTTTCATAATCAGCTAAATCCTGCCACGTTTGCAGTCTATAACCAAACTTCAAACACAATTCCTTCCTTGCATACAGATAGTCAAAACAGGAGTTATCATCTTTAATTTGGCGATAACGCCAGTCATTATCTGATCTTTGAAGCATCTCTCTCACCAATTCCTTTTTGAGTCCAAAGAGATTTTGCTGAGCATCTACTGCATAAAAGTAGGTATCAAGATAGTCAGTCAAACGGGTAGTCACCTGACTGAGTGACACTGTTTCACTTTGCTCAGCAGAAATAGCATGTTTCGCGAGAATTGCTTTCTCGTGTTGGGTCAGTCCTTCATACTGAGGTAAAAATGCAAACAAAAAGCGCTTTTGCATCTCATCATTTCCTGTTTCGTTCAAGTATGAAAAATCATACCCTTGCATATTGAGTCTGACTATCAAACCATTCAACACTTCACCCAGCTCTCTGAGCGGGTACTCGTATTTTTCGTATCTGTACATATTACGATGTGACTGCATATTCCTCTTTTCTGTTTCATTTGCAACTAACAACAAAAGGTCATGTGTCAACTTACCCGCATACCCTCTTTTGAAATAGTCTTGCACTACCTTTTTACCATACGTGACGCGATAGGGAACATCATCGTTATAATCTTCATCATCTCGTGCCATTCTCGCCACGAGTTGTTTGTCCTCAATACGGTACTCATTGTATCCTGTTGCCTGTCTTCGTTCGCCAATAGCAATATCATACTTTTGTCCATCAGAGGTAATATACTTACCAAGTTTCTTGAGTTTGTGATAGCGATTTTCTACTCATACCTTGGGAATACTTCCTGATGGTAGAGTATGCTCATATATTTCACGATCATCCTGTGCCTTTCGTGTCTCGTGCATCTCTCCTTCATAGTCCTTGAGATGCGCATACAATTCTGCCTGCTCAATATCACTGCTTGTCGTGCTATACAATGGCCAAAAAAACTCATCCAAGAAGTGCACCATCGCTTCACGCTCACTATCTCCACGCAGGAAACCATCGAGATTATTACCTTGCGAAATAAGCAACCCCAACGTATTTTGGAGTTCATTATCATCAGGAAAAGCGAAATCACGATAACGAATATGAAGTATTTTGACCATCTCATTTGCCAGCCACTTCACCCTTTCAAGCTTTTTCTCAGGTGTATCATACTCCGTCACAAACCTATCTTGATACCTATCCGCATTTTTGAATTGGATATTGTGCAAGATTTTCTCGTTTATTTTTTGTTGGTGAGTATAGTTTTCAACTCACTTGTATGCACCGAGTGCTCCTCCTGCCAAAAGGGTTGTGATAAGAGCATGTTTTATCTTCTTTTTGTTCTTTATCAACATATGTTCAACTCATGATCTATTTTGTAGTACTAGCCAACCGACATCAGATCACAAAGCCGATGTTTTGAGCGACCAGCCATGCTCCTTGCACAAGCTAGTAAGTTGCTCTTGTGTATATCTTCTTGAAATGATTGCCCATAATGCTTGACCACCTGACAACCTCAGATCTAAGTTACCAATTTTCAATTGTAGTTCTTCGTCTTTTTTGACTCTTGCTCCTATACGCATCGCTGGCACTTCTTCGTAGTGATCTGTATACTCCGCCACAAATTCAAGTTTTTCTGTGTCATATCCCAACTCTTGTAAACCGCTCATGATCCATCTTTTCACCGCCTCAGTACGGTACGCTTGCTCCAGACGTTGCACTTGCTCTCTATAATCTGGTGCATTGCTCTCTGGAGCCAAGAAAAAACTCATCAGCAACATGTCCTTTGAAAAACCAGTTCCTATGCCTAGATTATCCAACAATTGTCCTGCTTCATATTTAGAAAAATTACCAAAACTCCCTCATTCAAACAACAAGAACTTCTGCTTCAATAAGCGAATTTGCTCTGTTTTGAGCCAATCTCAGATAATTGGATCGGATTTCATACCAAAGGTAGATTCCATACGTTCACCTGCTAGTTTGGTTGCTTGTGGACTGATATCAACGGGTACATAGGTCTTTTCCGCTAATTCTTGGCGTACTTTTTCTGGTAAGTGCATCAAGTAATCAACTCACTTTTCACCATTTCACGGTCCGAGGTGCACTAGTTTCTTGACACGAGACTTGCGTAACTCATCTGCAATGTAGGGAGCAAGTTGCAAAAATAGATCACGTTCCTGCTGACTAAATAAACCTGCATATGCAGGATCATGCACTGCATCAAGGTATAATGTCATACCACTACGTGTAGCATCATGTTTGTACTCTCGTTCATAGAGCCATTTTCCATTACTTTTGCCTTCAGCCACATCAAGTGCATAATTATGTTTTTGTTGCAATGTTAAACCATTCTCCAGTATATCTTGGGATAATAATTCATGTAAATTTATTCAAAGATTACGTTTCATCAATTACGATTGTTTCCATAAAACAGTGAAGAGACTCAATAAACTTGTGTATAATCTGGCACTATGCACGATAAATCACGACATCTCATCTGCACTAAACAACGCGATGGCAATTTTATTGGGGCCGTAGAGATTGATTTCTACGTCCATAGCAAAAGCATCGTCCTTGATAATCTTGCATTGTTTGAGGGTTTTTTTGTCATTGCCTACATATTTTTTGTTTTCGAGTGCAGGTCAGAGCAACACTTTAGCAGAAATTTTTGCCGCTATTCTGCGCGGGAGGAAGTCCTCGTACAGATAGCTCTCAAACGCTGGCGCTATCGTCTGCGTCCCCAAGAAAGCATAAATGGTGTTCTGACTCGTCAATAAATCTTCGTACAATGCTTTGAGTCCTGCGACTCACTCAAAATATTGAATCCTTGGTCTGTTGTCATATTGCTCTGCCAGTGCGGCAAATGCAGGCAGTTGTTGTTTGAATGACTCATATTTTTCTTCAAGTTTTTTGAATAGCATCTCTGGAGTAATTGCAAAAAAATGAGTCACTCCTTTGTACTCGATGCTTTGCATGACCTGTTTTTCTTTCAGTTGCTGAAGAAGTGTATAGGTTGTCCCTCTATTGAGCCCCGCCTTCCTCGCGAGCGAACTTGCAGGCGATCTCCCCATTTGCAACGCCACCAAATAGACCTGAGCCTCCTTCTCAGACAATCCATACGCTTTGAGCACCTGTATCAACGTTTCGTCCATAGCAAACTCGCTAAAATAAAGCTCTCTAAGTATACGTTGAAAAGCTCTTTTTTGCAAAAAAATGGCTATTTTCTGTGCTTTTATTGTCACTACACAACCATCATAAAATATATGTCAATACTCATGTATTGACTTACATAAATATGTAAATTTGTTATGCTTTGCAAGCAAAAAAGTGTGGTGACTTATCAAGGAGGACGAGGTGTTTGTATTATAACTGCAATAAAAAAACCTCAGCAACTCGGCCAAGGTTATCTATATTCTCTTCTTCTTTATTTATACTATAAGTTTTGGGTTTGCAGGGATGCTATCCCACGAGCGGAGTGAAGTGGGACTTGCTATCCCTTTAAGGGACGAACCCTGGACCAGTGTTAAATCAAAGTATCTTGTTTTATAGTAAGTACGTTTTGGGTTTGCAGGGACTCGAACCCTGGACCAGTGGCTTAAAAGGCCATTGCTCTACCAGCTGAGCTACAAACCCATGAAATGATGGATACCTAAAAATCTAAGTAACACATCACACATCTGTAGCACAAATTAGAAATGCATTCTCAACTTCTTGTACATCTTGGAAGAAATCTTGAGGGTATAAGAAATACCATCAATCATTACTTTCTTTTTGATCAAGTTAATTTTGTATGATCTTTTGGTAGCTCTCATACTGTGTGATCTATTTTGTCCAGATTTGGTACCTCTTCCAGACAACATACATACTCTCGACATCACGATAGAAAAAAAGATAAAGTACTAATAATTATTTCTTAGCTGCTGGAGCTGCCGGTGCTGCGGCACCTGGTTTAGCTCATGCCGCTGGTGCCGCTCAAGCTGCTGGAGCTGCTGCATCTACGGCTGGCTTCACTTCTTCCTCTGGTTCATCACTAAACGCCACAGTCGTCAAGATAGGCTGATCAAGATCATCTACTACTTTCACATTTTTGCCAGCATCAATATCTTTGAAGAAGATAACTTCTCCCTCCTCAGCTAAATGAGAAATATCAATCTTGATATCATGAGGTAGATCCAAAGGCAATGCCTCTACAAATACCGTATGTCTCAAGATTTGGAGTGAACCCAAATTTTGTTTTTCAAACAATGACTGTCCTACAAGCACCAAAGGTACTTCAGCACGTACAATCTCATCCTTACTAACTGCCAAAAAGTCGATATGAATCAAATGATCCGTCACCGGATTGAGTTGAATATCATGTACCAAGACCAATTGATCGATCTTGTCACCTTCAAGCTCAATAGCAGTACTTTTACCAGCTTTGTGATATGTCTGTACCATTTTGATTTTGTCTACAGAAATCATGAGTGGTTGAGCTAAGTGCTTACCATACACTACTCCAGGAACAAGTCCTTGTTTTCTCAGAAGTTTGACCTTCTTACCAGTAACTTCACGATGGCTTACAGCGAGTTTCATGACAACACAATGAAAGATAAATACATAGAGACTATTTCACTTCTTCTTCAGAAGAGGTAACTTCAGGAGCTTGTGCCTCAGGCATTGTCTGAGGTATAGTTACCTCCTCTACAGGTGTAGCAACCTCAGCTACAGGAGCCACAACAACTTCTTCGACGATAGACTCACCTGGAGCTGTGCTTTTTGTAACTAGAGTCAAAAGATCCATACCTCTTGTTTCAGCTTTTGAAAGACTTTTCATTTTAGCACCCTTTCCAACTTTGTCTCTCAAGTA
>JAYREU010000071.1:0-9935 GCA_041908765.1 Candidatus Absconditabacterales bacterium
CAGACGATCAAAATCGAACCTTGGGACAAAAGTACCCTCGCTTCTATTGAAAAATGAATTTATGATGCAGACTTGTGATTTACTCCGCGTAACTATGGAGATCATATTCTCATCTCTGTCCCCCCACTCAATCAAGAACGCAGGAAAGAATTGACTAAACTTGTTTCCAAAGAATGAGAAGAAACAAAAATAGCTATCAGAAATCACAGACACGATATGCGCAAAATTATTGAGACCGCTCTCAAAAACGAAGAAATTTCTGAGAACGAACAAACAGCCACAGAAAAGCAGATCGACGAGCTCACCAAAAAATACAACGAGATGATCGATCAACACGTGAAGGTGAAGAGTGAGGAGATTATGAAGATATAGAACGAGTAGTTAGTCATTCTGAGCGCAGCGAAGAATCCAGGAAACATCAAAGAACAAGATGTACATGGATTTTTATACCCTTTAGGGTGCTTCACCCACTCGCTTCGCTCGGGGATTTAGAATGACGAACGTTTATTAAGAACTGAGACTTTCAGACTCTAGAATACGAAAAAGGTTGGACGATACGCCCAACCTCTAATTAGTTTCTTTCTTTTGTGCTCTATGAGTTAAACCAATCACCTACGTTTTCCCAAAATGTTTTTGGTTTGTAGGGACCCGTTTCAATGACATCATTTACGAGATCTGCTGCAGGGCATTTTTTACCCAAAAGTTTTTTGAGATTCTGTGCATGGATATCACGTGTCTGCGGACGCAGGAGAAAAAGACGTATCCAAAGCATCTGTACTTCTTCATCTTTCTCTTCGATGATGATCTCGAGCATGCTTTCTGCAGTGTTTTCCAGCTTCCATTTTTGTGACGTACTTAGTTCTACATCACACAAATCTTCAGCCTTTTTTGCACTGTTGAGTGCGGTGATGAGTGCGGTTGATCTGAAGTACATGCGAAAGTACTCTTCCAGAAAAAGCTTTTTAGTTGTCGTATCCCACGTGCGATACGTGTAGATAAAACGCTTCATGTCTAGTGTACAGTTTACAATCACAGGAGAAAGCAGCATTTTGAGGATTTCCTCTTTGGTTGGTACTAGTTGTGTATTTTTTTCTAGCATTTTCTTTGTGTTTTATGAGATGTTTTATAAATATTATATCATAAAAGTCAATGCACTTTTAAGGACGATCCAAATAAAAAAGAGTCAGGTGATTCACCCAACTCCTGTTTCAGCGGTTAGTTAATTTTTTACATCTACCCGAACAACTGTTTCCACCACGGTTGCTCTTTTTTCTTCTTCGCCTGATTGACTATGTCTGTGGCTAGGCGATTGATGAAGATGTTGTCCAGGAACGGTTCTCTCAGAAGTTTCTGAGCGTTTTCCACACGAGTCTCCTTACGAAGCATGAGTAGCCTTGCCCACCGGAGTTCAATGTCCACATCCAGATCTATGGGGATGAGTTCTATGAGGGTGTCTGTTGATTCCCTCAAGATACTCTCCTGTACTGGATTCAGTCCGCTTTCTCCCTCCAATGGCTCATCCAACCGTGCAAAATCTTTGTACTCGTTGGCATTCCACAAGGGGATAATGGTGTTAGTACTCCAAAAGTACCTTTTGAAGAAAGCGTTTTGAAAATACCATCTTTCATCCCGACTCCATCCTTTGTAGGTGTCGAAGAATGGCGTTCCCTCGCTAGCCTCCTTGAGGATACTTGGGTTTTTTACCATTTCTTCAATTTTCTTTTGCGTCTCCTCAGAGACCTGATTTTTTGTAACTTGCATGGTCAATATTTTGATGAATTTTATATCAATTTATACTAGAAAGTCAACTATACTTTTAATCTATTTTGTGGCTAATTTTTTGCTTTTGGGAGCGGTTTATGGTATACTTGAAGTATGTTTAGTAGACCATTTGCCTCCATGTCATTTCAACGCCGTCGATCTTTGTGGTGAGGAGCCGTTGCGTTAGCGGTTTTTTTGACGTTGCCGGGGTCTAGTGCGTCTGTGGCAGAACCGACCCAATACTACCATCCCAACTATGAGATCTCAGCAGATTGGAATACGTTGATTGAGCAATTGATTGTGATAGAATCCACTATCAAAATTTCGGGGTCTGCGCAATCAGTAAACTTCGGGCAGTTAGCATGAATCTTCGAACGTATTTTCCCGTATTTTCCCCAGGAACCCGAACAGAGAATCCTCTACGAACAATGCAAGATGATCACCAAAGCATTGGGAACACAGTTTACTACCAATGATTATTATATTTTCAAAGATAAATGTTTTTCGCCTCTGCAAGACCTGATCAGGGCCATCAATACCAAATACACCGTTGTCCCCAAAATCGTAGCAAACCCCAAACAAGGATCTGCTCCTCTCAATGTAACTTTCGATGCAAGAACGAGTGTAGACCCTTCCAATGACACTGTCCCTTCTGATAATTTCTTCCGATACTACAAGGACGTACAAGGTGTCGAACAATTTATGGGGAAGTGACCGGTCATCAATTACACCTTTCCTGATCCTGGAAATCATATTGTGCATCTCACCGTGAGAAGCGTAAACAATACTACACAAGGTATTTTTGATGGAGAAGCATCTATAGCAATTAATGTTGCTCCCAAAGCAGCAACCCTCGTCGTCTATGTAAATGGTAAAAAATTGGATGTAGATGATATTTTGAAAATCGGGACGCAAGATGCGCAAGATGGGCTTGTCATCGATGGAAGCGCAACCACTCCTCTTGGTGAAAGAACAATCCTCCAACATACCTGGACTATCGTCGGTGAGAAACAACAGCAACAACCTTGGACAAACACCCAAGAAGGTCCACCAGAATTATTTGTTTATAATTTTCCGAGCAATGGCGTCTATTCTATTTCACTCGAAACCGTCGACAACGAAAATAACAAAGTTAAGGAGACGTACAAAATTTCTGTATCAGATCCAGTAGCGCACATCAAGTATGCGCCAGAGCAGTGATCAACTGCAACCACGTATACGTTCGATGGTTCTGCATCGTACTCGTTGACCTCGAGAGTCAAAAAAATGCAATGGACTATTATCGATCCTCAAGGAAATTTATCTGACACCGTGACCACCAAAATTATTACCAAAAAATTTCCCGTGCCTGGTATCTATACCGTGAGACTTACGGTCACCGATACGCTTGGTAATGAGAGCTACGATATTCAACAAGTGACGGTGCAGTCTACACCACCTGTGCCCACGTTTTCTATCACGCCAACGAGTGATCGAGAGAAACCATCGAGATTTGTCCTCGATGCGAGTGCTACTTTTGATGCAGATCTTACCAATGGTGCTGATGCGTTAGAATATATTTGGAATTTCAGTGTGCCAGATGGCGTGACGCTCGAGCAAGTAGATAGTGAAAATAAACAAGTCACCGTTATGTTCGATGTGCCTGGCAAACATACTATTCAATTAGCAGTAGAAGATAGCTATGGGCAACGCTCAGAGATTAGCAAAGATATCGTGATTGATTCTACTTTGAGACCTATCGTCAATATCAATCCATTGGTGAGTCGTTGGTGAGAGCCTGTTGAATTTACCGTGCAAACCAACAAAGACGTTTCGTTCTACCAATGGAACTATGGTGATGGAGTAACTGAACAATTGAAATCTCCCCAAAGTACACACACGTATACCAAAGCATGAATTTATGAATTATCTTTGACCGTTGCAACTGCAGACGGACAGGAAAATACTATCTCCAAACAATTGTTTGTCGGTGAACAAGGAGAACCCGTCATTGCCTATGAAGTCAAAGGAAATGCGGGGACCGTCCTGACTCCTGACGGTAGCTGTGCAGGTGGTTCAGGTGAAGAAGATGCCTATGTTGTCGATAGATACGAAACGATAATCATCGATGGCGGACTTTCCAAAAATACCCAATGAAATTCTTCTGCGCTCGTCGTACAATATCATCCACAAAATGATGATATCTATACCAAGAAATTATTTACGTATAATTTTCCCTTGCTTGGGTGTCAATCTATGGATATGTTTTTGGAAGATACCAATGCAGGCAAGACAATCAAAAAGACCTTACGATTTGACGTGAGAAATGCGTTGCCCAAAATCGAACATGTACTCTTAGATTTCCCACAACCAGGCGGAGGTAATAGTGTCGGTGTAGGCGTCAACACAAAGATTACATCACAAAGAGAAATTTTCTCTGACACGAGTATAGATCCTATAGTCGTCAATGTTTCTGCCAAAGGTGTGCGTGATCCTGATGGAATCATCTCTCACTTCATTTGGTACTATTATCCTAGTCAAGATCCGGACAGAATTATTTCTCTCAAAGTCACTCCTGCAAACGTCCCACAAACTACCTTCGTTGTGCCCAAACCATATTCTCCGATGGAGTACGCATTTGGTGTGAGAGTAATTGATAATGATGGTGGGGAAATTTCTAGTGAACAATTGCTTGGTAAATGACCTATTGTTTTCTTCCCCCCAGGCGAAGGAAACTTTGATATTCCCGCAGTGACTTTCAAGTCTAATGCTACGACCATCAAAGTTGGTCAAGCGGTTACTTTCACAGCACAAGCAAATTTGCTTTCCAATAAACCTGATTTTGCGTGAGCAAGATATTTCAAATATGATTTCGAAGGTGATGGCAAAATTGATCTGACCACCAAGCAAGATGTAGTCACCTATGCATACCAACTCCCAGGTGAGTATAAACCCAAAGTAAATGTCTACTATAGAGGACGTGCGGGTGTAGGCAACGCAGAAAAAATTGTGGTACAAAAGTGATTGAATCCTTCATTCTTGCATGCAAGCTTAGACAAAAAAGTACTTATCAAACAAATGAGCGCAGGAGCTGTCGAGCGTGAAACCTTGTGTATGGATATTAGATTGTGTCGTGAAAAACCAGAACGAATTTTTGAAGAGGATGTTTTCTTGTTTGAATACCCTGACTATGGAGATTACTTTTTGCAACAGACGGTCATGGATGAATATGGTAACGAAGAAATACGCAAAGAAAAAATTACTTTGACCCAAAATCCCACGCCAGGGTTTGCACTCTTATCTCTTCCCGAAGGGAAACTAGATACCACTTGATCTGGTAGTTACAATGTAGCTGTAGGCTCCGTACTCAAGAATACTATCGTACGATACGTCTCAGCACCAGGAGGTGGATGTTATGTCGACAAAGATATAACTATTGATACTGATGGAGATGGTGATCCTGCAATGGACAATGACTTCGCATGCAACCAAGTAGTGACACTTACTTACACACCTACTGCACCTACTACACAAGCGAGAGCATACTATGTCCAAGATGGAGTTATCAAAGAACAATCTATCACAATTTCATTTATTGATTTTGAAAAAGTTACTGACGAAGAATACAAACGAGCATATGATATGTTGCATGACTTGATCGAAGAAGCAGAGCAATTGCCTACTAATGAAGTACTAGCCTTTTATAAGGACCTCTTGTTGAATCTCCAAAATAGTTTGGGAGAGAAAGATGAAATGAGTTCACTTATTATTCAAATTCGTGATCTCGTCAGTGCACAACCAAGTCTTCTGCCTGATGCGCATGTCCAACGTCTCACTACGTTGTTGACGGCACTTGCTGATAGTACCGTACAATCTGTCTTCGGTGGTACCGCATATGAAAAAGCGAAAGGTTCAGTCATCGCATGGTTTGGTCCCGAAAGAAAACAATCTGTGATAGATCAATTTGCACAGTTCGAAGCTGCAGAAGGAAATCAATCTGCTATGAAGTTAGCGCTCAATTATATCTTTACCGCAGCAGATGAAGAGAGGACAGCAGGCAATATCGATGAAGTAGACTTTGCAGATATTCAAAAGCAACTCTGTATCATTGTGAATTACTTTGATCTTCCTTCCAAGACATGTGGCACCGAAGTGCAGCGTCCAGACGCAACCTCTGATGATGCTCCAACCAAAGCACCAACTTCTGGCTCTACTTCCGTACTGGGTAAGATAGTGAAAGTGGTTCTATGGATTGTGGTTGTGTTGGCAGTGTTGTTTGGCGTGATTATCGTCATATTCGCCATCAAAGCGAAAAGACAAGCGAAGGCGCAAAATGAACAATTAGATGAAAAAGACCAAACAAGTTAAAATTTGACAAAATAATGTTTATAGATATAATATGTATGTTGATCATTACTCTATACAAAATACACCTGGGCTACTTTTTGTGGGATTTCCTTCTTACCCCCCGATTATCGGGAATGTTGTATCTCTTGATATCACCCACAAACTTGTACTAAACAAAAACACAAACATAAATGATGTATCATTGCATACATCGTCCTATCTTTATAGATTCAGATAGCAAGAATGCTACGAAAAAAAGGTAGCCCAGCGTGTGGGGAGGAATCGAACGTTGTTACGTGGTTGTTCCTTCCTGTACAGATTGTTTGAAGAAGGTATGCAAACAATCAGCGATACTAGTAGTAGTATCAAAAACGAAGTCATCATATTGGTGGCTTCGTTTTTTCAAACAAAAAATCACCCAAAGGTGATTTTATTTTTATGTATAAAGTAATATCTACATAAGCCAACGAGCAGAATCGAACTGCCGACCTCACCCTTACCATGGGTGTGCTCTACCGACTGAGCTACGTTGGCGCCACATGTGCCTACCGATACTGATTTGCCTCAGAAATGCAATTGAAAACTGAATTTACTGACTATAGTCTAGATCATTTTTACAGTAAAAATTTGACAAAATAGTCATTACTCTGTATAATTGCACTAGAGTGATAATCTTTTCCTTTATATTTTAAGTACAACGCACTATGACAGATGATGTATTGAAGGAGACTATTCGTATGCAACACGAAAAAATTACAGAATTGACTCACAAAATCCAAATGTTGCAATCTCGGTTAATCGAGGCAAATGAGATAGTATCTGATGTAGCAACTATTGATTCGCCTGAAAGTATATTGTCCAAAATGGATACTTAATTTTATATTCATTCTAACATCATGACAACACTAGAGAATCTTAATCAGCTCGATAAAAATGAGAATAATACCTCATTGAGTAATCAAATTGAAAACAATAATATAAAACTCAATGAGCTAGATAAGCAGTATACTAATCTTTCTCAACAATCAAAAGAAAAGGTGCCGTTTCTAAAAAGAATTATGAACATATTTAAAAGTAAAAATAAATGAAAAGAGGCGGATGAAAGATGAGCAAAATATGAGCAAAGAATTTCTGATCTTGAAAAAAAACTTGCTGATATAACAAAAGATAAAGACAATACAAATACGGAAAAACAGAGTAATGCACTTCCTACTGAAACAAAAAAAGATAGTGAGAATACTAACACAGTAAAGCAGGATAATAAGTCGCCAGTTGAAACAGAAAAAGACCCAATTGTCTTAGCAAAAAATCAAAAAGAGTGAACAGAAAAATCTAATGCTATGCAAATATTAAAGTCATTGTATGGAGAACATGTTGGTGAAGTCCCTACTTCGTATGAGTTAATGTTTAGAGATCTAAGATGATCTTGACGCGATATCACTCAATTATCCCTCCAACAACAAATTGAAAGTTATAGTAATGGCTATAACAGATTTTCTTGGCAAGAGTCAAGTCAGACAATGAGATCAAGACCAGTAATGGATTTAGACAAACCTATTGTTGAAAGAAGTCCAATGGAGTATACGAAATGATCTGCATTTTATATTCTCAAGCAATGACCAGAAAAAACTTCTACATGGTTACATGATATGCAGAAATATCTTTCAACTGTGTTTCAAAAGAGAGGACTAACTTCAGAACAGATTAAGGCAGCCTTTTGAAAAGATGGTGACTTTGGCCATTTCTGAGCTAGATTAAAGTGATTTCCAGAAAAAAATGAAGATGATAGTGCAAACCAAGATACATATAAAAAACATCAGAAGTATGTGTTTGAATGACCTGAAAACCAAGCATATGATCCAAATAATGTGCCTGAGAATGTTCAAATTTCTCAACAGGAGAATAGCATGATTCATTTGTGGAGAATAGTACTCAAAGAGTCGATGAGATTTACAAGTTAGTATCTGAATAGATTTTTTTTGAAAACAAGTATCAACAGATACTTGTTTTTTAATTTTGCCTCATAAATGCAATTGAAAACAAATGTTTCCTAGGTGCCTGATGCTCGAAACCCACCAATTCGTGAAGCTCCATTGATAATAAAGAGCATGAGACATGTGGAGATCGTCATACTGATGATAATAAACGGCAGATAAGGTAATCTACTCATGCCTGCCACGTAGTTGATGAAATCTTCGAGGTTGAAAAAGAGAATACGTACGACCAAAAACGACTTCCACTCATGCAATCTATCAATAAATGCATGAGTTTGTTTGGTTCCCTGCTCTCCAAAAAACCACGCAATGATGCGATCCCCATACCATCTCCCCAAAAAATATGCGGTGGTGATTCATACAAAATTACCCACCATCAACCAAAGTATGCTTTCGTAGAAAGGCAAAAGTGTCCCGGCGAGAATATATATGACAGATCCAGAGAGAGGAGCAAAAATGACCGTCGATGCTTTGACGAGCACTAACAATATAATCCCGATCACATAGTTCTCTTGGAACGCGTCACTGATGTACGTAGTTCCCAATACTTTTTGCAACAGATAACTCAGACCGATAATTACTGCCAGAGTAAGTAATCACGTAAATATTTTTCTGCCAGATGATTCGTGTTGCATGTAAAAAATTCTTGAGGTGAAAAGATGGTATTGTATGAGCATACATATATGATATGCAATGTATAGTGAATGTATAAAAAAACCGCACGGATGCGTACGGAGGAGGGATTTAATAAAAGCTACCATAACGGATTTCCGTAGTTGTCTTTTCGAGACTTTTTCATAAGTTCCTTAATATTGATTCTTGGCTTACGCTCTCTTCTCTTATACTCCTTTTGGAAAGTATGCAACTCTTCCGCAGTTGCTTGATGAACATATTTTAATACAACTTTCTTGCCAGTCTTGTCACGATACGTGTTGATATAATAAATTTTGTACCATATTACTTGAGGATCTTTTGTATCCCATTCTTTTTTAAATTGCTGGACTTGCCAAAATTTTTTTACTTTGTGTTCGGGGGTAAGACCTTTGTGTCTTAGGTACATAACTGCAAGACCAATTAATTCCCTAGTTCTAAGTAGTTCCCCACCCAAAGATGATTCTCCATTTGCGTCTGAATGATAATGATCCATAATTGTTTGATTTTTATTATATTCACTTTCTCGTTTTTGGGATAAATAGCAAGTGTTTGTGGATGCGTTTAGGTAGCAAGTATGCGAAAGTTGTTTATACTGAGACACACAGGACGACAAAAAAATATGTTTTATGTGTGCATTCTCTATGACCATATCAAGTATGAAGAATTGAAAAAAATATCTTAGCAGAACTATTTTGCTGTTGGGTAGTTTATGTGTATGTCTACCAAGTCTGAGTAGTGCTGCCACAGAAAGTATTCCCAAACTGTTGTTTTCAGTATGTGCCGCATCGTATGAAACCGTGCAAGATGCAATCGAACAAGTAAACACCTCTCAAACTACTAGTGCGTACAATGCCTACACCGTCGCAAAACAAAACTACGAAGTCTGTCATGCTTCTGCACTTGATGAAGCAAACAAACTCCTCGATGCATGAGCGCAAGCAATCAGCGACGACAAGCTCGCAGACGCCTACAACTCATATCGTTCAGTCTATGACGGGATAGTCTATGATGCACGAGGACTCGAACACACGTTACCCTCTCTCCTGATCGCGCAAGCACAGCAGAGCTATCAACGTGGAGAATATACTCCTGCAGAAAGTTTCCTCGCGCAAGCGCAAGACTATGATTTGGATAACGAAACCAAATTTTCATACCTCTACATGCGTGCTGTCTTGTATGCTGCACGTCAGGATTTTGACG
>JAYREU010000072.1:0-12973 GCA_041908765.1 Candidatus Absconditabacterales bacterium
AAGACCTGAGAACAATTGGTTTCCTTGGCTTGCAGAGACACTCAAACAACGTGGGTGTCGTGTGGATATTCCTGAACTTCCTAGTCCTGATCGTCCGGATATCGACCAACAAGTAGAAGCAGTACGTAAGCAAATCAAACTTACTGAACGTACGATTATTTTGGGACATAGTTTGGGAGGAGTGATTGCACAGAAAATTGTAGAGCAGTCCAAGACACCCATTGCAGGTATGATTCTCGTGTCATCCTATTGCCAACCCAAGCTCAAATCAGGCAGACGTGCTTATATGATGACGAGTGACCGATTGTTCGATGCAGAGAAAATCAAGCGTAATGCACCTCTACGTATGGTACTCCATGATGATAACGATACCGAAGTCCCCAAGGCGCAAGCCAAACAAATGCAAGAAATGTATGACGCACATTTGATTACTACGACGGCTCGTGAGGAACATTTTTGCGCAGTTGAAGAACCTGAAATTCTCGATATTTTTGAGCAATATTTTGGCGTGACCAATTCGACCGTACACATGGTGCCTACGAGAACACCTGAGAGATTGACGCGGTACACCGACAAATACTACTGCCCCAAAGATAATATTGCCTATCCCGAATTCACCCCGCAACATTTCAGCGCCAACAGACAAGATGGTGCATGTACCAAATGCCATGGGCTTGGCGAAGTGCTTCAAGTAGATTTCCAAAAAGTCCTTGATCATTTTTCTCCCTACAAACAGGCTATCTTGCCTCGACGTGAATCACAACTCGGGCAAGCTATCTTACAAAAACTCGCACAAAAATATGACGTCAATGATTCGCTCGTGTGGAAGGATCTGCCAGATCGATTTAGAGAAGTTGTCTTGCAAGGTGATAACGAACTCATCAAATTGAGTTTGTGAGGAGGTAAATTTACGAGTATGTATTATCGTGGCGTCGAAGATGTTTTAACAGGACAATATCAAAAGGGAATTCTGACGGTTGATTTCCAAGCGATGCTTGATATTAGACCATGTCCTACGTGCGGTTGAGCAAAGATTAGACAAGAAAGTTTGCATGTCTTCCTTGTTCCGCGCACCAAGAAACAGCTTGACCAACTCTTACACAAAGATGAGTTGCCTGAGAAGTACTCATTATTTGATTTACAAAAACTACCAATTCAGCAACTTGTATCAGTCATGGATCGTTTTCAAACGGACCATCCTCAACAGACATTAGCACAAAAAATTGTCCGCCCATTACTCAATAGAGCTGAGACGATTGCTACCTTGGGTCTAGGTTATTTGCAAACAATGAGACAAATTGATTCTCTCTCATGAGGTGAAATCCAAAGATTGAGATTGGCAAAACAACTGGGTAATAAACTGACGGGTATTATTTATGTGCTAGATGAACCAACTATCGGATTGGATGATGACGAAATTGTGCAAGTAATCGATGCGATCAAACAACTCAAAATGTTGGGCAATTCTATTATTGTCGTAGAACACAATGATACCTTTATCAAAGCGAGTGAGTGGATTGTGGAAGTAGGTCCAGGCGCGGGAGATTTCTGAGGCAAGATATTATTCAATGGTCCCATGGAGGAGTTCCTCAAAGCAGATACCTTGACTGCACAATATATTACCGGCAAGAAAAAAGTCCAAGCAGAGTTTGATCACACTCCTTCTCGCTACGAAGTGAATATCAAGAAAGCCACCAAACATAATCTCAAATGAATTGATGTATCACTCAAACTCGGAAGTTTTACTGCTATTACCTGAGCCTCAGGTGCAGGTAAAACAACATTACTCTATCATACCTTGTATAAGTTCCTCAATGATAAACAACAATTTATCCAAGGATACATTAGATTACAACTCCTCAAGGAATGACTCAATCGACAAGAAATTTTGCAAGCTTCAATAGTCAAAAGAGAAAAATATGAACATCTCGAACAACTTGCTTTGCAAGAGTTTTACAAACATTTGTGAGTTGAAACAATTACATGATATGAAGAAATTGATAATGTGGTCTATGTAGATCAAACGAGTATAGGCAAGACGCCTAGAAGTTGTCCTGCCACTTTCATAGGTGTGTTTGATGATATTAGAAAAATGTATGCAAATGTACCAGAGGCCAAAATGCTTGCGTTCAATGCCGGATATTTTAGTTTCAATTCAAGCAAGGGTGCCTGTCCAGAATGCCAAGGATATGGGTACAAAAAAGTAGAATTACAATTTTTGCCTGACACCTATGTACCATGTGTCCTTTGTAAAGGAAATAGATACAAACCAGAGATTTTGGATATCAAGTGGCATGGGAAATCGATCGCTGAAATTTTGGAGATGTATGTGATGGATGCGTATGAGTTGTTCGGTAATATTTGATTTATTGCAGAAAAGCTTCATTTCTTGTGCGAAATCGGTCTATGATACTTGAGAATGGGACAACCAGCACACACCCTTTCTGGTGGCGAATCACAGAGAATCAAACTCGTGAAACATTTGCTCAAACAATACAGAGGACATACCGTCTACTTTTTGGATGAACCTACGGTGGGATTACATCCAAGCGATATTGAGAAGTTGCTCAAAGTACTCAAACAATTTTTGGACAAAGGTGATACTATTCTCATGATTGAACATGAGAGAAATCTACTTCGTTTTGCAGACCATGTCATTCATTTGGATGATGGAGGTATTCGCAAAGTGAGGGGAAATAAATAATATTAGGTGATAGTATTTTCCTATTGACATGAATACTATAAAGAATATTACCAAAAGCGTTTTGTCTTTTGTGTAACAACCTATGCCGGATTTCTACTGACCTGAATTTGATGATGCTCCTGATGTATGATTACCTGGAAATGATGATATTATTTTTTCAAGGTTGGAAAGTTTCCATCAAAATCATACAGACCTCAAAAAGGCATTTGAAAAATATTGTGCTAAGCATGATTTTAATCAACCACTTTTTGAGTTGTTGCAACAAGGAGATCCATGGTGAATAGTAGATTCTCCAGAGCATTCCTTTATCAAGGATATTGCTTTTGATCTTTTGTATAAGCTCTGAGTTACCTCCATCAATCCTTTACCAGGTCCTACACGTAGTTATTCGTATACATTGCGTTCGGGGTTTGCGCAGTCACATGAAGTAAGAGAAATTTTGGTTGCCTATTTTGGTCAGTTGCCAGTGACCAAGTATTCATGTGAGCGTATTTCGTCAGAATATCGTTCATATTGTGCAGACCAATTACTCAGTGGTCCAGAGCATAGTGGTGACAAAAGTATCATCGATGCAATTCTCAATGAACCCTATTTTAGAGAGTTGTATGATCACTACTGTGTGTTGCAATCGGGTATGCATCAAGTAGGAGATATCAATATTTCCTTGACCAAAAGAATGTATAGGTTCATGGAACAAAATGATATGAATGTATATATTCCTTGGATATACGATAATTATTTTTTCCCAACAGAACCAGTGATTAATAGAGCATCATATGAATACAAGGTCGCAAATCATTTTATGACAGACTTGTGTAAGTCATTCGCTCATGAGCAGTTAATCAAAACATGGGCCAACATGGTACAAGAATTTGGCGTCAAGTGAATCACGGATCTTCCCAAGTATGTGAGTCATGCAGTACATGAACATGTCCTCAAGGGAGTACTGACAGATATTATGAACACCATTACCAAAACTGATAAACCAGATATAGATGCGTGTCTCGAAATTGTTGGCTATGCAAAAATGCGCAAAGGAGGTAGGCCTCTTTTTTGACCATTTCAGACGATGCTACAAGATATTATTCTTGAAAATCCACTCTTGCGCCAACTTCGAGGAAGCAAAAACGACTAAAGACGAAGTCATGTATCCTCAATTGGAGGTGTACTTTCTGTCTGTACTTTTTCTTTTTTTTTCTTATAAAAAACATCTCATGTTTTTTTCTTAGGAATCTATGCTTTTATTAGGAAAACCTGTAGTAGAGGAACTCACTACTACCACACAACAGTATATTCAGTCACATAACCTTCTCATGAAGCGCGTCGTGTTTTTTTTGTTATCTGGTGATATACCCTCACGCGTCTATGTCGAACGCAAAGTGGACTACGCTAAGAAATTGTGAATCAAGGGTGAGATTGTATTGGGAGCAGATTGGGAATATGAAATGGTACTCGAGCAGATTGCAACATATAATCAAGACGATGAGGTGCTAGGCATTGTAGTGCAATTACCACTGGCGCCACAACTACAGCATGCCAAGGATCTGATACTCAATGCAATTCTACCGCACAAAGATATTGATGGATTGAGTGCTACCCATGTACAAGCATGGCAAACGCCACAGCAAACTATCTTGCCTGCAACTGCACAAGCAGTACTGGCCTTATTGGATTACTATGGGTATGGTAACGTAGTAAATCTACCCGTTTTGGTCATAGGTCAAAGCAATTTGGTTGGATATCCACTAACACTTGCTTTGCAACAGCGTGGAGCAATTGTAGCTACCGCAACGAGCGATACGACCCGTGATCATTTGTGTGAAATCTTACAACAATCCACGATCATCATTTCTGCGACTGGCCAAATCGGCCTGTTGGGTGAAGACTTTTTGCCCTATCTCCAAGAAAAACACATTATCGTAGATGTGGGACGAGGGCTGGTCGATGGTAGACCAGTTGGAGACACCAATTGGGAGCTTTTGGAATCACATGTAGGAGCTATCACTCCTGTGCCTGGTGGAGTGTGACCGGTGACTATTGCTTGTTTATTTGCAAATATGTGTCAGTTGCATCTAATGATATCTGCAGCTCCAGCAGTAAAATTGACAAATGACTTGAAATAAGATTTTTCTTGATTATACAGACAAGTTGCTCTTTTATTTTTTGTTTATTGTTACTCATGACAGAAACAAACAACCAGCCTCATGAAAATGGCTGATTAACGCATGAGGCTACAGAAGCTACTAAAAATGCTTTATTTCACAACATCAACATGCTTACAGCTGATCAAATTAAAGAAAAATTGAATAATAATACAGATAGACTTTTTTTGTCAGAGTTGAGAAAAAAGGAAGTATATCTTACCAAAAATACGTGTGTTGATGGGAGAGAGGATATGACAGGCGTCTCTAGTTTTTGAGGCGCTGCCGGTACACTCGGAGCAAGCTATCTAGCGCTCAATGAGTTTTTTGAAGGCAAATTGTCTGAACAAGAAATTATGGATATGCTAGCTGCGTTTGTCGGAGATACCAAAATATATTTGCACGATGATACTCATGCAGAAGAACACAATCATGGCAAGCATCCTTGCGATTGTGGACATATTTGATGTGGGGCGGTAGATCGTATGCTAACGACCAAAAAAGTAGATGAACACGGAATCAATCCATGGTGATTTTCAGAAACAGGTAGACAACTATTTTGGAAATTTCTCAAGGACCATGCTGATATAAGAGTATTAGATGGTGATCATACAGAAGAATCTATCATCTGGGTAAAAAATACACCAAGAGTAGACCACGAAGTCTGAGAACCCTACATCGATCTTTTGCAAAAGAATAAAAAAATAAATGGAAATTGAGAAGAACAACAAGACTTTGGCTATCATGAAACAGGTAGAAACTTAATTATTGATTTTCTTTCTCATGACTTGGCGCAATTTGTTTGTGACCATACTGACCATGATCTTTTGAAAGAACAATTATACATGCTCGGAAGTCATAATGCTCAACTTGGTTCAGAGGAAAACTTGGCAGAATCCTTACACTATTGGCTCAAAGAACACACTATGCAGACTGCAGACAAACATACATGACTGACGGCAGAAGACTTAGCGCCAGCTAAAAAATGTCTTGACCAAGGAAATGTTGTCTATGTAGAAAAAATTTCCCACAAAGGGAATCATAGATTCAAACTCAGTAGCTAGTCTTCGTGATGGTATAAAGAAACTTGGAAATTGTTTTATGTAGTCTATATCATGGAAACCGTATCTTTCTTTCCACATTATATTACATTTGGTCAGCTGCAAATTGCCCAGACACTTTTGACCTCCATAGCAGGTACTCTCCTTTTTGCATTGTTTGTGATGGTGTATAGAGTCCTCAAAGCTCGTGGTTCGACAGGTTTGTTTGTACAAGGAGTAGATGCATTATGGGAAGGACTGTTTACCTTCTTTCAGGGAATTGACGAACATCTCTCACCGAGAGTGATTATGTTGGTCGTTTTCTTGTTTACTTATATTTTGCGATCCAATCTCTTTTGATTGTTGGGGGATATGTTTGCCTATGTGATTCCTTGGTTACATCATTACTTTAGACCCGTGACGAGTGATGTGTACTTCAACGGTGCATTGGCTTTGCTATGCGTATTGGGCTCACTTGCATTCGGTTTTAAGCGTAATGGGTTGCATTTTATCGAGAAATATATACCTTGGAGGGGCTTCGGAATTATCCCCAAGGTCAATAGTATTGGTACATTGCTATTGAAACCATTTGATATATTGATTGGATTATTCATTGGTCTTGTCGAAGCATTAGGAGAAATTGCAAAAGTCTTGTCGTTGTCACTAAGGTTATTTGGAAATATATTTGCTGGTATGGTCTTGCTGTGATTAGTAGTAAGTGCAGCACAGTGATTCTTTCATGTGCCTTTGGTGATGCCGTTACTTGTATTTCTCCTTGAGCTATTGGTGAGTTGTATCCAGGCCTTTGTATTTAGTACCTTGGTCTTGGTCTACTTCAAAATGGCAGGGGAATCATCACATTAATAATATCATGTTCCCAATTTGGATTATCCTAGCTATCCGCTAGAAATCTTTCTTCCCATCGTTTCTTTATTCTTCATTATATTACGTTATGACAACTCAATTTGCAGCAGGTATTGCTATTGGTTTAGCTGCACTTGGAGCAGCAGTAGGACTTGGTTTGATTGGTAGTGCTTGGGTAGCTGGTATTGCTAGAAACCCTGAATCAGCTAGTAAATCATTCGTTCCTGCGATTCTCGCATTGGCATTTACCGAAGCGGTTGCTATTTATGGTTTGGTAATTGCATTCCAAATTCTTGGATAATCAATAAGTGTTTTTGTACTTTATCTTTTAATGTCTCTGGATGTCTGCGACAACAACACAGACAGAACAACTTGCAGAAGAGGTCGTTGTTTGACACGAGGATCCTTCTACGCAAACTATTTTGTTGAATGTAGGAGCGCAATTGATCAATATTGCTATCTTTTTGTTTATTTTCGTGAAGTTTTTTGGTGGCAAGATCAAACAACAACTTCTCCAAAGACAAGCAGACATACAACATATTGCCCAAGCGAAACAAGAATATTCGGATATCATAGCCAAGGCACAATCTGAGGTAGACACCATGATTCTCGAAGGTAAGCAACATAGAGAAAAACTTATTCAAGAAGCTCAACTACTGGGCAAAAAGAAGGAGGCAGATATTATTGCAGATGCACAAAACAAGGCAAATGTACTTGTTGATCAAGCACAAACTTCTATGAAAGTCTTGCAAGACGAGCTCGAACAAAATTTTGTTTCTTCGGTCAAACGTATTGCAAAAGTAGTAGTACAAAAAGTTGCATGAGAACACACCAGCGTACAGGATGCATATCTCGAACAAGTTGCCAAGGAGTTTAGTTCACAAAAATAATCTGATGCATATTACCAAGTTTACTAAACGTTTGTGTGCACTTGCTACTACAGATGGTGCTATAGATACTATCATGACTACCTTGTCTGCTGGTGTCACATCGCATCGCGTCACTCGCAAAGACCTCAAACAACTTGTTCAGCATTTGGAAGCGATGAGTACACAAAAGCCAAAACTACGCGCACCCAAAGCTGATATTCTTCCACAAAGCGAGAAATATGATTTTATTGCAACAGACACTTTAGGTATCGAGATAAAAGAAGGTGATATGCTCTATAGAAGAACATTTGTTGGCGATATAGATAAACTCTTACAATAAATATACGAGAAAATTATTTTATTTTTTGCTTCCCTAGGTTATGTCACTTACTGAACAACTTCTTTCCAAAATTGAGCAATCACTCCAAAGCAAAGATCTTTCTGATTCACTTTCCCAAAAAGGAATCGTACAAGAAGTTAAAGATGGAGTAGCCACGGTTTCAGGTCTCTCAGACGTGAAATTTAGCGAGATTGTTCAATTTGCTAGTGGTGTCAAAGGGCTAGTATTGGATCTCACGGAGTTTGCTGTAGGAGTATTGATTTTGGGTGATATGAGATCTATCAAGCAAGGAGATACCGTGCAATTGACGGGTATCATTTTTTCAATCCCTGTTGGTAGACAATACATTGGTCGCGTGGTGGATGGATTGGGTGAGGCAATTGATGGCAAAGGTGTAATCGAAGGCAAAGAGTATGCACCCGTAGAAATCGTTGCGCCTGGTGTAATCGCGAGACAGTCTGTAGATCAACCATTGCAGACGGGTATCAAGGCTATTGATAGTATGGTGCCTATTGGAAGAGGACAAAGAGAGTTGATTATTGGAGATAGACAAACAGGAAAAACTGCCGTTGCTATCGATACGATCCTCAATCAGAAAGATCAAAACATGACCTGTATCTATGTAGCTATCGGTCAGAAAGAATCCAAAGTACGTAGAATTGTAGAGACGTTGACTCAGGCAGGAGCTATGGATTATACGATTGTGGTTTCTTCTGCAGCTTCTGATCCTGCGGTGATGCAGTTTCTTGCGCCATATATCGGTTGTACACTTGGTGAATATTTTATGAATAATGGCGAAGATGCATTGATCATTTATGATGATTTATCCAAGCATGCGGTAGCATACAGAGAAGTATCTCTCTTGTTGAGAAGACCTCCTGGACGTGAGGCATATCCTGGTGATGTATTTTATGTGCACTCCAAATTACTCGAGAGAGCGGCGAGAGTCAGTGCGGACTATATTGAGCAAATTACCGGTGGTAAGGTCAAAGGTAAAACTGGATCACTGACTGCGTTGCCGATCATCGAAACACAAGCAGGTGATGTGTCTGCCTATATTCCTACCAACGTCATTTCTATTACGGATGGTCAGATTTTCTTGGAAACGGATTTATTCAACGCGGGTATTAGACCAGCGATCAACGTGGGACTTTCTGTTTCGAGAGTAGGTGGATCTGCGCAGACGAAGATTATGAAAAAAGTTGCAGGTACGTTGAAGCTCATGTTAGCTAACTTCAGAGAGCTCGCTGCGTTTGCTCAATTTGCGTCTGACTTGGATGAAAGTACACAAAAAGTCCTCGAGAGAGGAAAGAGATTGGTCGAGTTGCTCAAGCAGAACGTCAATAGTCCCTTACCCTTCAACAAGCAAGTAGTAGTAATTTATGCGGGAGTCAAAAATCATTTGGATAGTCTAGCAGTCACGCAAATAGCACAATTTGAATCGCTTGTTTATGACAAACTCGATACCAACTGGAAAGAACTTGCTGACCAAATCGCTACTGAGAAAGCACTCAGTGATGAGATCGAAGGCAAGATTAAAGACTTGATCATCGAGGTTAAAGCAGAGATGATATAATAGTATACTTTCTTGATCATGTTTATGAAAGTCCCATGCAAGTGGGGCTTTTTTATAAACTTTTTTCTTGTATATAGTGTCTATTTTCTCTATACTACCACTCACCTAAGAAGTTGGTGAGTCCATGCAGTATCTCCTTATCTGTTATTACCTGGGGCCGAATATGCTTGACCTAGTCAAGCTTGTGCTACCACCTTTGTATTGGGGGTAATGATATGTGGACACCACGGCTTCTTGGAATTGTTTTTGAGTTTCTTACATAGGTGTGCGTAGATGAAAAAGCGTAATGAATCATTTATTTGTGCAGGGTGTGGCATTGCTGTTCCTCCTGCACTCAAGACATGTAGGAATCACTGCCCTGCATGTTTTTTGTCATTGCACGTAGATGGAGAGATCCCTGGTGATAGAAATACGACGTGTGGTGGGAAGATGATCCCCACGGAATTTGTCCAAGCAAATGGGGGAGTGAAGATTCATTTTGTGTGTACCAAGTGCCACAAAAAGCATCGAAATAAGTTGGCGGTAGATGATGAGTTAACCGCTCTACCAAAGCAGATAGTATACTGGAAAGAGAAGCTACGTTTTTGATATTGACATTAATATCTATATATTTATTGTACTTTCTTGCGTTCATTATCATTAAAAAACGTATAAAAAAAACTTGTATGAAAAATAAAGCTACGGCACTTGGTGTCTTGATTACCATGGGTATTGTCTTCGGTGATATTGGTACCTCTCCACTCTATGTGTGGAAAGCAATTATCGGTGATCACCTGATCACTGAGGAATTGGTTTTTGGTGCAGCGAGTCTTATTTTTTGGACGCTCACGATTCAAACTACCATCAAGTATATTGTGATGACCTTGCGCGCTGACAACGATGGGCAAGGTGGTATCTTTGCGCTCTATGCACTGATTCGTCCACACAATGGATCGCGTACATTGTTGTATGCAACTATAGCAGGTGCTGCTTGTATCTTGGCAGATGGTATGATAACCCCTGCTATTTCTATTTCTTCTGCCATTGAGGGTATCGGGAAATTCTCTGCCTTCAATCACTTGAATACTACATTCATAACGGTGATAATTGTATGTCTGTTGTTTGTAGTCCAACGGAGCGGAACTGCAAAAGTAGGTAAAATATTTGGGCCTATAATGGTATTTTGGTTTGGGATGCTGGCGCTCATTGGTGTATATGGTATCACAAAATCCCCAGGAATTATGATGGCATTATCACCATACTATGGACTCAAGCTACTCTTTACCGACCCACAGCTCACATTACTCCTTGCAGGTGGAGTATTTCTGTGCACAACGGGAGCAGAAGGAGTATACTCAGATTTGGGACACTGTGGGAGAGCAAATATTCGTTTAGCTTGGTTTGGAGTAAAATGTGCACTCGTACTTAACTATTTCGGACAAGCTGCATGGCTGTTACAGTATGAGGGAAAAACACTTGGTGAGCTTAATCCTTTTTATGAGGTCATGCCTGCATGGTGGGTACCCTTTGGTATCTTGTCTGCGACACTTGCAGCCATCATAGCTTCACAAGCAATTATTTCTGCAGCGTATACGCTTGTTGCTGAAGGTATTAAGTTGAATGTGTTACCAAAATGGAAGATCGTGTATCCATCAGAAGAGCAAGGACAAATGTATGTACCCATTATGAATAAGATGCTTTGGATTGGATGTCTTTGCGTATTAGTATTTTTCCAAACATCCACTGCTATGGAGGGTGCTTATGGATTGGCTATTATTGCAACAATGATCCTAACAACTTATTTGTTGTTGTACTATATGCGGTATAATAAATACAAAGTTTGGTTCATATGGATTTGGGGTATTTTCTATCTGTCTGGAGAAGGTTTCTTTTTATTAGCTAATAGCAAAAAGTTCTTTGAAGGAGGATGGGTAACCTTATTGATAGCTAGTATATTTGGGCTGGTTATGATAGGGTGGTACCTTACAGAAAAACTCAAGAAATCAATGATCAGTCAAAAGGTGGTTAGTATACAGGACTTTGCAAAAAAAGTTGCACTGGTGCACAATGTGGCTTTATTTGCAGATGTGCTTGTACTCTTATCAAAAACGAATGCCGGGAAAATCGATGCGCGTCTTATGAGGCAAGTACAACGAGGGAAAAAGGCAGGACTCTATATCATTATTCACATAGATACTGCACCAACCCCATTTGAAAATCTTTGGGAAATGAAACAGCATGAGAACGTTGTCCTCATCAATGTGAAAAGAGGATTTCGCATGAAGGCTAATTTAGGGTTAGAGTTGATTCAGTACCTTGATATCAATAAAGTAGTTCTTCCACTAGAGATGAATCAACATTTCAGTGTGTTCAAATACTTGGCAGTCGATAACCATGTGGTAAATGATATATGGTATGTGCGCTTGGCAAATATTATCAAACCAAGCACACTCAATGCTATGGATCATTTCTTCCCTGATGTCACTGACAAGGAAACCGTGAAGATGATGATTTCTGAGGAAACGAGGTAATGTTTTTGGAAAACGTTTTCCAACGCGCTGGGTTTCCCAGCGCGTTTTTTTCAACCTTTTCTTGATCTTGCACCTGCTATGTATTTCAATAGAGTGCAGGTAATTTTATCCCTCTATGTCAGCGTATGTCACACAAGAAAACAAATTCTCCAGCACTACCTTTTGTTTTGTTGGCGCTTGTAGTAGTCTTTATTTGGGTATTGTTTAACAGTCGCACATCAGTTCCCTCAGATGATAGCATGTTACTTAATTGATCTACAACTGATTCTAGAGAGGTAGAAGTGCCAGGTGAAAAAATTATTCCTGAACCACAACCACCTCAGGTTCCTCTTGCGGTAGTGAGTGACGCGCAAGCTCTTCCAGAAGTTCCGTTAGATATCATTGGTAGTATCGCTACCTTAGAGAATTGACCCAAAGGTGCCTGGTCAATTGATGCTGTATCAACGGGTAAACAAGGAGAAATAGTTTTCCTTTCGGGGACGCTTATTACCGAAGGAGAATATGTACTATGATGAACACTTGTCTGGGGATTTGAAGGCCTTACCAAAGAAGGGTGTATATTCACTATCGAATCATACAGTGAGGGACATTTGATAGGTCGGCTCCAATGGGGAAAAATGTCTAAAAAAGTTGACTTACCTACGCACATTACCTTTACTGACCATGTTATTATACTTACCAGTACGTTTGCTTTACCTTACCTGTCGTGGGATGTTGTTGAGCAAGTGGCATCACAGAGCGAATTTATTGAGCTTAAACGAATTGTTTCGTTAGCGACAAAAAAGTAATATTTGCTATTGACTTTATATATAAAATTCTTATAAGTCAGTATCAAAACGTGCTGAATTCTAGTCCAAAAAGAAACTGATAGTTATAGGTTGAGAGAAACTTCATAAAATGCTTCATAGGCACACAAATAATGTAATGAT
>JAYREU010000073.1:0-11216 GCA_041908765.1 Candidatus Absconditabacterales bacterium
GAGTATAGTCCAGTCACTTTGTGGGGACATATGTGCCAATGCAACATTCCTGGCTTTTCCTGGCAAGCCACTATTTTCTTGATAAAAATAACGAATGGTATCATGTTGGGCAAGCAAAGTGGCGATGTAGTTGCGTGTCCCGTCCGTACTCCCATCATCTACAATGAGTATCTCATAGTCGAAAACATACTCCCCTTTCTGTTGGTTGATCACTGAAAAAATTGCTTTTTCAAGCAGTTCCTTGCGGTTGTAGGTAGGGATGATAATCGAAAAAAGGGGTGTTTTCATTTACGAACGTTTACTAATGAGGAACGTGTCAAGCAAGAGGTGTTGCAATCCTGATTTTTCAAAGGTGAAAAGAGCTTGTTCTATACCTCCCACCAATGGATATCCATGTATATTGAGTGAAGTATTCATGACTCCTCACATCCCCGTAGGTTGTTCATATGTTTGCAACATGTCATACATCCATGCATTGCTTTCTTGATCTACAAGTTGTGGCCTTAGCGTTTTATCTTTTTGGTGCATAGAAGCTCTGAGGTGTTGTTGTGCGAGATCTGTGCCTCCGAAAGCAGTGATCATAAAATAAGCGCTTTCTTTGGCTCTAGGCGATATGTCTGCTCGACCTCTAAGGTAACGTGGAGCATACTCTGCCAGCATAGTAGGTGCAAAAGGCATTCGAAAATCCCTCATTTTGATCATATCATTTACCGTATGAAAACTCTTGAGATCTGATGCATTTGAAAGAATTCATCTATTACACAGTGATCTTGCTCACCACTCTCCTTTTCCTCTACACACGCCCACAATCTCAAATTGCGACAATAATTTGGCTATATGTTTTGCAGATTGTTCATCGGTTTGTAGATCTAGAACATGGTGTGTTATCGCTATGCCATGTTGTTCAATATAACTTTTTGTCTCTTCTCTCGTAACCTGAATACCACTGTACATGGTTTGGAGTGGTGCAAGATGTGCTAGTTGCTCTGGTTGTGCAAGGTATCCATACAATACTTGCCCAAGTACTGTGGACTCATCTCCTGCTGAGGGCATGAAGTATACTTTGTCTAGTTGCGTAAGTTCTTGAATTTTTTGATTGAGTTTGACGTTCATAAACACTCAACCGCTGAGCGCAATCTTTTTGATCCCACTCATTTCTACTGCATGAGTGATTCGTTCCAAAACGATATCTTCAGTAAATGCTTGCAACGCACCAGCTATATTATCAAATCTCAGTCAATAGAGCTTATCATAGAGATACACATTTGCTAAGTTGAGAGGAATACGACTCTTGAAAGTATATCCATCAATCCATATGAGTCATTTGAAGAGCTTATCATAGACTTGTTGATAGTATGTAGGAGAAGAATAGGCAGCTAGTCCCATGACCTTATACTCATGTTCATGCGGTTTCATACCAAGTGCTCAAGTAACATATGACCACAAAAAACCAAGAGAATGAGTGAATCTCGTGACTCCTAAATCTCTAAAAGATCACTTTTCTCGAATTCTTACACTAGAACAATATCTATCTCCTGCACCATCAAGCGAGAGTAACAATATTGGCTCATCTTGTTGATGCAAACCGTAGAAATAAATAGTACTTAATGCATGAGTGATATGATGTTCAGCAATATCAATCATGTCTATGGTGATTTCCCTTCCCAGTTTGCTAGTGAGCTCCTGTGCAAACCAAGCGCGATTGCGCTGATATGCAGACTTACTTTCTGTTCTTGCATCATTGTATCGATTGAAAACTCGAGGGAATCGTTGATAGAGATGAAAAAAAAGGTAGTCTCTCCACGTATACTTTTTGAGTGCACTTGCTCATTGATTGGGAGCAGCTTTTACTTCAGATTTTTTCCATCATGCGAGGGAGAAATTTTTTGGATTTATAATAATTTTGTCAATCTTGTTGATATCGATCTGTGTTTTGAGATAGGTAATGCATGCAGTAGGATATCACATACTATTTTTGATGTTATCAAATTTCTCTTCATGAAGCAAGAAACGTAATTCTCCTTGCTCTGTATATGCAATCGATGCATTGAATCCATAATGAATAGCTAAAATATTCATGATATACAATAAATAAGTATAAAGTAAGTAGTCAATTGCCTAGCTAATGTGTTTTAGGTTGCGATATGCGTGTATGAAGAGGTTTTGGATAGCACCTTCTTTGTATAATCTAAAATTCGTCACAGACATGGTATAGTCAAATCAATGTGATTCAAGATCATTGAGCATGGATGCTAGTTTGGAGTTCATGCCCACTTCAATATGGTGGTGGTACTCAAAAATCATACGATCAATGTGTGCTAGACAGTTGTGCTGTGCAAGATCAGCAACCACTCTATCTTCACTCCCTTCAATATTAAATTTGATGCAATCAATACGTCTTCCAGAGAGGTGTTCTTGGATAAAATGAGATAGCTGGATAACTTGTACAGATAGGTGAGTCGGGTTAGATTGATTGGTAGTGTTGTGCAGAGATGCAAGCGTGTCTCCTGCATGGTTCTTTGTTATCATGAAATCAAGCGTTCCTGTAGTGTTACTTACGGCTAGTTGATGATTGATGATCTGAGAGTGTTTTGCTGTGTTTACTACTAAATATTGGTATACCTCTGGGTTAGGTTCGAAGGTATGAATCTCTGCTTGTGGGAAAAGGAAATTGAAATAAAGGCTTGTTACTCAAATATTCGCACCACAATCAATGATGAGCGGTTTCGTGTTGGGAGTGTTGAAGTAATATTGTCCTTTGAAAAAAGCAATTTTAAAAATGCCGTAAATATATCTAAATTTGGCAGCACGTAGTCTATATCACCAAAATGTAGCACGAGGTGATCGTCTTCATCGGGTAAGTTGTTTGAACAACATACTATAATAATACCATAGCAGACCTATCTTCGTATGCAAACGATAAGGTATGCACAAAAAGTGTAAATGATCCAATATCCACGCTCACAGTGATGACATAGTTGCACAAAAAAATTAAAATTTATAAACGATATGCGTCAATCATCAACACATATCTATTGTCTCGCGCGGCAAATAACTGCGGCGTAACCGTATATCCAATCAAAATATTTGGATTGATGATATAGCGAAAATTATGTTTTTCTAGTGTGTGTAAGATACTGGAAAGTGTGTTGTTGGTCAGTGCTTCATCGTAATGATATTCAAGACTCAGCGCATGTACGTGATCTATGAGTCCACTTTGCTCCAAGTCTTGAAACACTCCTCACTCAGAACCTTCAATATCTATTTTTAGAAAGTCAATATCGCTATATCATTTTTGAGAGAGTTGTACTACCGGAACTATATAGCTATTAGTATTTGCAAAAGTAGCCTGGCTCTTCTCAAGAGAGTTC
This sequence comes from Candidatus Absconditabacterales bacterium, assembly GCA_041908765.1. Taxonomy (GTDB): domain Bacteria; phylum Patescibacteriota; class Gracilibacteria; order Absconditabacterales; family Absconditicoccaceae; genus CAYUST01. Next base: position 3,372 of record JAYREU010000073.1, read on the forward strand.
CCAGGCCCTCATTGCATGTCTCCGTTTGCATAAAAGGTAACATTTCCTGATTTTCCAGCAACTGCTTCGTTTCGTGCTGTAGTGTCTGTCAATTTGTTCTCATCAATATTTTTAGTTAACAGAAGATATGTTTCTTTATCTGGCTCAAAACAGACTATTTTCGCTTGAGGATAGAGAAATTTGCAATAAAAAGCTGCCATACCAATGTTTGCACCACAATCTATCACAAAGGGTTTGTCATTGGACGCTTGAAAATGATAAATGTTGTAAATGAATAATTCAGTAAATATAGCAAAAAACGCACCAAAGCTCTCAAAATGTATATTCCACCCATTAAATTTTTGAGACCTATATTTGTATCCCAAAAGCTTCCCACAGATATTTTTGAGGCACAGATATTGATAAAACCAAAACATATACCACCTTTCTTTGATATGTACATTGGTCATTAATGCATAGACATCCCTAAAATATTGATCAATATAGTGCATCTCAGCAACGAAAAGACTAAAACTGTTCTATGGATATGTTGAAAAAAAAGATCATTTGTTTTCTTCGCAACAGATAGGCATATTCTAGTCATCTCCACAGCATATGCAATAGTTTGTAGCTCATTTTACCTGATCAACTGATAGTATTTGCCTTGAGACAGGTATGTATCCTTCAATGATACTCTTCAGCATAGTTTGCAATAGCTTGCGAAGTTGGTGTGGCTACAAGTTGCTCAAATGATGGGTTTGCTAAGTATATCTCTTTATTTTTGCCTCGTTCATAGAGAACCTTGATAAGGGTTTGTGCTGTGTGTGTGATATGATATTCTTGTTGTACTTTTTCAAATCCATGTTGCCCCAATACTTGAAGCTGTGCTAATGTATGTCCTTCGAGAAATGCAATGACGCTGTGCGGATAGTTGCAATAGCCCCCTGTGTGTTCATGATCAACCAATTCAATCTGTGCATCATAGAGATCAGGTAGCACTTTTCAATTACGATAAAAATGTTTGTAATCAGTAATTACGGGTTTTTTGAAGCAATAACTCTCTGCTATAACATTACCAAAACTCTCACCTATTCGTGAGGTTTGTCGAAATAGATCGATGGATGCATAGAATTCTGCAATATCATCTAGCTGTCTTAGTTCTGGGAGAAACAAAAGTGATGCATACATTTTTTGGTTGAGTAGGAGCTTCAGTACTTTTCTATACAAGAGTGGCATACCAGCAAAGATAAATCAATATGTATAATTTCCTCTCCATTGAAGGGTCACCAATGTAGCAATTATCAAAAAATGCCATTTGGATGGTTCTGCTCTTCCTAATCTCCCTATGAGGTATCTTTTGTCCTGAAAATAAGCTCTATGGATTCCTTTTGCCACTGAGGCAAGGCGTATTCGGTTATCTACATCAATCGGATTATAGACAACGTAGGCATTGGTAAGTTCTCCATGCATTCGCTTGAGTTTCCAATAATCAGTCTTGCTAATGATGAGATTGAGCTGATTTCAACTGGGATCATAACAGGGGGTGAAATTGACATTGATGAGACCAGTGCATTGTTCAAGAATGTTTTGGTGGGTAATGGGAGAAACTTTTGCTCATGCAAAATAGACGAATGCTATCTGCTGTTTTTGTAGAAAATCTATGAGATCGTTTTCAAGGAGAACTACTCTTTCGCCATTTTCCATGACTTGTGCTGGGTCAGTAGTCACATATACAAAAAACTTGTTTACGTAGTCCAATGATAAATGTGCAAAGTATATTTCAAATTTTCTGTCCCCTCCTCAAATGCCCTTTGCATTGTGCTTTCCAAGAAATGCAATATTTATTTTCATGTTCTTGCAGTTTGATAATCTGCTAAAAGAGAACTAATTATTCTTTCAGCAGTAGCACCATCTCGCAAAGGAGGTTTTTGTCACAATTTGTAGGAACCAGCAAGAATATCGTCGATCAAGGTATGTATGCGTTGAAAATCATCTCCCACCAAGGTGTTTGATCATATCGTGCAAGTGATAGGTCTTTCTGTAGATGCTCTCATGGTTAAACAAGGAATGCCTAGGTACGTGGTTTCTTCTTGTACGCCTCCACTATCCGTCAATACGAAACTACTGTGTTCCACTAGATGCAAGAATGCAAAGTAGCCTAATGGTGGCACGAAAGTCATCTGAGGAGTATCTAAGTACTTTGTCAGTCAGAAGCGCTCAATATTATTCTTGGTCCTAGGATGGAGGGGGAGAATGAGTTGCTGTTTTTGAGCTACTTGTACTAAGAATTCGAGATATTTCTCGAGTTGATCTGGTGTATCTACATTTGCAGGTCTGTGCAGTGTGACTACTGCATATTTTTTTGGAGTGAGGCAATATTCTGCAACTACTGATTGTTGCTTAATTTTGTCATGATGCATTATCAAACAGTCAATCATCACATTGCCTACCAGCTCAACTCATGTAATGTTTCCTTCATTTGCTAAATTGGTAACACCAGATTCCTCTGTCACGAACAAGAGGTCAGAAATACTATCCGTGAGTATTCTATTTATTTCCTCTGGCATAGTTGAATCAAACGATCTCAATCATGATTCAATATGTACAACACGAATTCCCAATTGTTTGGCTGTGATAGCACATGCTACCGTTGCATTGACATCCCCTACGACGACGACGTAATCCGGTCTGGTAACTTCTTGCAACAATTGCGTGTAAGCTACCATTACTTTCCCAATTTGTTCAGGCACGAGACCACCGTGAATATTGAGATTGTAATCTGGAAACGGTAATCATAAATCTGTGAAGAATGCATCAGACATTTGCTGATCAAAATGCTGTCAGGTATGTATGAGTGCAAAACTAACATCAACTCTTTTTTTGATGGTAGCAATGATGGGGCTACTTTCATAAAATTTGGCCTAGCTCCTACGATGAGATGGAGATGCATGGATGAGTATACTACTAAAGTGAAAAAAATCGGTCCACAAGTTGTTCCTCAAAACGCAGAGGATCGAGGAGTATTCAATACGTTCATCTATACGGATACGACATATTGTTTGCAAGTTCTTTATCAAATTGCCCCAAAATTACCTCTTTCGCACCACTTTGGAAGTCAGAAGTGACAATGGGGATATCCATTGCTTTGGCCTCAGCGAGCACGTTGGGAAATCATTCTACCGCAGAAGCATACAGAAAGTAGTCAGTGAGGTCTAGATATTTGAAAATATTCTTTTGTTCTCAGAGAAAAATAACATTATCTGTAAGTCCATACTGCTCGACTAATGAGGTGAGATATCACCTTTGAGGACCATCTCAGATGATCAAGTACTTCCAGTTTAAATGTCAAGATTGAGCAATACGATGTAATCCTCCTACTATTTTTTCGTGTTGCTTGGAAGGTATTAGTCTTCCCGTAGTAACGAATACCATTTTTCCTTTACATACTTCATTGAGTCGCTCTTCTCTAGATTCTGTTCTTTGTTGTGCAATGAGTTTGGTGTCAATCGTATTGTAGAGGACTTCTACTTTCTCTACAGGTATGTGGAGATAGCTTGCAATATCGTATTTGTTCTCATGAGAATTTACGATGATTTTGCCCGCTTTGGGGTAAAGTCGTTTGATAAGTAGTTTATATACATATCCTATGATTCATCTAAAAAAACTCACGTGTGTTCTCAATGAGATGATAGCGTTTTTTTTTGCAACAATATGTACAAAATTAGCTATTTCTAAGAAACTGATACCATCATGAAGCTCGTAGGTTTTGAATATCTGTTTGCATTTCCATACATATCGAGGAAATATAAGTATCATGAGCCAATTGTGATGTGTCTGTCACAGGACTATGTGTGTGCAACCTGCAGGCAAGGTAAAAAAGGTTCCTTCTTTGAGCGTAATCAGGAAAACCTGTTTCCCTTCTTGGATGTGCTGCTTGGTGAGGTTTGTCACCACTCTTTCTGCACCTCATCACTCAAGTGAGTTAATTAAAAAATAGATTTTACTAGTCACAATAAGGTGATTTTTAAATAAAAATAATCGTATAGGAACTTATTATAAACTTTGTTGATAGCGACGTATATTGGTGGCTCGACTAAATTTTTGGAGTACGTGTTCACGAGACTTTCACGCATGCACAGCGTATCCATCTATAGCTTTTTGGATGCATTCTGCAAGCGCATATCTGTCACCTGGAGCCACCAAAATGAGATCAGGTTGGTCACTAATTTCTGGTGTTCCACCCACATGAGTAGCTACTACTATGCATTGTGCAAGTAATCATTCTACGACACTCGTAGGAAGTCATTCTTGATAACTGGTGTTGAGAATGATATGCATACGTGGGTAGTAGGTCTGTTCGAGGGCAGTTTTGGTTTGATAACCGGCGAAGGTGACCCACGCTTCCAATCACAACTGTTGGGAAAGTAGTTCTAACTTCTGCTTCTCTTCACCATCTCCTATCAAGGTAAGATGTATGTTGGTCCTGCCCTGCTCTATTACCAGTTTCAAGGCATACAAAAGTACATCTATTCCTTTGAGTGCAGTAAGTCTTCCTACGGAGCAAAGTGCAAACTGCTCTACTCCTGGTGCAATAGGATTTGGCTGTATGGCAGAGTCAACGCCTCTATAGATCACTTCTACTTCCCTATCCGTAAAATGACTTACAAAACGCTTACATCCTTCACTTATACCAATGATCTGATCCGCTCGATGAAAGATGCAACGTCCTATGGTTTGATCATACAGCCAAGCGAGAGCGTTTTTCCATCAGGTATTAAGCTTGACGTAATCAACGCCATGTTCGATGTGAACTCGCTTGATACTGTGCCACTTTGCGAAGAGAGCACCAAACAATGACGCTAAGAAAAACCTTGTCCTCGTAATGAGGATATCTGGAGCAAATTCTTTGATCAGACGATGTGCCTGACGATACTCAGATGTCCAAAATTTGGGAAAAGGGAAGGTTGGTATGATCTCAAAGGCAGGAATCACAACAACGGTGACCTGGTCATGTTGGTAGGTAAGGGTGGTGGGTTGTCCTATGCTATATGTTGCAATCAAACACTCACCACATCACTCTTGCATCCATCGTTGTGCCCGCTGTGCAGCGTGTGATTCAAGGCCCCCAATATGAGGAGGATAATATGCAATATACTGTACTACACGCATGCGAAAAAAGATTTTTGGTAAAGGAACAGAAACAGGCTTACTTAAAGAAAAATGCTTGTATTTTTCCATAGGCAATACATTCTCTATTGTCTATTTAAAGAAAAATGCTTGTATTTTTCTTATTTAAAGAAAAATGCTTGTATTTTTCTTATTTAAAGAAAAATGCCTTGTAGATCAACTCTTTGAGGATTTTGAATGCGCTCATATTTGACTGACCTTTGGAGAGGCTATAGGTGGTATATTTGATATGAACTGGAATCTCGGTGAAGCGCAAATGTTCTGAAGCAAGTGTGCCAATAATCTCATTTTGATAACTAAATCGGTCTGATGTGATACGAAATTTACCTATGACATTACGATGATACATTCTATATCCTGTAGATACATCTGTCAGTCGGACGCCATTGAATACAAAGGTGACTACTCTACCTCATCGGAGAATGATTTTCCTCAATAGTGGCATATCATCGATTTTTGCGCCTTTGACAAACCTACTTCCGATCACGACATCTCGTTTGTGGCTTTGTGCAGCCTGCATAAACTGATGCATATCTTTGATATCCATTTGTCCATCTGCATCGTAGGTGACTAGCCATTCCACACTCAATGCTTCTGCGTACTTGGTGGCAAGGCTAAAGAGTGTTTTGTTGGCTGCACCAGGTCCTCTATTGATGGTGTGATGCAAGTCAATGAGGTAACTTTGTGGATATTGTGCTTGTTTGGTTGCAATCACTTCTGCGGTTGAATCACTTGAACCATCGTTGACGATCGCAATTTTGTGAAATCCTGCTGCTAGTATTTCATCAATGACGCTACCGATGACTGTGGCTTCATTGTATGCTCTCATCAGAAAAAGATAACCGTCTTTTGCATCTTTTGAAGGCGGAAGTGGTAAGGAAAAAGGAGCACTTTTTTTCCAGTTCTGGAGCGCTTGTGCGGTGATCAGTCTTGTCATTTGCAACTCATGCTTGGTGAGTTTGTTGAACAAGTGGAAATAAAAGTACGCCAAGATGATAATCCCAATGTACACTAGTGCATCTGCTCCTCTCGCAACTCCAAAGAAACGTCAAAAAGAGGTGAGAAAATCTGGTCTCACCAAGAAGGTTGCAATGGCACCACTTCCTCCAAAGAATACAAGAAAGTGTAAAAGATTGAATTTCTTTCTTTGGAACAGGTCAATAGACATCAGCAAAAAGAGGACAACCGTAACGATGATGGTAAGTTCGAGCAAACTCATGCAGACGGAGAACGGTAAAACTAGCTCCAGCATAGCTGATATCAATAAAATTGCAATTGTATTCTTGTTTTTTTCTGTACTTATTCTTTGTATGTAGAGAGCATTTTGCTATACCTGCTTCGTTCTTGCAATTTGACAAAAGATTGCTAGGATGTATTATATACGTACTTGAAAACACCAGAGGTGCTTTTACTTGACTCTCGTGCATGGCACATCGTCAAACGCGTTTAATTTTTATAGTTACAGGAATATTCCTGTTGTGAGGAGCAATTATTGTGTTGTGGAGTGGTAGCCCTAAGCTTCCAGGTCATTTGTGACAAGTACAAGAAACTGACCCTCGTTTCTTTGTGACACGTCATTTGGCTCGCATGAGTACATGGCCTGCACTTCAGCATACAAGTAGTTGGTCGATATATCGAACTGATCCTCAGGTTTCTGGTAGTCAGACGAGTATGCAAACAGGTATGTTAGCACTCAGTACTGCTACCTATTTACTCCCTGGAAAATGATCTGACACTTCTTGGGTGGCTGAAATAGGAGATCTGAATTGATTCTCCACGAGCGGTAGTGTCCTCGTACGTGGAAGTTATGGGTATGTGCAGTTTGCTGAGAGTTCTGCTCCCAAGTCTCCTTATCCTCTCCAAGAATCACCGCAACAAGCCATCCATCTCCTCATAGATGCCTTACAGTTGAGATGGGCTCACCTACCACCTGCCGCTACGCATCTCATAGATACCTCTCCCCACAAGATGATTGTTGATATCACCACGTTGACCAAGAAAACTCGTATAGTAGCAGATGAACAGAAGAATCGATTATATTTATTTTCATGAGACCAATTCGTCTATTCGTGAATTGCCTCACCTCAAAGCGGTACGATGCGACGGTGAACAACTTCAGATGGTCAAACTACCTGGACTCTCCAGCAAGAGCCCAAAGCACATCAAGCAAGTCTCATTTACCAACAATCCTTTCCTATTGCTCCTACAATTGATGCAACCATCAGTCGACGTGAAAAACGCACATCATTGCACTATATGATAGCAGGCACCCTCAGCTTCCCCAAAGGATTCGTCGCCTCATTCACCGGCACACGAACACTGGAGAGAGCTCCTGTGCAACCTCTGCATGACCTCCCAAAGCATGCTATTCCTCGGGCGCATTGGGAGGAAATAGCACAGAGAGGAAAAAACTAATAATTTAGACCTTCTTCCCCACAATTGCACAGGTAAAGGGAAAATCAAAGAGACAGTATGAGTACTCAGCATTTCAGAAAATCTGCTCTACTTGTTTGGTGAGGGCATGAGAGTATTGTATATGTACATAAGTACCTCCTGGTGCAAGTAATGCGTATGTTTTGGTGAGCATGGCATGTTGTGCTTGTGGTGTAAGTAGGCTCATAGGCACTCCTGAGACAATAAGGTCATAGGGTTTCTTTGGTAGGTCTCCAGGTCAAAAAA
>JAYREU010000074.1:0-6312 GCA_041908765.1 Candidatus Absconditabacterales bacterium
AAACAATAAGAATCATTAACCGCAAACCTAGAAAATCATTACATTATTTGTGTGCCTATGAAGCATTTTATGAAGTTTCTCTCAACCTATAACTATCAGTTTCTTTTTGGACTAGAATTCAGCAATATATCTATGAAGCTTAAATCAATGTTAAGAGAAGATGTCAAATAAATAACTTACCAAGCATAGGTCTCTCACTCAATAGAACAGTGCGTTTTGATTTTTTTACATACCATGGAAAGCGTGCTACTTACTGTCTTTTCGTCGATTTCATATAGCTGTGCTATTTCCTTGTTGGTAAGTTCTTCTATATATCTGAGAGAGAAAATAGATCATTGCTTCTCTCACAGAGTCTGTACAAAGGCAAGTATTTTTTGGTAGTTTGTTTGATTCGTGAGGAGTTGGAGCATATCTCCTTCATAGGATGGTTCGTGTGTGTTGTCTCGAGACGTCTCTGGGGTCTGATATATTTGACGCCAATGATCAGCAAGTTTATGCTTAGCTATGCCTAGCACCCAGGTAGTGAATTTCTGTTCTTTGGTGGTGTCATACTTCTTGATCTGAAGAGCTACAGCCATGCATGTCTCTGAAACGATATCTTCTGCATCTTGTTCGTTAACTACATGCCGTTTCACAAAGCGATACACAACACCAACAAATCTATCATACAAACGAGCAAAGTCGTGATGATTGGTTTTTGCGTTTTCTATCAAACGCTTTTCATCTATTGGCGTTGGAAATAGTCGTTCAAACATATGCTAGGAAAGTACCAAAATCATACTAAAGTGTATACGGTAGGAGAGATTACTCAAGTCATATTAATCGTCGTCATCGTCACTATCATCTTCTGCGTCTTTGTTTGCTCTTTCAGCACAATCTTCTGCATCGCGTCGTTCTCCATCACAGAATATTTCGTCTTCACTTTCACGCACATCGTTATCTTGATCATCATCGCTGTCAACTTCGTCCTTATCATCTAATAGGTCTTTTAATTCATCTTCTGCGTCCTTATCCGCTCTTTCAGCACAATCTTCTGCATCGCGTCGTTCTCCATCACAGAATACTTCGTCTTCACTTTCACGCACATCGTTGCCGTGATCGTCATCTGAGTTACTGTCGTCTTGGTCATCAAAGATATCTTCTAGTTCGTCCTCTGTGTCCTTTGCATTTCTCTTTGCGCAGTCCTCTGCATCACGCCATTCTCCGTCACAGAATACTTCGTCTTCACTTTCACGCACATCGTTGTCATTATTATTATCATCTTCATCATCATTTCACGAAAGAATTCCCAACACGAGGGAATCACACTCTTGTGATGAACGTCGTTCTCCACGGCAAAATACTTCATCTCCACTTTCACGAACATCCGCTTCCTGTGTGTCATCAATACGGGGAGAGGAAATCACCTCTACAACTGTTTTAACTGTTTCTTGCACAGCAGTCGTAGTACGTGCAAACGAATCTGGAGCGACACCTGCATACACGCCTGTACTGAGGAGAATTGTCGAAATAACATAAGTAATGATCTTTGCATAAGTCATAGGAGGAGTGAAAAGATAGGTAAAAAATACACCAATAAGATTTTGGCTTGCATGTGTGTCATATAATGCACGATAATAGGCAACTACGCGATGCTTGAGCTCTACTACTTTGGTAGGAGGCAGGCTTGTTTTTGCTTTAGCATAGTCTGAAAATGATGTAGAATGCATGGGCAGACAATGAGAATAAAATAGTGTATATCCTAGTATTCGTAAAAAATGCAAAAATACGTAAAGATTTTTTACGTATTGCCCATTTTGCAAATAGATATATGCTGTATCAAAAAAATTACACTTCTATAATCTCTGTTTGATCATCTATCAGTTTTTGTTCTCTCCCAGGAGTAACGAGTGCTTTGGATGCGCCGAGGAAAATCATCAAGACACCTATGACTTTGAGAAGGTCTCTCAAGAAGACGGATCTCGTGGTATCATCTAGCAAATACGCATCGCTAAACATAATAATCAGGATAGCAACGACAGGCCACATCCATCTACTGAGAGGAATGAATGCGGGGATGAAACGCGTCAAAAAAAGATAACATCACAATCCTCACGCCACGATTAGTCACAACCACTGCATAGTTTCTCCAGAACTAGTAACTTGTGCTTGTTGCATATATAATCGTCCTGTATAGATCGCTAATGCTAATCCCAACAGAGAGACAAACCAAGGGAGTACTTTGCTTCTTATAACTTTCATTACCATGACGATATTGCTACAAAGAGATAAATGAGAAATAACTTGTATACATAAAGACTACTACATACGCTCAACCGCTTCTATACCTAAGATTTTGAGTGCGTTCGCCAAGACTTGTTTGGTCGTAGCCACAAGAGCACAGCGCGCATGCGTCAGCTCAGGATTGTCTGCAAGCATGACTTGTTCTGCTTGATAATAGGTATTGAAAAGATGCGCTAATTCAAGCGCGAATCTCGCAATCATATTGGGTTTGTATTCACGCGCTGCTCTTTGGACCAGACTAGGGAAATCTGCTAGGTGAAGAAGGAGCTGTTTCTCTTGGGTAGTTTGCAAAAGATCAGGGGATCGAGTTTTTCATTCAGTTCGTCCTGCTTTGCTGAGTAGTGAACAACAACGAGCATGGGTGTACTGAATATACGGTCATGTCTCTCCGTCGAAGGAGACTGCCTGCTCTGGATCAACTATTATTTTTTTGAAGGTGTCCGGCAAGAGGAACGAAAACTTCATTGCCCCAAACGCCACAGCGCGAGCGAGACGTTCTTTTTCATCATCTGAGATATTTCTGTTAGCAATCAACGTAGTGGCAATTTCTAATAATCTATCACGGAAGGTGTAGTAGGTAATCACATTACCATCCCTCGATGACATCTTGCCGGTAGGAAGTTCGACCATGCCATAGGCAACATGTTCGAGATGTTCTGCGCCCTCATACCCGATGAGTTCGAGTGTTTTGAAGAGTTGATTGAAATGATGAATCTGCTCGGTCGCCACGACAAAGAGTGATGCATCAAATTTGTATTCACGTTGTTTGAGATAGGCAAGTGCAAGATCCTTGGTCGAGTATAATGATGCTCCGTTGGACTTGAGCAAGACAAAGACTCATAAATTGTATTCTTCGAGATTCACAATCAATGCTCATTCACTCTCGTGAACACCTCCTTTACCAGTTGCTGCAAGTTGTTTAACCAACTCAATACCTGGCTTTTCTACTTCACTTTCGAGATACTCTCTATCGATAGCGCTTCACAATTCTGCGTTGATCGCATGCATATCTTCCAAACATTTCGCAGCTGTTTCTTTCCACAACGGCACCAGTGTTGGATCTCCTTCTTCGAGACGTTTGTGTATCGCATGAATTTCGGCCCCAAAGCGTTCTTTGTCTTCACCGACTTTTTCGGTCGCTAATGCATAGAGTTCTCCTGCTCGCTCACTGACGTGCGTATCTGGGATAGGTGCATTTGAAAAATTGGTATAGTACCAGACCCATTTCGCCACATGTGCACCGATATCTCCCATATATGAACATCTCACCACTTTGTGTCCGGCAGTCTCGAGCAAGGTAGCAATTGCTTCGCTAATCAATGCATTTCTGAGATGGCCAATATGAAACACTTTGTGTGTGTTGGGTTGTCGTCCTTCGACGAGCCAGGTCTGTCAGGTAGCTGCACCTTGCCCATATTGCTGTCCTGCGTCCAACACCTCGCCTATTACCTGATTGGCCAAAAATCATGGCGCATAAAAAAAATTGATATACGGTCCTGTCGCTTCTACACGCTCTACTCCTACCGGCAACGCCTGCATAATGTCTGCAGCGTATTGTTGAGCAAGTTGCATCGGATTCGCTTTGAGTTCTTTGGCAAAGGTGAAACACGGCAACGCGAAATCACCCTTGGTACGATCCACGGGCACCTCGAGCAATTCCTCTGCACGCAACGCGCCAAATTGCTTCAATCCATCAATGAGTTGTTCACGAAGTTGCATCTGTTTCGAGTTCCTAAAATTACCCGCAGTATACGCATCAGGGAGCAGATTACAAGGTTGGGGGGATAATATTATTGGATTACTCTACTGGTGTTTGGAAAAATTTGAGATAGTCTTTGTGATTCTCGTAGACTTGTCGCAAGAAGAATTGGTATCGTTGGTCGAAATGATCTCCTTGGAGTGAAGCGATGTATTCTCCTCTCACGACTCTCGGTATAATCACAGGAAAATAACCAAGATGTAACAACGCAAGGTTCATCAGAATTCTTGCAAGTCTGCCATTACCATCTGCAAACGGATGAATTTTAACAAAATCATAATGGATATGGGCTACATCCTCAAGGGTGACAATATGTGTTCCTAGGGTTGCAAAAAAAATCTCCATCAGCTGAGGTACCTCGAGAGGTCAAGGAAGTTCGTCATCACTTCATGAAATACGAACTTGTGTCGTTCTCCGTTTACCGGTTTCTGCTTGTGGTAAAATACCTTGTAACAATATACTATGGAGTTCGCAAATTGCAGGCGCCGTGAAAACAAATCCATTTTTCTCAAACAGATCATGAAGGAGATCCATCAGTTTACCATGATTGATCGTCTCTTGGAGTTCTACTACCGTTTTTCCTCAGATAGTCATCCCTTCTTCAAGCACCAGTTTCACTTCTTGTAACGACAAAGTATTTCCTTCAATCGCATTTGAATGATGAATAAATCCGATACGAAACCACTCTCTCAGATTACGTAATTGCGTCTGTCCAAAAGGACGCAATGCATCGAGCATCGCTTTTTGTGTAGCAATCTTTTGGAGAAGTTCTGATACGGAAAGCATCACGCCGGCACGGTAGAATAAAGCTAGTTAGTAATGTAAACATATACGACTCATAAGAAAAAACAAGTACAATCTGCGCTTGTAGTTTCCCATAGCCAATAAATACCTATTCTCTCAATGCATCCCTCAACACAATCAAAATGCGTAATTTATCTCGTTGTTGTTTGGTGCGGAATTGTTTCGCGTAGGTATCGAGGGCTACGAAAAGTGCCTTGCGTGTTTTGGTGCGTTCGATAGCAGATTGACGCAGGAGGATAGTTTTGATTTTTTGTGCAACGAGGGATACTTTATTCTCGGTTAACGCATCTGTTTGGAGCGCGCCTAAGATGGTGAGAAATGTATCTGCTTGTGGATGGATGCCATCAGTACTACTTGCGAGCATTGCTTCATAAATAGCATCTGGATGAGGATCAGTATATTGTGCATAGCCGAGCGCTGCGATACCTGCGATGATCGGTGCTGCAAATGATGTTCATTCAGTGAACGCATAGACACCTGAGAGCTCTTCTGTGGTAGTTGTCGTGAGCACGTTTTCGCCGTAGGTTGCTACATCCATGCAGCGTCCGTAGTTGGATCGTGGAAGGAGTTTTCAGGTTGCTGAGGCAGCTCATACACCAATAATGTGCTGTGCTCGGAGTTCGTTGCATAGTGGCGTGAGTGGTTGAGTAGTTGTATTGACGCCTACTTTTTCCTCGCCCGTTCACATTCAGTTACCTGCTGCGATGACGATCGTGACGCCTTTGCTATGTGCATAGGTGATAGCATCTGTCAATTCTGGAGAGAAGGTCGTGTGCTTGGAGACCAAGCTCATGTTGATGACCTGTGCGCCATTGTCCACTGCGTAGCGTACAGGCGCTGCGAGCAACTGACTCGATAAACACGTATTGCCTGCACAAACTGCGAGTGGCATAATTGCTACGTGAGGGACGATACCAGCAATACCAATCTTATTATTTGCTAACGCTCAGATCAAACCACCTACTTGGGTGCCGTGACTACCACTGGGTGGCAACAACGCATGTTGGTCATAAAAGTTGTAGCCATCTACATCATCGATATACCCGTTGTTATCATCGTCAATATTGTTGGAGGGAATTTCATTGCCATTGGTTCGCATCTGTCCAAGCAAGTCTGGATGACTGAGATCCATACCATTATCAATCACCGCCACGATCACTTGCTTGGTAGACTTGAGCAGTTTCCATGCTTGATCTATTCACAATCCTTGCAACCACGGTTGACGAAAACTCAGTGGATCATTGGTCGCTGCTTGCGCACGATTGGCAATATAGGTCAAGAAATTTTGGATCAATGTTTGTTGCTCAGTGGTGTTGGCAAGTTTCTTGGCTTGCATACCGTAGTCGCTGGCCTCGTCAAAATCTTGGCGTGCAGCATACAAGACAGCACGCATGTAGAGGTATGAAAATTTGGTTTCGTTATCCAAATCATAGTCTTGCGCTTGCGCGAGGAAACTTTCTGCAGGA
>JAYREU010000075.1:0-12170 GCA_041908765.1 Candidatus Absconditabacterales bacterium
AGTCTGGCGCTCTACCAGCTAAGCTAATCCCGAATAGATCTCATTCTCTGTAATCTTTTGTGAAAAACATTGCGGGGGATGGAATTGAACCACCGACCTTCGGGTTATGAGCCCGACGAGATACCACTTCTCCACCCCGCATTCAAATAAACAAAGTTACAAAGCTCACAGTTTCAAAGTTCAAAGCTAAGGCAATTTCATTTTCGTTTTAGTAACAATAGTCTGAATAATTTTGATAAGTTCGCTCACCTGCGATTCTCTATTATCTCGCCCATCATGCGGACATAGGTGATGAAGAAGCTGAAGCCGATACTTGGTTTCTTGCGCTTCTCTCAAGGCTATACATAATATTCTCACGCACTCTTTTACTGACATGGAGACACTCGCCTCAGTCACATTGGCACCTATTGATGTTACTGATCTAATAAGTTGACGTAGGATCACTTTATCAACGACATGATATTGGTCATATTTTAGTCTGATCACCTTTACTGTATCGAACACATATGCCTCGATTCTAGGTAAGAGATCTCATTGTGCAAACCTCATGATCATTCGTCATTGATAAAGAACTTTCCCCAGCATGCTTTGTAAATTTGTACTTTGGTACTTTGCAGCTTTGAAATCTGGGGTGCTAGGACTCGAACCTAAGATGGCGGGTTCAAAGCCCGCTGCCTTACCAGCTTGGCTACACCCCAATCACCGGCAAACATTCATTTCTCGAACGTATCGGGCATAGTAGTTATTTTGATAGTGTTTGCAAGGGAAAGGAACGTATACAAAAAAATAATGTACGAATTGTTTTTATACATATATATATGTAATGAAAATTATTTTATCACAAAAATGATATTCACCATGAGAAAATAGTTAAAGGATGTAAAGTATATAGAGATTAATCAATCACCTTACCTACTCTTCGATACATACTATTGATATCCAGTATTCTCAAAGTCAGGACTCTTTTATAAAATTTCGCGTCATAATAAAAAACATAATTTTCTATTGACTTTACATAAATAATATTTATAGACAGATAATTTACTTTCACGAGCTGTATGCATCACTCTCGATCATTTGACCGAGTCAGTCCATGAACGTCCTCTTCTCAGGCTTTTCCTGTTCGTCAGGAAAGAGTTGGAGATAGCACGTTGCGTATTAGCCTACCGTCTCCGACTTCACCGAGACGAATGCCTAGTCTGTTTGTCATCTGTGACGCGTATCTTCCCTGTTTGTCTGTCCACAAAAAGGCTGATCGCCTCACTCTCGTTCGTCACCACCCGTTCTCAAAAGCACTTCTTCGTCCGTTGTGCTTTTTTTTATGGCAAAAAATCAAGAATACTCTGTACGATGCATGTGAAGTATTTCAACATCGCTATCTCGATCGTGTCAGACAGCTCTGCCGACGTAGTTGGCGGCCAGATACCGAACATCTCTATCCGTACCGACGTAATGAATAGGAACAAAAACTCTTAAGCACATACAACATTCATATATACATCTCTATCTTGATTGCTCCCCTAGCACGGCGAGCCGGTTTTGGTGAAGTCATAAAAAAACTTCATGAGAAAAATATTCCTAAAATATTCTGTAGTTATTCTTTGTTATTTCTTGTCGAGCATATATATAGTCTTGGCAAGAGACCAAAATATATACTTTATTCTTCTTGCACCGCTATGCATTGTATGCGCAGTGAATGGTTACAACAACAATTTCCAGAAGTCTATCAAACATTTGCTCAAGACCATGATCTCATCGTCAGTGTGCCTCATATCTTTCGTTGGTCATCAAGTATCACGAGTGGCACCAATAGTCCATCAATCAAACAAACACTACCTATTAGATTGTATGCAGGCATCAGCCAGACACAACTACCTGGTGTTACCATAGGTACTTGTCAGGTTTATGACCAAGTCACCACAAGTCGAAAAGTATATTCTATGCAACAAATCATAGAAGAGACACCACAGTTTGCAAAAATCACCGAACAATTATTACACAAGATGGGATATACATGATGAATACATATAAATATCCTCACTGAAGTACCAAGATGACAATGATTTTGATTGAGAGGAGCTTTCGTTGCTGCTATTGCTTTAGCACTCACCACGCTCGTCAAACCAGAAAAACTTCTGTCACTAGATGCCTCTGCACGAATACATGCCAACATAAACAAAACAACGAGATACATCGCTGCTATACTTGATATGCTGGCCCTTGAGAGATCGACCTTCACGCACCATCTTGCGTTGTGTGGATATGCAGAACCTATCATTTATCGATGAGGTACACTACCTCCCGAGAAATTGCGTGATATATTTGATCATCACAACCTCTTTGAAGCATTCGAAAAATATGCTGATCTCTTGGAAGAACACTTTGAAAATTCATATACGCCGATGTCCAAAATCACGTCAATAGAGAGCGCCAAACTTCCTTTTGATTATGCGATCGTTTTCCTTGGCCAACATCATGCTTCCTCGCGCATCCGTCATGCACATCAGCAACTTGATCAACAAAATTCATGTTTGCGTGCTATTGCCCATACGTTGGGCGGATTAGTAACTCAAAAAGACCTCGATCATCTTGTGCAATTTGATACTACCAACATAGGAAACTATCACACCTTCCAACAAATTGCTCAACTCTTTCAAGTACTTTCAGCACCCTATGATAAAAGACAAGTTGCTCAACGATTACAATCGGTCATCGATGCAGGTCGGATGCATAGTCTCATCGAAAAAGAACATCATCTCCTCACAGAAATATATCATCTGTATGCTCACTATGCACAAGGTGATAACACCATTGGTCTTGTCCCTCTCTCAAGTGCAAAAAAATGATGATGCGTCCTGATGGTGATGCCCTATGAGGAATGAAGAAATGCTTTCGATGCTATGATCCAACATCTCCAACAGCACTATCCTCAACTCAGTGTCCATCATCAATCACGAAGAGATGGCTGAACCACTCTATGACCACACATCCATCAGTTCATCAGTCATGCACATTTCGGTGAAAAAAACAAACCAGGCGCAGTCCTCCTGCGTGAAGCAGGTGGCAGGAAAAAAATTCTGCCATATACAGAACTCAAAACAACTCAGTTAGCGTGAATAGTACTTGATAACATCACCGGCAAAGTCTCGCTCAATGGCAAAAGACTCACCCACAAAGACCTCATCACGCAGTCGGGAACTATAGATGTACTGACTAAACTGCTCGAACATCCCGGAGAATATGTACATCATGCAGATCTCCCCATGTCGAGCTATACCAGAAACAAAAATGAAATGATAGGCAAGGTAGTGACCCCACTCAAAGAGCTTATCAAAAAACATTATGATATAGAAATACCGCTCGTCTGTGATGGCACTACCTACGACTTTCACATCTGTCTCGAGCACGATGCAGGCATCTTTCATGTCATCCAAAAACCGTTTGCGCATCACACTACCACAGCTAAGGCAAAGAATATACACCATAAAGTAAATTAAATCCGTCTTCAAACAGTTTTATTTGGAGTATAACAATTGGCAGTCATTGCCTGCCAAATTCAAATACTTATCTTGGACGCATATAGTTCGCCTTATGCATCTCAAAGATCATAATGAAAGATGATTTTATATGATAGAATGTGCCAAACAATCACGGACTAGTAGGGAACTTGATAGACAAATTAATAGTTCATTGTATCATAGGCTAATATTAAGTAGAGATAAGGATTGAGTAATGTCTCTATCCAACGAATGACAAATTATTGAACAACCAATAGATATAGTAAAGAGTCCATATATATTGGAGTTTTTATGATTACAAGAAGACCATAGATACTCTGAAAAAGATTTAGAGACAGCAATTATCAATAACTTACAGATGTTTCTGCTAGAGCTTGGTAAGTGATTTAGCTTCGTTGCAAGACAGCAAAGGATTGTGACCGATATAGAAAGCTTTTATATAGATCTTGTATTCTACAATAGACTCCTCAAATGTTTTTTATTAATTGATCTCAAAATATGAAAACTTACTCATCAAGATATTGGCCAAATGCAAATGTATATAAATCGGTATGATAAAGAAGTAAAATCCCAAGAAGAAAATAAAACAATCTGACTAATTCTATGTAAAGAAAATAACGAAATAGTAATTCAATATACAATCTGAGAAGAGCAGAAAAATCAGATATTTAGCAAAGAGTATCAGTTCTATCTTCCTAAGAAAGAAGAACTAGAAAAACTACTTAAAGGATATAGTAACTGATCACAATAGACAAATATTTGCATATTTGATTACTAGTATTTATGCATCAAATCTCTACACTGCTGTTCTTTGTCTATTATCTTTTATGCTCGAGTCCAACGTTCACCCTGATTTTCTCGCACAGCTCAAGCAATTGCTCCCCGAAGCAGAGATTGCATCATTTTTGGATACCTGTCACAGACCTTTGAAGAAAAGTATTTCTGTAGATCCCACGAGACGAACTCCTGCACTCCATGAATTAGTCACGTCACGAGGTTGGAAACTCAAGCAGACACCGTTTACTGAGAATGCTGATACCTATCGGATCGACAGAGAGGATACGAGCATTGCATTGGGCAATACGGCTTTGCATCAATTTGGGTTTTTTTATATGCAAGAGGTGGCGGCGAGTATCCCTGCACAAATCATACCCGCTGAGCCAGGCAGTCTCGTCCTCGATATGTGTGCGGCACCAGGTGGCAAAACAACCCAAATAGCACAAAAACTCATGCCCGTGTGAGGGTTGGTCGTGGCCAATGACGTCAATCCCAAAAGAGTGACCACCCTCGCCCACAACGTCAATAAATGAAGATGTTACAACTCTGTCGTGACGCAAGTAAATGGAGGTATGTTCGGCAATCATTTGCCAGACACCTTTGATCATGTGTTACTCGATGGACCGTGTAGTGGTGAAGGAACGGGCTTCAAATCTGATGTGGCGATGCAGTTTCGACATCAAGCAGAGATCAATAGAATCGCAGGCACGCAACTGCAACTACTCATCTCCTCGATCAAAGCGACCAAGCCTGGTGGCACGATTATCTATTCGACCTGCACGCTCAATCCGCGAGAAAATGAATGAACGCTCGCCAAAGCGCTCGCATTTTTTGGTGATAGTGTAGAGCTTATCGACCATGGATTACACCAGGTTGCACCTGGCGTTTCTCGGCAAGACACCGAATGGTCTTTTGATCAAACAGACAAATGTGCAAGGTTTTGGCCACATCTCCAAGGCACCGGAGGATTTTTCGTTTCTCGTCTCCGCAAAAAATATAGTCGTGACACCAAAAGTGCTACCCAACAAAAACTCATGCCCAAAAATCAATTTTCGGTCGATCATAGCCAGGGTCTCCAAAATCGCGTCAATACATTTCTCAAAGAAAACTATGGGATCATCATGCCTACGGACCGTTACTTACGAATTGCGACCAAAACACATATCTGTCTCACTGCACCTAGTTTCCTCAAACTAGCTCCTCTCCTCCAATGCGAAAAAGTCGGTATCCCCGTCCTCAAACTCGAACGCGAAGGCTGGAGACCAACGCACTATTTGTGATTGCTCTTGGGAGATCTCGCAACACACAACACCATCACCGTCGACGACGCAGCTATCCAAGACTACGCACAGGGCAAAGACATTGCCTGTCCTGCAGACTATGCCAAAAATAGTGAGAGCAACCCTATTCTCATGCGACGTGGCTACGGCATGTCCGTGACCAAATTGGTTGATGGGATGTTGAAAAATAAAATGGGAAGGTAGGCTATTTTCTACAGTTTTATGAGTGTATAGGAGTGAGTAAACTCTTATTTTTTGTATTGACTTATATGTCTTTTTATGTATAATACATATACTCATTTATCCGCTCAAACTCACTATGAGACAGAGATTACCCAAAAAAGATACTCCGCTACAAACCACCTACAAAATCATATCTGAGCTTGGTGATCTTGTGGAACAAAAAAAAATGCTTGAGGAACGCATCAAGTCGTGAGCACTAGAAGAAAAAGATGAAAAATACACGCTTAATACTTCTATCAAAGAAACTAAAAAAACACTCCTCTGCCTCTTGAAAGAATGAGGTCGAAAGAACTACAATCAATTGGATGACATTACACGTCAAGCAACCGATAACCTTCTCAAAGAATTTGTATTGTGATGATGAATAGGCACTATTTGAAATACGGTATGATGACACCAATGGAACAATCCAGCCCATCATGATACAAGTGAACTGATAAAGAAAGTAAAAACACCTCACATCAGTACCAGCCACATACATCAAAGCACGTATACATCTCTCAAAAAATTGCATACACCGATGGGAACATAGATCTTGTATATATTCCCTTTAGCATACTACACATATGCATCCAAATGATAGTCTTCCTCTCTCTCGCGACACTCTCAAAGAAGGTGCGTTTGATTTTGGCATAGCAATCTTTCCACCGCAAGAGATACAAGACAGTGCCTTTTGATTGCTTGCACAAATAAAACAAAAAGGCATTACACTTACCAATACCCTCGATGCAACGCATCTGCCTCATATCACGCTTTTCCAAGGAAGTTTCCCTGAAGATCCCAAAGATGCTTTGCAAGCACTACTCCAGACACTCGAGCATACTCCCCTCGTGTTGGAGATGGAAGAACACCTCTTCGTAAATACGAACGGAAATGTTTTTTGGAACGTGAAGATCACTCCAGAGCTTCAACAACTGCATGAGGAAATACTCACCCTTTGTAAACCTGTCACCAAAGGCTATTTGATGAGACAGCGAGTAGAGAGATTGAATAATGTACTTTCAGATCTTAGTGAAGAAGCAAAAACGAACGTCTTGCAGCATGGATTCGCGGCAGCAGGAAATTTATTTCTACCGCATCTCACCCTCGGGAAGCTCGTGAGCAGAGATGATGACGCTCAACTCCTAGACATCGCTCTCCCCAAAATGTCCTTCACTGCTTCACAGATTATCGGCGGCCCACTTGGATATCATGGGAATATTAAATCAATAACGTGTGAGAAAGATATAGTATAAAAAATTATTTAGTATCGTAATAAGATGAAAGATATCACCATTAGACAGTTTGTAGATACAGATCAAGAGGCAGTGCGGAATTTGCATATTTCCTGATTACAGAAAACAGGAAGCTACATAGCAAATCCTGCTTACGATACAGATCTCCAGAACATCACAGAAACATATCTCAACAATGCATGAACATTTTTGGTAGCTACGCATCACGATAAAGTAATCGGCATGGGTGCAGTGAGAAAAATTGATGACTCCACTGCAGAAATCAAAAGAATGCGTGTGGATTTAGACTATCAGGGAAATGGCATTGGGAGTCTGATCTTAGACAAGTTACTTACAACGACCAAAGAGTTGTTATATGAAAAATTAATTCTTGATACCTCCGTCAATCAGATCGCCGCACAGAAACTCTATGAAAGTAGATGATTTATCGAATATAAACGCGAGACGATAGATGAGCTGCTATGTATATTTTATGAGAAAGTGCTGTAGAAGAAACTGTCTACCCTAATAGTCTTTCCTGTAATTTGGCTCAAGTTCTATACCTCACCACTACTGCTTCCTGATCTGGCAGTTCTTTGATTTCGATAAGTGAGTCGATGAGTTTTTCAATTTCAGCAACAACGAGTGAGGAATCCATATCAAGAACTTCTGGATAGTGTTTCTCCAAGACTGTTCGTATGCCGTCCTGCGTCAAATCAAAAAATGCTCACTCTTCTCCATAGTATTCCTCATCTGATATTACTACAGCGAGTTTTTTTTGGAACAAGCGATCTAGTGCTCACTGGATATGATCACGCAAGATAGTACTTAGTTGCTGTTGTTTGGCGTCATTGTTAACGCTACACAAAACTCCTGCAACTCTCGCCTGACGTTGTTGAAAAAAGTTTTCTAAGACGTTTGCCAGCGCATATTTATTACGTGCAATTTTACCCAATACTCTCCGAATTGTATCGCGATCTTCTGCTGTAAGTGACCAACCTACAGGGAGATAGCCGTCAACTACTTTCTGTTGAATAGGTTCAAATACATTGAGTAAATCACGTCTCGTGCTCACTACATGCTCATATATACAATGCGTCAAAAGAGGTAATTCCTCAAACGAAAATTGCTTCGCAAACTCTTGCGCAGTAGCACCGATAGCCGTATCTACGTCATTGTTGGTTTTGATAGTACGCATAAAATAGTAGGTCATAAAACACATATACCATAAATATTCTCAAATATAAGTCAAATATAAAACAGTATTTTATCTTGCAACACCTTTCCAAAACATTATGTTGTCGTCCCAAAAGAAATAAAGGCGTGGGTTACTGCCATTACGTACGCCTAACTCTGTATATCTACGGGGGCTATACACATCTAGGTCTACATAAAGACCAAAAAAAGGGTGTGTGCACTCGTTTATATTTCAGGGTGTCCTGTTGTTGCTACTCACAACATCGGACAACTCCTCGTCACACATTGTGGCGGGGTTTTTTTGATGACAAAATTGTATTGACTTATCTTGCATAATAAGTATATTATGTATACAAAAAAAGCAAAATCATGACAAAAGAACAAATGATCAGATTTACCGGGATGAATCCTGGGGAAGTGACCGCATCTGTAAACACATGGCTCAAGGAACATGCTGGGAAAATCGTTGTTAAGCAGCGCATTTTGGATGAGACCAAACAACAGATCATCCTCTTCTATGAAGAAAAGTTGAGGATCAGGACAAAAATTGTGTCGTTTACTGAGGGACCGCCTATTGCAGATTGGCTCAAGAGGATGCAAACAGCAGCAGAACAAAACAGAACCCTTTTCAGAGTGGTACAAAGCGTATCTACTCTGATGCACAACACCGGAAATCCTCCGTACGTACTACGGGAAATATACTATGAAGAAGAGGTAGTAGAGGAAAAAGTGTAGAAGAGCTATTGTCCCTCCTTTCTCAAAGACCGTCATAACGGTCTTTTTTTATATTTGAATCTTCATCAAAACTTTATAAAATAAAGTTTTATGATTGGCGCAATTATGCCCAGCCACTGCTTACATAATCAATTGATACAAGAAAAGTAAGACAGTGGTTGGGTATTCATTTTAACTACAAATACTATTGACTTTTTCAATAAATAGAATATATTATGCGCAACAAAAAAGTAAGTATGGAAAAAATTGAAATTTTTGCTGGGTCAACATTATACACTGCTAGCAAATGGCTTGAAGAAATGGCTGGAAAGATCGTCATCAACCAGAGAATCTTTGATCCTTCGAGTCAACAGCTCATGATCTTCTATGAGCCAGTGCCAAAAGCGCGTTTGAAGTCGTTTAGTAGTAGTCGCCAAAGCGAAGGTGAAATCAACGCATGGCTACAAAAAGAGGAAAACAGTGCTCGCATAAGAGGTGGTTACTTCAGGGTGACACAAAGCCTGTTGGTAGTCACACACAATGCTGATTTCTCAGAGAGTATCACAAACATCTACTATGAGACAGATACCGTCGAAGAGTAGGAGAAAAAAATGTTTTTCAAAGGGCCTGGCAAATTGCCAGGCCCTTTTTGAAATTTGTTTTATTGCATACGTGCTTCACATATATACTATTATGTTTCATAGAATACTGAAATTTGGGAAAACCCGATGTGTAATGACACGTCGGGCCCTTTTTTTATTTGCGCCTTCAAAAAATACAGTATAAAACCCTCACCCCAACCCTCTCCCAAAGGAGAGGGAGCTGACTGTTCTATTTGTCCAAGAACTCCTCTACTGCTTGTTGAATCATCTCCAAACGTTTTTTGACACCTGCGTCTTTGGTAGCAGTGAGTGCTTTGTCGATTTTGGTGTTGACGGAAGTGAGTTTGGCGAAGAACTTATCTGTAGCGTTGGTATCCAATCCTTTGCGATAAGCAGATTGCAAGAACGCTCTGACTGCTTGTAGCTCTTTGTCTGTTTTGCTCAATGCAGGACGAGTGAGTAATTTACTCTCTTTGTCCTGGAGACTCGTAGTGAGTTTTGCTTTGTGATCTGTGACAAGTTCTTTGGCATGGGTAGTTGCCCACTCTGCTAACGCCTTGGAGAGATCCTTTTGGAGTGCATTGAGAATTTTGTTCATCAAGGTCATCAACTCAGGACTGGTGACTAAGATAGCTTTGTTGGAGACAAATTCTTCACACGAGAATGAACCATCTTTTTCGAGGTATTCACTGCGAAGGGAGTTGATGCTCTTGGAAAGCAATTTCATATCATCTACCGGATAGAGGTCTGCGAGGAAGGTATCCTCGTCTGCAATTACAGTTGTATGTGATTTCTCGAGTGCCTCTGTTGCATCCTGCAACATATCTTTGAGTGCTACATCCTTGGGATAGATTGCTACCACATTCTCCCATCGACTAGAGAGCAACTGTGAACGAAGGTATCCATAAAAAGGTGTAGCATCTGCCGAAAGCGCGTTTGTCTTGGGATCTAACGTTAGACCTGATGCTTTTACTTTTTTGAGAAAGAGATCATAGGTCGTCATGAGTTTTTGATAGGCAGCAACTTTTTCGGTGTATGTATCAAATTCATCTTGCTCATCCTCGTCAAGTT
The DNA here is from genome assembly GCA_041908765.1 of Candidatus Absconditabacterales bacterium. Lineage (GTDB taxonomy): Bacteria > Patescibacteriota > Gracilibacteria > Absconditabacterales > Absconditicoccaceae > CAYUST01. The sequence continues at coordinate 10,617 of JAYREU010000075.1, forward strand.
CGCTCACGAGTTCTTCAATCTCTTTGGTATAATCGGTGAATAACGTATTGAACATATCTATCACTTTGGTGTACTCACTCAAGTAGGAAGCAACTTTTTGTTCGAGAATTGCTTGTTCGAGTTTTTGGGTCACTTCATCGAGGAGTTTGTCTTTCATTTTCTTCTCAACTACAGCAATTTCACTATGGAGGTTTGTAGAGACATCAGAAATCTTCTCAGTAAGTTGTTGGTAGACATGATCCATACCACTCGGTGCGCTAGTTGATTTGAGAACGCCCATACACTCCAGGATATCGATACGCCCTGGTGCGTCGACTGCTCATGATGCAGCACCAAGCGTCTTGGCTAATTTAGCATAGTGGCCATCGAGTCTTTCCAAAAGATCTTCTTGGTTATTTTCGAGTGCGGTATGCAATTTACTCAATGCTCATGATGCAGTATACGAAGTGGTTGTGGTAGTTTTGGTACCTGAAGTGGTGCTACCAGATGCGGTGGAACTACTCCCTGTAGACGTCTTGGTGACCGTAGTTTTGGTGCCTGAAGTGGTGTTGGTGTAGCTATTGGTAGCAGGATCATACACAATTGCACCCTCTACGACAAAAAACGCAAGTGAACTCAACAACGCAATAGTCAGAAATTTGTTCATGTGGATAAAACACCTATAATAAAATAACGAGACGAGTATCGCTTTATTCTTACTCCTCCACCAAGCGAAATCAAGTTGAATTGGAGCTTCAAATAGATATTCTCCTTACTATAATATGCTTTTATTCTTTGGATAGTGTTCTCATGGTATTGATCCCTACGGTTATTGAAAAAACATCACATGGTGAAAGAGTGTATGATATTTATTCAAGACTCCTCGAAGATAGAATTATTTTCGTAGGTGAACAAGTCGAATCGACTATGGTCAACACGATCTTGGCACAGATGCTCTTTTTGCAAAAACAAGATCCTGAGAAAGATATCACGATGTATATCAACACTCCTGGCGGCGATGTCTATAGTGGTATGGCTATCTATGATACTATGCAATATGTCACTTGTGATGTAGTTACTATATGTACAGGACTTGCAGCATCTATGGGTTCAATCTTTTTGGCTGGTGGGACTAAAGGCAAGAGATTTGCACTCCCCAACAGTAGAGTCATGATTCACCAACCTTCACATGGTGCACAAGGTATGGTTTCTGACACCAGAATTGCTGTAGAAGAAGGCATGAAAATCAAAAAGATACTCACCCAAATCATGGCGGACCGTACTGGTCAAACTTATGCACAAGTAGAACTCGATATGGATAGAGACAAGTGGCTTTCTCCCGAAGAAGCACTCAAGTACGGCATCATCGATGCTATCATCGGAAAAGACCAACCTATAGGGAAAACTACTGTTACCAAAAAGGGGAAAAAATAAAGTCACAAACGCATCATTTTTAGAGCAAAAGGAGCTACATGCTCCTTTTTTTGTTGCTGTGTTTCTCTTGCAAACTCGCGGTGAATGGGTACATCTAACGTGATAGATAAATTTTTATTTTCATCATTTCGCATGAAGACG
>JAYREU010000076.1:0-38003 GCA_041908765.1 Candidatus Absconditabacterales bacterium
ACGCTATCACCAGCTTTGTATAATCCTCTATCACTAAATCCGTATATTTTCAATGGATCATCAGATCCTCGTGCAATCATATTACCTCCTTGTTCGGTCACTTCTGTAGGAGAAAGTTTACTGTTTATTTTTCGTTGGAGTGAATTTCCTCGTTGGTCATCTGCAACACCAGGCGCATAAATCCACTCTTCTCCACGACGATGTACAGGCATGAAGGTTTCTTGATAACGAGATTTGATACGTACTATAAAAGTTTCATCTTTTCGAGACTGATTATAATCATATCCTTCAGGTGGAATGAACTCAGGTAACGCAATACGCGTCACCGCTCCTGTGATAGATTGCTTGGCAATTGCTCTACCTGCTAGTGAGGTTACCGTCAAGGTACCTTCCTCTATAGGTTTACCATCCTCAAAAGTAAATCATCGTACATAGAGTTGATCATTAGCGAGTTTGGTCCACAAGCCCAGATCTGACTTGAGGAAATAATGCTCTTGGGCGTTGCCTTGTGCATCAGTAAAGAAAACTCTAAATGCTGCAGCTGACTGTAGCGATGCGGGCAAAGGAACAGCTTGTCTGTATGCCTTCCAATACACAAATCATGACGTAGTGATAGTATGTTTGCTTACCTCTCCCTGACAATCAAAGAGATAGTTCTCAAGTCACTGACCTTTCTTGGCCTGCATATCTGGCGTGTCACGTACGGTACAAGTTTGGAAATTGACGGGGAAATTATCTGTATTCTCGTACTGAATCAATACATCACTAAACGTTCCAGACTTCGGGAGAATACTCATCGTATTGTTTGCCAAAATATGTTGCGTGATTGCTCTCTTGTCGATACTCTCTAGATACAGATCGATGGGGAGAGTTATAGTATGTCCATAGATCGAGGTCACGGTGATATCTTTTTGGTAACGTTGTTTTGGTTGGATCTTATATGAAAATGCCCCTTGTCGTGGATAGGAAACCTTTCAACTCCCTAACGCTCATTGGAGTTGCTCATACAGTTGGGTATCATCAAGCATGAAGTTTGCACTCACATGTGCGTTATAAGGATTCCCGTAATAGTAGTAACTATCATCAGTGATTTCCTGGACTGAAAAATAAGCCGTAAATTGTGTTGCAACATCAAACATCCAGACATAGATTTGATTCGGTTCAACAATAAGTAACGCTTGATAAGGAGCTGTGTTGGTAGCGAATATCCGATTGCCTGATTGATTTGGACGTAGTTCTGTAGTTTTCGTAATTGACAAAGGACCTTTATCTGCTGCCAAGATATCCTGTCTTGCGTCAAGTGCGCTACTCAGTGCATTCTCAAGTGAATTTCTCCCAGCTATATGCATCACCTTTTCTAGTTCTGCAAGATATGATTGTCATTTATTTCACCCTACGGTAAGATCAAGCTGATAGACATGTACAGGACCGCCTATACGATTGGGAGTCAATTCAAACGAATGCCCTGCAGGAAGTTTTGTCTGATTGGCAATAAACATAAATGGGTCATATCCATATCCACCATAGATACTATCTAGCCAAAAAGCATTCTTTCCCGTTTTATATTGGAGAGAAAATCATTCATAGTCACTTCCCCATCTCAATCCCAAGAGAGAAATTGTCTGTCAAGGAATCATATAAATAGCATCTCAGAACCGATTGTAGGCATCTTTGATCAAATAGTTGTCTGGTAATGTATCCTTGAAAATCAAAAAACTTTCATTGACGGCATGGTTCGTTTTCGCGTCTATGACCAGGTCATCTCCCGAGCTAGTAATCTCGACTTTGACACCTTGGATATGAGGAAGAAGTTCTGCTCCACCTGGAATCACCAAATGACTACCTGGCACATCTACTCGTGCATGTTTGAGTTCAATTTGTTGTTTACCATCTGCGGATCCAAATGCAGACAACCAAGTGGTTAATTCTTTGACTAGGGTTTCCTTATTGGTAGGATCAGTGACATATGCAGCGTATAATCCACCATCATTGAGCGTCGTAGGCTGTTGGGTGTATCAACCTAATAGGGAGAGATATTTGCCAGACTGTTTCTTTGGAGGAAGTTGATCGAGTGGATCAATACCCAACAATCATCCATCACTGACTTTTTGTTCAGTTGGAGTGGTATTTGAGGAAGGGACAGTTGTGGTTTTCTTGGATGAAAACAGTGAACATCCAGAAAGAAGTAGGAATGCGGTAGTGAGCAAAAGTATTTTTTTCATGAGTGGTAGAAAGTTTGGATATAAAAGTAAGGCGCATTTTCTACCTTGGGGAAAGGTAGTAGCTATCAGATGCACAGTAGTAAAATAAAAGAGGAATACAAGAACACGAAGTGCTATTTTTTATGTATTATCATCAGTTGAATCAGTAAGTGCTTTTTTGATAGCACCGTATCCGTAGCCTCTCGTTGCCAAGGTTTTGGTGATAGTGGTGTCATCTTTGCCTTTGCCACGGAGTTTATCAATTTCACGGAGTAGTTTCGTATGTTGTCATTCTGCTAATTCAACTTCCAATGCCTCTTGTGCGATCGCCATATCCTCCTTGGAAACACCCTTTGCACGAAGTTTTTGAATAATAGTAGTAAGAGACTTTCCCTTTCTCACTACCTCGGAACTCAAATATAGACGTGCATACGCTTGATCATCAAGGAGTTTAATCTCTTGGAAACGCTCGAGAACGGGAGAAATTTCCTCAAGTGAATATCATTTCTTTTGGAGTTGCTTGTGGAGTTCATAAGTTGTTTTGGGATAACGAGCAATATAGTCACGTGCATAGGATAGACAATCCTCCATAATCATCGAGACAAACTAAAGAAATAGTAAGCTTTACAACGAGATTTTACCCTTCATAAAGGAGATTGCAAGTGATCGCGGATCATAGAGTGTCTGGAGTTCCTCGTTTGCAATTCTGCTGTAGATGGCTATACTGCCCCACAAGACAGTGATGTTTTGTTTGTTTTTTTTCTTCAATGTTAATCAAGCTCAATAGTATTCTCGTGTTTGGACTTATTGCATTTTTTGGAGCATTACTCTTGTATCCTGGCTATATTACTCTCCTCAAAAAACTCAAAGCAGGTAAACAGCTCCGCCAAGAAAGCGTCACCGGAGACAAGGCTCCCATATTCAACAAACTGCATGGACACAAAGCGGGTACCCCAACTATGTGAGGAGGACTCATGCTCATCATTATGATTATCATGATCGGCGCATCATATCTGTTACAATACTATGGATACATCAACAATACACTCGTCACCAGACAGGAAACCTATATACTGCTTTTTGCATTCTTTAGTATGGGTATCCTAGGTTTGATTGATGATTATCTCAACATCCAAGGCTCCGGTGGCATAAAATGACTCACTGCCAATATGAAATTAATTCGAATGGTCTTGTTCTCTGGGTTTATAAGTTATCGATTTTATACAAAACTTGGTATTGATTATTTCATGCTTTGGCCATTTGCAGGTGAAGTACATATTGGTATATTTTCTGCAATAGTTACTTTTTTTCTCACTATCACGATTGTAAATGCGATCAATATTACCGATGGATTAGATGGTCTTGTAGGAGGCCTTTTGCTCATTATCTTGGGGGTACTAGGGGTGATGACTTTTATTAGTAGTTGGTTTATCGCTACTACCCTTATTGCAATTGTTATTGGATGTTTGTTGGCGTTCTTGTGGTTTAATATCAATCCAGCTAAGATATTTTTCGGTGATTCTGGGGCGCTTGCATTAGGGTGATTTATTGCAACACTCGTCTATTTACTCAATATTAGATTTGGGATATTACTTCCTTTCTTGCTCCTCTTCATGTTGTTTTGGGTGGAGATTGGTTCAAGTTTTTTGCAAATTATGTCCAAGAAATATCTCCATAGAAAATTATTTGCTATAGCGCCCTTCCATCATCTACTCGAACACAAAGGACAAGCTGAACATACTATTGTCATGAAGTTTTGGCTGATACAAGGAGTATTAGCAGGTATTGCGCTTATTGGGATTCTTTATCAACTCTAAACATTGCATATGCGTTTGGCAAATATACTGATCATCCTCTATAAAATATTTTTTGTGGGATTGTTATTGCAATTTTTCTTATTCAATACGACAACGTACGGACTTGATCTCTGACTTCCCAATCGAGTATGGCTCTGGAAAGAAGGCATTGTTGGCATACTCCTCATAGGCAGTCTCATTCGAACAGCTTTTCACAAAGGACGACGTGCATTTCTCTTCCCTCCATCATTTGTGTATCTGCAATGGGCGTTATTTGCTCTAGCTGGCTTGATGATATGGATTGATCTTGGCATATATCAGCAATCTCTAGGAACCTTGTTTACCGCAATCAAATATGATATCTTGGGATTTATTATTTTCTTTGTAGCCCTACATAGTAGTGAGATATTAGATGCAACACAAAAACAACACCTCATGAGATGGTATCTCAAAGCTATTAAGTATATGTTACTTTTAGCCATTATTTGGTACTTACTTATCCTCATCAAGCCAGGCACGCTCAAATTATTTGGGTATGATAATTTTATTTTCGAATGAGTAGTTGGCAAAAATCCACCAGCAGTATACTACAATCATATCAACCAAGGTATCGTCCGTAATCAGTTTCTCTTTGAAAGACCAATTAGCTGGGGATTCTTTTTGACCGCATTTTGGCCACTTTTCTTCTTCATGTGCTTGTACAAACAACCGCTCCGCTACACATGGGTGTGGTGGTCACTGTATATGCTCAACGTATTTCTCACCTTCTCGAGAGCTGCTCGAGGCGCAATTATTATCCAGTGTGTACTGATTGGGTTACTCATCTACTGGCACCAAAAGAGAAAGTTTTTCATGACTATGATAGTGCCAGGGATATTCGCCGTACTTGCTCTGCTCTATGGAGGGATGACCGGACTGCTCCAAAGAGGGTTTTCGGATAAGGGACATCTAGCGATGCTTACGCAATCACGAGAAATGATACAAACAAGTCCTTGGATTGGACTAGGAGGAACCAGTGCAGGTCCTGGATCACATCATGGCTGAACTGCGTTTAATCCAGAAAATCAGTTCTTACAGATCTGGCTAGAATACGGTATTGGTGGTATGCTCCTTCGGTTATGTATTTTCGTAGGCTTGATCGTCATCGGTCGAAACCTTTGGAAAAAGGATCGTTTTGTTTTTGTGTCAGACAGTCATACCGCGTGGATTTGACTCTGTTTATGATTGGTGGGGCTTGGTATCTCTGGATTAGTATTGCATAGTTTTAGTGATAGAATGATTGTCTATCCGTTTATGTTGATGGGATGAATTTTGGCAAGTCTTGCCTTCCATCAGACAAAGACTTGAAAAACATCCAAAAGCAACTAGAATGGTGAGGTGTATTTTTATTCCTTTTTTCTACAGATGAACTATCGTGTATTAATTACCAGTATCGTAGCAACAATCTTTTTGCCTATGGTAGTATTTGGACAATCATTTAGCACGGTCCTGGATTGGATGTACACCAATGGACTGACGAAATACAACGAGGCAAGTGGCTACAGAGGGCAAGATTTCATCGTGAGAGGAGAAGTATCTAAATTGTTTAGTAACTATGCTGAGCTCCAAGGACTCACGCATACCAAAGATGCAAGTGAATGTAACTTCAACGATACAAGCACGTATGATGAGACCTTACAACCCACGATCCTCGATGCATGTATGTACGGGTTGGTCAAAGGTCACAACGGCAACTATTATCCAAATAATTCTATGACCGAAGCAGAAGCATTGACCGTCATTGTGAGATCTATCTTGGGTAATCAAGATGAAACCGTGACTCCTTGGTGGAAAGAATACTACGAAATCGGTAAGTGGCTCAATGTCATTGACGACGAAGAACTCTACGACCTTGAGAGAAAAATTACTAGAGAAAAAGTAGGAACCTGGCTCTACAGAGCATCTCAAGTCGATAAAGATCAAATCAAATCAGAAGGTACCGATGAACTCAAAACCATCCTCGAAGACATCTTCGGTGAAGAGTTCTGGCAGTAATATTTTCTCTAGTTCAAGGATATGTTTACCAAAATAAAGCCCCGCTCTGGCGGGGCTTTTTGTAAAGAAATTTGTTGGTTTCAAAAATGAATCTCTTTTTTATTATTTTAAGAATCTTTCGTCTATGAGTCTAAGTAGCATCTCCATCTTTCCCTGATGAGTTGGTTCACTCCTAGGCTCTATGTATCAATGTCATGAATGTCTACCACTTGCAGATCGACCTATATGAACTATATTTTCTATAAAATCTTTAAGAGGAGATACAATTCATTTATGCAAAAAGGTACATGAAAAACTCCCTTCATAGCAACTTTTTCTCATTGAGATGTCATAAAGATTAATTGTATCTATGTAGTCTTTGTGAAATTCTGTGCCACAAAATATACTTCAATGCGCATTAAGTTGCTCTTCAATAGCAAGTAGCTTTGTTTCAATATTTGGGAACTTTTCCAAAAGTGCTTCACAAGAAATAAGTTCTGTATAAGGTGTTTCTAGTCTTGGTGTAAAATATCTTGTTCCATATTTTTGCAAAAGAACAGGATCAGAAAGTACCATTCATAGTGCTTTTCTCGCTTCCAAAATACGTCTATTTACTTCAGATAGGTTTTCTTTGGCAGCTATTTTCTCCTTTTTCTCATGCATAAGTTCAGCTAGAGACGGGTCTGAGATTCACATAAAAATAGAGTAATAAAGGTAAATATGTTATTATGTATATGTATATAAAATAGTAAGTCAATACATAATATGGGTTGCTATTTTTATTGGAGTGGATATGCTTCGGGTGTTTTATGGCTATCTACCGTTTGATGATGAAAGAAACTTTCCACTCCCTCAACATACCTCAGTGGCAATGAGCTGTTTGAAGGTATGATGCCACGCTCACGAGCGTGGAGATAGTTGAACAACGACTCAAGTCAATGCCAGCACATGACTATGTAGCGCGTAATATTCCTCACAAGGCATGAGTAGAATTATTGGAGATACTCAATGTCCCACCTCAAGCAAGTGGCTATACATTTCTCAGAACGGGCAATAGCGAGCAGGACGCATATCGTACACGGTCTGTCGTTCTCAGATCTGATGGAGAAACATGTGTGTTTGCGCACGCATTACCAGAACTCTCTCTCCCCATATTGACCCCATCTTCAACAGCATCAGAAAATAAAGAGTCCCTTTTGATGTTGCAACCCACAAGCATTCCTCCTGACTTACTCGACTGCATGCTCGCCACTGGATTGCGAAAGAATAAAGAGCTTGCACAGCAAGACCTCTTAGCAGAACTCTCCTGAGGAGAAGTATGGTTTGTGCAACAACACGAAGGGAAAGTAGTATGATTCGTCTCCTGATGACCTAGACTGTTTCATGATCGCAGAGGAGAGTTTGAACTGCTCCATATTGGTGTAGATCCGAGCTATCAAGGCAATGGTGCTGCCAAAGAGCTCTTTGCATGATTGGTAGAGCATGCAAAGTCTTATTTCGAAGACCGTTGATCTTATCTTAGGAAGTTTCGACTCTACACTGCGCAGACTTCTGACACAGAAAAAGATGCAAGACGTCATGGCTTTTATAAAAAAATGCTCATGGAGGTAGCGGGCGTGAGTATCAACAAGTTTGGAGCAGGAAAAGTAGAGCTAGAATATGCACTGAACTTTGATGCACAAGGAAATCTATTGCCTCCCAATCCCATAGGAGAAAAAATTATAGAGATTTTTCAGACGAAAAAGTAGCACTAACTACTCTTGTTTCTCTTGCTCTGCCAGCCACCACGACAATACTTTGATGACCATAGCTACAATACCATCTCTCCCTTCTACAGGTATTCCGAAATTTTGGTTAGCATAGACGGAATTCTCAGGTGTAGCATCCGCTTTGACACCATTGTACATGATGGAGTGCTTTTGGATACTCAAAAGATCGTAGTGTAAATATGATAATTGGATTGCACCCGTATCATCGAAGGGTTGCACATTATCATGATATTTTCGCTTCGCACGAGCAAAATCAATGAAGTGTTGGACTTGATCAAGTAGTCAGGCCTCACTGAGTGGTCATGGCTCATAGTAGTGTGAAGTGATCTGGAAAATACCTCGTCCATTGGCCGGGTTGGACATATTACAGGAGTATTCTCTCCACCAGGTAGCTATGATAAGCGCAGTAGGGAAATTTTGTTCACGTGCAAGTGCATCGATACGTGCATAGTGATCTTTGCAAGCTTGAGCAAACTCCATTGAACTTGTCACTAGAGGTTGTCGCGTAGCCACAAACGTCTGTATGCCAGATAACTCTGCATCTGAAAAAATTGGTATGACAGGTGGAGGAGGTAGCGGCGGGGTTTCAGAAAGCACTTCAGCACCAGGAAGTTTAGACAGGAGATACTTGGCAAGTGCATCCAGCAATTGAGCTTCAGATGAACTACGTGCAAAACTCAATTGTGCTTCTTGTAATTTAGCAAGGAGCGTCGTCAATGAGGTGCGAGGCAAAGTAACGACTAAATGATCTATACGTTGTTCATAGGGTTGGAGAAAATATTGTTGCGCCTGCGAAAGTTGAGACGAACTAGCAAAGGTACTACTACCTATGCTTATCAAGAGAACAAACGAGACAATGAACCATTTCGATCACATAGCGATCACGAACTAAAATGCTCATGCCCTACCCAATCCAAGGGATTGATACTCCCCAGAATCTAATAAGATCAAGCAAGATAATATATATGCCAAGTCACATCAGTATCACAAAGAAGAACATATTGATATAGTTTTCTATAACAAAATATTTTTCTGGAGCAAACCTCCCAACATACTGTACGAGAACACCTAATATCCTACCACCATCCAATGCGGGTATAGGCAAGACATTGAAGAGCGCCAACGCCAAGGAGATCATACCACCAAATGCAAGGTAGAGCCAAACCCCTCCTTCGAGCAAGATCATTTCACCGAATTTGATAATCCCTACGGGACCAGAGAGTTTGGAAACAGAGTCTCCCATTCTCTGAGAATCGAACGAGATCAGATTACGTCACAGGGTTCACAACAACGTAAAGGTCAATTTGGATTGTGCTTTGATTTCATGCCATCACATTTCCCATGCTTTCCATCCACTGAACTTGATAGGTCACTTCAACATTTTGCCATCACCTGCCAAGACAATACCCAAGAAACAACCATCCGTAGGACAAGCTACTTGTAATGTTTGCTGTTGTCCATTTCTCTCATAGGCTATTTCGAGTGTTTGTCCAATATACTTTTGAAGTTCTTTACCGAAAGTAGAAACATCTACAGTATTCCCATTGAGTGAAATGAGTTTATCTCCTACTTGAATACCACTACGTGCAGCGAGACTATCAGGCAAGACAGACTCAATAGTGACTGCCTGTGTTTCTGTAGCTCCAGAAAGCAATCCTTGCTCTTCGAGGAAACTCTTGGAAGGCATCAGATAACTCGTGCTTTGATGAGACAACATGTTATCTGGCAAAATATTGATAGGTACAATACCTTGAGAAAAGCTAATCGAGAATGCAATCCATGCAAAGAGCGTATTGACCGCCACACCACCCAACAAAATCAAAATCTTAGCACCCAAAGATGCAGAAATGAAACTATCTGGAGCTTTGAACTCCTCTGCATCCCCTGGATTTTCTCCTTTGAGTCTCACAAACCCACCCAAAGGGATAGCGTTGATGGTATATTCTGTACCGTGCTTATCTTTGCCCAAAGAACCTACTTTTGGGGGAATACCAATACCAAACTCCATCACTTTGACACGAAATGCTCTCGCGATTGAAAAATGCCCAAGCTCATGAATAAGCACGAGAAACATAAATAACGCAATACCCAAGATAATTCACAACATAGAAACAACGCAATATAAAAAATTATATAGACCCAAGTGTAACCAAATATACCACGAATACAAACACAAAAACTGCCCCTCTCAGACGCCCTTGCATCGCTCAAAAGCTTATGTATATAGGGAAGTATGTACTACGACGCACATATGCATCTCAATGATGCACAGCTCATTGACCAATGGCAATCTCATATAGAGGCTTTTTTGGCAATTGGGGGAAAATGACTGATCATCGTCGGTACTGACTATGCAAGTAATGCCTCAGCAATCAGCCTCGTCCAATCTATCAATCAACTATATGGCGACAAACTCTTTTGTAAAGCAACCCTAGGCATTCACCCTGCAGAGGTTGCGTATGGAAATATCACAACGCAAGAGGAACTCGACCAAGCAATTGACACGCTCAAGCAACAACTCGATGAAAATAAAGCACATATAGTAGCTCTCGGTGAATGTGGGCTAGACGCACATTATCCGGGATATGAAACAAACCAATGACTACAAGCAGCGCTTTTCAATGCTCAGATTGCACTCGCAGAGCAAGAGCAACTCCCCTTGGTAGTACACTCCAGGGATGATTTCGCTGGCACCCTAGCTCAGATGCGTCAATCGCTCAACCTTAAGCGATATCTGCACTGCTGGTCGTACACTTCTGAAGAGCTCCTGCAATTGTCTACACATTTCCCTCACTTATGGATTGGTCGATGTGGTAATACGAGCTATCCCAAAGCACAATCCCTCAGAGATAGCCTCATTGCGTGTCAGCAAACCAACATACATCGACTTCTAGAAACCGATGCTCCTTATCTTGCTCCACAAGGCAAAAGAGGTGAAATCAACACCTCAAGCAATATTCCTCTTTTGTATACCTATACAAGCGACCTACTCAACCTACCTCTCTCAGAGGTACAGGACATCGTTGCCAAAAATTTCATAGATCTCTATACACCTATTCCTTAGCGGAGACCTATCTTCTTGCTCCGTAGGTCTCATTATCTATAACATCAAGTCCAGAAGTTGCACGGACGAGATCATCGAAATTCGCATCTACTCCTGCCTTGAGCATACGGTCAAAGAACTTATGTGCAGTTGGATTTGACCATATCTTCGTGACATCTGCTCTATACTCAGCCCATTGTGCAGTCGTAAAGAGATCGTTCTTCACTCTCTGGAGTTCATCAAAACCTCATTTTTTGAGCCATTCTTCGAGAGACGCTCTCAGTTCTCTATCATTTCACTTCATTTCTTTTTCTCCCAAAATAGTACGTAGTTTATTCCAAAAGGCAGCTGTCTTATGTTCATTAGTAAGTGTTCTGTTATCAAGAACTTCTTTGAGTTGTTGTTTGTTGATGTCACTCATTCAAATATGTGAGATACCAAACAACGATTCCAATGGTTTGGTGAGGTTGGTCGATTGGGTAGCTGATTTCCTCTCCATAGCTCATTTGGCAGCACCAGCTAATCAACTGCCCGCCTTATCCAAAATACTCCAAGAGATACCAGGAAGCACCTGCGCATTTGCCATCATACCGCCTGCAAATTTGTAAACTCCATCAGCCACTCCTTTGGTAAGCTTGGATGTTTCGAACCCTGCCTTGACCAATGCTCGAAGCAGGAATACCACGAAGACGATCAAAATAATTTCACCTACTATACCTCAGACCGTACTGCCGAGATGTTGGAACAGTTCTCCCTTGACGGTAATTTCAGCCAATACCTTGGGACCAATGATACAGGTACTATCATTTCCACACACTACCTGAAGTTGTTCAAGTGATCACTTTTGGTACTCTTGACCTCACAACAATATATCAGATACACCGATCACCAAAATCATCCCTAAGCTCAGTAATCCTACGATAACGACAGGCTGAAAGATCAGTCCAAACATATTGCTCAATTTGAAGTATTCTATCTTTTCTTTCAAAGGTCATTTATAGACATAATCAAGCACCAGAAATGGGCTAAAGACAATCCAAAGCCGTATATAAAACACTCTCATCATATTTACGATCATCAGGACAAACAAGGGGAGCGCAAATGAAAATAAAATCACGACCTTGATAATACTTGCTAGTGAGAGTTTCTTTCGATCCTTGAGTTCATAAGGCACATAGTTACTTTCTTGGAGTTTGAGCAATGCTGCTCCCATGAAAATAAACGGTCATGCAATCGAATCTGCTTGAGGCATGATTGCTTCTAATGAGAGTGGCTGGTAGTTATCTTTGCTGGCGAGGAGTTGCTGATTAATTTTTCATGATGAATCAATTTCAATTTTTTTGGGGATGGTAATACTATAACTCAATGAATTTCGCTGTTGTTGCATCACTTGCAAAGGCAATGAGGAGACGGTTGCTGTAGCAACCACTGATATATCAATAATCACCGCCATCAGCCACCAGGTCATCGGAATCATAATACCTGCAATGGCTACTTTGCGAATTGCTCCTATGATAGCGCTCTGTCATTCTTGTTTGAAATACGCCTTGAGGATATCAACCAGCAACAAAAATCACAACATAAACAACGCCATCGTTCTCATGAACGTCCGCATCCTCCACAAGTATCTGTCCAAATAGAACGCTTGCCCATAAATAAAATCATTGGTCATGAGTTTCCCAGCGATCGTAGCAGGAATCACCCAAGCCCATGAAATGAAACTAATGATCATATCCAACAGATCGAATACTTCTTGTGAAAATCCGTTATCTTGTGCAAAGCTCGGCATCGGGAAAAAGATACCAATGCATATTAGCGCAAGTCCCAAAGTCATATATTTTTTGGAGTAACGATTTCCCAACATATACACCTGTCAGTAAATAAAACTAAGGAGCAGCTACTAACGAAACTCACGAAATAACTCTCGTGCCTGGAGTAAGGACAACGGATAATCTATGATTAGTTCATGCTATGTTGATAATCTTGAAGCCTCATGCAACAACCGCATCATTGATATCTGTGCCTGCGGTTCCCAACAGCGCCTGTGCCTGAGCATTCGTGCTCAGCAAATCGACATCCATCTCTTTCACCATCTCTCCTATAATGTTCCAATCGGTGATTGAGTTGGGAGAAGCTTTTCTGGTGTACTTAATTGGCGTCTCGATACTGCTTATATTTGCACCATCTTTGTTTACTTTGGTAATATAACCAGAGTCTGGGGCAGTCGCACTTGGTACCCAATACCATGTCTTGGGTTTGGTTGCATCTGCACTCATCGACATTTCAATCGCACCAGGAGCGCTCTTCAATCCTGCTTCTACCGCATTATGATATTCAGTGATCTTAGGCTGTGCGACGGTAGGGCTAGTAGACTTGACCCAATTAGCATGACCGAGTAGGTCGTTTTCTTGTACATATTGCATGACTCCAGGATCTTTGATTGCCTCCAAGAAATTGTTTCCCGTATAGCCAACAGTTTTCCCAGATGCTCTAGCAGCACTCACCAATGCAGGTGCAAGTTGTTGATACTCGGCGAAATGCTTATCGTCTCCTACGGACTTTTTGAGATCTTCTATTTTGACATCATTTTGTTTCACTTTCTCCTCAAGTTTTTTGTCTGTCTCTGCAGGAGCTAGTGAAGAAGTACTACCAGATCATCTTTCTAGGTTATTCACAAATTTACCAAGTTGAGAACTTTGATAACTCTTCTCTGCTGCTCTCTCAGGTAGTCTACCTATATTCTGACCAGCTTGAGACAAAGCAGCAGGACTCATCAATGACAATCCTCATTTCCCAGGGATAGGAATCATCGACGTATTGGACAAAATACTCTTGCCTCGTTTTCCTATGCTTTCTGAGACACCTCCCGTAATATCATTACTTTTGAGTGCGAAGAAAATGACCGACCACATCAGAGCGATACCGAAGAAGTTCGTCACCAACCAACTCATCAAATTGAGAATATTTGCTCACGTCGTTCTCGTACTCTGATCGACACATATACTCATACCAAAGAACTTGTAGCATCGACAGTTTGCAGTGCCATTATCTCATTGGCCGTCACAGGTTGATTTCTCCGCACCCAGTACCTGGAGCGCATCGACTGATTGGGTATTTTGAATCAAGTCAATTCTGCCAATGAGTGTCAAAAAGAGAGCTGAGATACTGATGGCAAACGTTGCAAAAACCGGCAAAAAGATCAATCACAAGATATTGCCTAAGCTAGCTTTTTTCCCAACTCCTGGCACTTGAAAGTCAAAGACATACAAGACAATCAAAAACGGCGAAAAGGCTATCACCACCCACAGCACCACGACTCTCATGATCAACACGACTGCCAAGGCAAACAAAGGCAAAATCAACGCAATTCCTACGATCACTTTCATCACCATATTGATTCACGTCTCTACGAGTGATTGGTGGTTGCTACTCAATGCAATCTGTCCCATATTCAAAATAGTAGCATACAGATTGTACAACGGCCCCGTCATACCTTTGGCCTTGGTGAGAAAGTCTTCGAGTGTACTGCATTTTTTATACTCTTCACTCATTTGCTTTGCTCACAATTGTTTAAGTCATGATAACATCTTAGAAGTTAACTTACGATCTCCACATATTAAACCAGGTCAAACAGAACAATTATAAAGCAGATCATACTGATACGTGCACCAAGCATCATCAATGGTTTCTTCATTAATTATCGCACCACTTCCTATTGCAGATCGTGATTTGACAAATCATGCCTTGTACCCATACCAGGATTGTGCTTCGTTTGATGATCCAGCCTGTATGAATACTCCATTTTCGATCCAACATGGCAAATAATATTTCTTTGTTTCTGTGTTGCCTGCACAACTATATGCTATCGTGTGATCTGCTTTATCGACCTGGGTGTTGTTGGTGCTATCCATATCAAACTGCGCATGCATCGTCAAGTACCTGATCTGTGAATTCTGGTCACCGGTTTGATTGAACACCATAATAGGCAAACCACCCAAATTCACCGTCAAGACGGTCGAGAGATCAATCATGACTGCCACGAGCCACCGGCTCATATTGATCAAAATACCCGCCACAAAGAGATTTTTGAGCACCGAGGTGAGTTGTAGTTTTTTGCTCCCCACCGATAAAAACGAAAATAAGATACTGACAATCAGCAGAAAACCCAGCGTAAAGTTAGCAAACGTTCTCATCATTTGTCGAAATTGCCACAGTGATCTATCGAGATAGAAAATCTCTCCATAGACAAGACTATTATCCAAACTCGCTCCTGCTATAGCCAACAGTGGCCAGAGGAACAAGTAGAGCATCTTCACAATATATTCCATCATCACGATCATTTCTTGTTGGAGGGTAACCTCTGCTGGCTTGTCTGCCAAGGTGCTTACTGCTGCATTCGTATTAGTAGTACTGCTCCCTTGCGCAAAAGTCTGGGGAATACCCAAAAAACAGTAACTAGCACCTACTAGACTCAGCACAACTCACAAAGTAGAGAAACGTTGCATCATGACAAACTACAAGACAAAATACACCGCGCCACTCCTAGGGAAGAAAGGCAGTTTAGTGTATCCTAACTATATACTGTCATAGCTCAAAATGCAAAAATGAGACTGCCTCATCTGGTGTAGACTTGTGAAAGGAGAGAAAATATGATTTTTATAGTGACTATTATACTTTTATACCAATGATAATTCTTGCAGTAATTTCCAGTATGCTGGTGCACGATCCGCATATTTAGCATCGATATAACGGCGCAACAAAATTTTTCGATCAGAAATACGCTCGGTGAGTTCAAGTGATGCATCATTAATCTCCTCGAGCAAGACACTTGGAAGGGCTTGTGTTGCTTTGATTTTCACATCAGCCAACAAACGCTGGGCATCAGGTGAGACGAGCGACTCCAATGCCGCATAATCTACCACCGGTCTACGTATCGTCAACGTCGTTTGGGTGAGGGGCAGTGCTGGCTCGTGTTCACTGATTACTATATCCCACAAGGGGTTGTTTTGAAGCAATCAGATGCTTTTTTGAAGAAGCTTCTGCCACCAGTTTTGGAGATAGGGCTCATCAATTATCACACCTTCTTGATGATCCACGACGAGATATGGATTGAGAACAAACGGAGTTGCGGTCATCTGTCCATCCCTTGCCCTCGTAAATATCCATTTGAGTTCGTTGGACTCCAAGGGTGAAGTATATCGCATGCTTCACGTACACAAGTAGTTTTTGTGCACAAAAGCGCTATGGAGATGTCCAGACAATAAACGAATATCCGTTGCATCGAGCCGTGACGAATCGAGTCCAGGACTGGTGAAACTAAAACGTGCTTGTTGGCCTGGGAAGACCGTATTGACGACATATCGATGATGAATCACTAATAATTGTTGTGATGTATTCTTGGATCTCCACGTTGAGACCATCTCCAAAACGCATTGGTTGAGTCTCGCAGATTGTTTGGCATTGGGATGGTCCTCTGCCTCGAGAAAGGCATACTTTTGCTCGGCAGTCACCGGAGTAGAAAACGTACAAGACGGGACAAAAAGTATTTCCTCTCCCTCGATCGTTGCAAATTGTGGTTCCGTAATAATATGCAAGCGCTGTGCATCATTCCCCATCAATGCCGAGAGCTGTCTTGCCTCATCAAAGACAAAATGTCATTGGAGTCGGTCGTGATTCCCTGCTACTATCCACAATTCTTTGCCTTGTTGGATAAGCTCTACAAATAAAGCAAATAACGCCAACAATGCTCCCCTCTCATAGGTGAAATGATAGACGTAATCTCCCAAGAAAACAATCTGTGTCTCGCTTGGATGTTGCGTAAAAAAATCACGCAACTGCTCCAACAATTGCTGTTGTTGTTTTTTGCAAATATGAATATCACCTACCAAAAGCATGATGGAGAAACACTACTAAACTACGGTGAGTGTAGTGATCATGAGCTCATAATCTAGAGCTTCTGGCCAACTAAGTGCCTGGATCATTTTTGAATCTCTCAAAGGTCGCCTGCCATTTTTGGTTGAGACTATGGGTATAGTCATTGGCTACTCTTCGGAAATTGGTATTTTCTTCTACAAAACCTTGCATTTCATCAAGGAGCGTTGCTCGGTGCATCAATTGTACTTCGCTATCTTTCTGATGCGATGTATCTGCTTGCAGTTGCTTGCGATAAAGTTCAATCTTATCTTGTTCTACTTGTTCGTTATCTGGTTGATATTTAGCTTGTTGTCAGAGCGCATCATACAATGCGACATATTTATTTCTCTCTTCGATGCTCGTCAACGGATTTCCAATATCAAGCAATGTCCTTTCGAAGAAAGCATTACGTTCTACTTGTTCTCTTTTCACCGTCGCTGGATCAACTTCGTCCGTAGTAGGTTTGAAACCGATACTTAGTCCAAAAGAAACCTTCTCAGAAAAATCTACACGCATCAATTGATGATCTCGTGTATCTTTGGTTTTGTTGTGTTCAATAAGTTGGCCACTTTCTTTGAGACTGGTACATACATTACTCATTTCATCGATTACTTCTTCGATAGCATCGATGGGCTGCTGCGCATTGACGGCATAACCTCTAGTTGGGACCTTGCAAAACTCAATGCTAAATAAACCTCTACCACTATCATCACCTATATGATGACACATCACTTGTTTCGCACAGGCACTCAGTGCGGTCGGCTGAGTAATAGACTTCCAGATAATCTTTTTGAATGCATTTGCATCTTGGTCTTCAGCATGTTGTTTGACGCATGACTCAAAAGCATCTGAAATAGCACTCGTCTCATTATCATCGAATGAAACATCGGCAAGTGCATTATCAACAGTGCCTTGATCTTCAGGAGGAAGTGGATGATACAAGGTATCTAATCCATATTTCTCTTCCAACTCGGGAGCCATCTTTGCCAACAACGTAACTGCTATGCGGTCTTCCAAATCTAGTTCTTTGTTGTATCTCACGGTCTGCTCTTGTTCCTGGAGACCGAGCTCCAGGAGATCAGCAGGCTTGGGTGCATCATCTATGGTGATATAACAGATATTGTTTTGGAGTGTATTGGTAGCTGGGGCTCAGGTACGTGGAGATTGTGTAGCCAAAGGATTCTTGCTTGGATCAAAGGTGCCGATTCCTGCAGGTGACTGGGATCCTGGTTGTTTGGTAGGATCCTCCTCAACTTCATCTGGCAATGGCAGAATAGGACTAGTAGCATGAGCTGGTGGGAGGCGGCGTGTACTATCAGTATTATCCCACTGCTTTATCTCTGCCTCACGAGGAGTAACCTCCAAAGGCTCGTTATCAACGAAATTCTCAAGTGGTTGCATATCATAAAAATGAATCTCTGATGCAGGATCATTGTGTGCAAAGAGTAAATCTCCAACTGATTCAACATCCGCTAAAAGATCAAATGGCCCATCTTCGTTGTTCGCATTTGAGAGCAATTCATCACCATAATTGGTACTATTGAGTGTTTGCTCAGCATATGCTCTTTTTTCGAAGCTGGTATAGAGGTTGGTGACAATAGCGAGACATCCATTGATTACATCGGTATTGTAGTTAATTTGTTGGTCTGCATTTTTGAGCGCATCATTGGTAGGAGCAAAGTAGCAACTATACACAGCCCTACACGCATCATCGAATGAACGTTCATCTACTGGAGCTCCTTTCTGTCTCGTGTACATCCAAGTCTCATATATTTTACCTGGTGCAGTTTCAGCAAAAACGGTAGAGAGTTGCGCCATAGAAAGATTGCTATCACAACGGTCTCCTAGATAGGTATACACGGTTTCTAATGCCTCGAGCGTAGACTGCAATTGGTTTTTCTCGCTCATTGCAAATGCATGATCAAAAATATCTCCTTGTAACATACGATCTGGGAAAGTTTCGAGATTTCCATCCTGCTTTACTCCTAGGAAATAGGATTGCATTGCTTCGACTACGTCTGCCACAGCTGCTGTAGGATTTTCGGCAGCATAAGAAATACTGCCTCATACAAGTATGAGTAGAAAAGCAATTATACCTCCTTTCCAGGTTATTGTTGACATGATTGTGCGTTTCTCAAAGTATAATAAAGTTGGTGTAACGGTGTGAATAATCTTGTGAGTGAGGCTCTATAGGCAGCGACGTCTTCTTTGTAGGCACTGAGAGCTATATGTACAGGAAAGTTAACTGCTGTTTGAAGGAGTAAGTGATTTGTTTTTTGAAGTGCATCGGCCATCAGGAAACTATCTCTTTGCAACTGATCAGACTCTGCAAAAGCTAGTTCTGCACTATCAGAATAGGTCTTGAAGCTCAAGGGACTATACTTTGCATTAGACGTGATTTGCTGGCGATAATAGAGAGAGAACAGTTGATAAAAAAGATGTTCATTAAGCAAAATATTTTGGAAAATATTCCAATCACCATCCACGAAAGACATGCCACGACTCACGAAACCACATGCAAATAAGTTTGTTTTGGTGTTTGTGCAGGAAGTATTGAGGATTTTTTCACCATCTATTAGTTCTGTCTTCTTGACCAATCCAAATGCAGACTTGAGTGTTTCATCCATCATCTGATAGGTCTTGGGATGTGAACAATGCTTTTGATCACCTTCCAAAACATCAGGGTATAAGTACCATTTCTCACCATCACGGCATGCTTCCTTTGGTTTCCCGAAGTAGGTGATTGAGAAGTCCTTGATTGCCTCTTGTCTTTTCTCAGTCGTATTTTCATACTTTCGTCCATACAGGGTAGCTAGCTTGATATTCGTCAGATCGTTGATAATGGTTTTCATAATTGGTGTGAGCATGGTTGCAAAGTTACATGCCTGCATAGACTTCTTGGGATCACAATCATCGTCATCACTCAGTCTTCGAAGGTCAACTGCTTTTGTTTTCTCTTTAAGCAACGCCGACAGAGAAAACTCTTCATTGTCATTAGTATAGCGGAAAGAAAAAGTTTCAGCATAATCTGTCTGCATAGTACTATCCAAAGGAGTGCATAGGGTATACATAAAAAGCGATTGTCTTGGATCATATCTCATTGCACCATAATCGAAATAGATCATTCACTCTAGACCATCATCTCTCGTATTGAGAAAGGTATCACAGAAATGCTTGATCAAACCACGTCTTTCATTGGTTGTTTCTTGATTGTTGTACAAAAGGTCAATTTTTGAGGTACCTTGGGTAGTGATATCACCCATATAATAATATATGACATTCGAAAGATCACTCGTATCGAGATCAGCTATTTTGGGCGACTGCGCAAAAAGTGGTAACACTACTATGTTACTAACTATCAAACCTCCTACGATTCACCACGCTCTCATCATCATCAACTATATAATAAAATTAATCGGTATAATACCAGCACTTTCCTTGTATGTTAGTACACTGTAACTCACATAGTTTGCCCATCGCATTATAGAGTGTTCCTTCATCATTCTTTTTGCCAAGCATAGCGATGTTTTGATATACAGCAGCAGATAGGCCAGGGAACTGCATAGTGACACGATGTACATCAGTGAAAACACTCTTTTGTTCGAGCGCATACTGAGTATTTAATGCTTGTGCAAACATTGCTTGAAACTCTTCTCTATGGCGTTTGTTGATTGCTGTCTGTGTACGATCTCTTTGGTCCAACGTGTCAGACCACACATATCATTGTTTTGCTAGAAGTTGTTCCTCAAGAGATTTGAGTCTATCAGCCTTATCGGATTCTGATAAGAATCTATTCGGATTGGAGGCGTCTTGAGAGAGAGGGTCTATCTTGAATCGAATTGCAGGATCCAAGCGTTTTTGTATCTCACGTGTTGTTCGCGAACTTGCATCTCACCAAAGTTTTGTAATACCTGCTTGAGAAAATACTTCATCACGCCTATCCCAAGCATTACTCACTCCTTTCCGCAATGCTTTCACTGACTGCGGAGCTGGTTCTATGTCTGCTTGTGCGCTAAACATTTTTTGATCTTGCTCACTGCGGTGTGGTGTAGATCATCGATAACTAGTAGTTAATTGTTCTTTCCTTTGATTTGCTGCTTTTTTGTCGTCTTCATCTGGTGAAAAAAGCACTCATTTGAGACGCGCTCGTGCATCCAAAAATATTTGATATGACTTTTCTACATCATTCACTGCCCTATCTTTGACCAAAGCAAAACTTTCTTTTCTGACTTCTTGCCGCCCTTCACACACATTTTGGACACCAACCGCACAATCATATGCATCTTCTATTGACCAAATCTTGGTATAGAGTGGTACCTGTGATGTAGGTTCATCTCCTTGCCCAAAATCAAGCACCAAAACGGGTGTACAAATACGATTACCATAACTATCTTCTTGGTAATCACAGAAAGTGAGTTTTTTTTCAACAAGATTTGATACGTTCAGCGCCCACTGATTGAGGAGAATGTTATTTGCTTTCTGTTCACCAGGCCTTTCACCTCATTGATTGGTTTTGAATTTTTTCTCTTCGACCGGTGTGATCTCTGCAAGTAATTGTCCTTCACCTACATCTTTGAGTGCCGCATGATACCAAGTAGATTGATGCAAGGTTTTATAAAAATCATTTATCTTCCAAAGCATACCTATGATATCAAAATAGGTAGCACGGTTATGCTCTAGCCGGTATTCAGTTGGGGAGAGTTTTGCTAGCCTCAGGTATCCTAATTTTTTTAGTTCGCTATCAATATTCACAAGTTTCTCTCTTGGTATTACGGTATCATAACGTGATGTCTTTTGTAATCCTATCAAGCGTTTAGCAATTGCATAATCTAGGTCCACATAACGTTGCCAATCTCTCCTCATTGCTTCAGACATAAACTGTACTTTGATTTCTCAAAAGACGTCACCTACAGTTGATATGGGGAGGGCGACAGCCATAAGTGTGGTAATACTGACTGCATCAATCATAGCACGAGATCAGGCGCTTATATCTTTGATCAAGGTGTCATCTGGATTTTTGAGTGACGTAATATCTAAATTATTGAGTATGGCCTTCATCACTGCAAAATATGTTTCGATCTCTTTGGGGGCCTTATCACAGGCAGGACAGTCTTGTTGCGCAAACACAAAAGGCGCAACTGCAATAGTGCTGAAGCATATGAGAAGGAATAAACGCTTGAAGTGTGCTACCATGTGAGATAAGGAGAATTAATAATTACAACAACTTGTTCTACTAATATATTTGAGTACCATCGAGAAACACCCGTCTATTGCAATAAACTTATCAAGGAGATCTGACAATCTGTTGTCTATGAAATAGGTTTTGAGGTAGGAAGAAAGGTTTTGTTGATGATATTGAATACCTTTTTGGACCATCACCGTACGTACATAATGCACTTCCTTTTCATAACGATTCTCAACGATATCATAGCAAAGTCTATTCAGTCATCTCTTGCCTGTGAGTTTGGCGTCTACATCGTTTGCATTGAGACCAATAGCCTCTCTGATACGAGTTGCTTCGTCACACATAGTATAGTACATGTTCGTTACCATATTTGGATCAGAAATATTTTCTGTAGTTCCTCGATACTTGAAGAAGTATTCCTGAATGACTGACGGAGGATACCCTTCCGTACTTTCCATAATTTCATTTATTTTTCTTCTTCGTTCAAGTGCCTTGGTGTTACCATTTTGGAGCGTACAATCGATAGCTAAGTTTTTGCAGTCATCCTCTTTGGCATCGAGTTTTCTCATACCGACAGAGAGCAAATGATCAAAGATGTATGGACTCTGCGGATAGTATTTGCCACCAGCGGGTAAGTCAGCACAAACTGAGTCTTTTTCTCAAGCTCATTTATTGAATTCTTCACAACAAAAATGTTGTAAGAAACTGACGGCAGTTTGTAAATCCTGTTTGGTAAAGACGGTTGGTGGATTACCTTCATCTGTAAGTACTTGGTATACTGCATCTGCATACGCTTGCGGCGTTGTATAGGAAGCAAAGCTTGTGCAGTCATACTCATCTGATTCCGTAGCAAAAGCAGCACTGAACAATAATCAGTATCCAATCAACAGGCAACTTATCCGTCTCATAAGCATTCTTCCGCTACGCATCTTATTGGAAGGGTTTGGGAATAAAATGTATTTCAAATATCTTCAAATTATCCTGTGTTGAAATCGTGTATATACCAAATCATTTCTCTGTATCATAGGAGTATGTACCTTGATACATTTCACGATACTCCGGAGGGAGATACAATGTTCAGGTTGGACCAACAAAGAAGTGACATGCTTGTCCTACAGGTCTGATACAAACACCATCAATATAATCACGCATAGCAGGTTCATCCAATGGAACTGTTTCATATCATCATTGCACTACATGCACTCATCCATCCGTTGCCAATGCTTTACTCTCTAGTTTGAGTGAGAAAATATTTTGTCCAGCCTCCTTGTCTTTGACAGAGATCACGGGTTTGCCATCCCAACCAAATCCAACACTTGATTCCATGCGGTCCTTGAATTCAGGAGCAAAGGTAAGTTCAGCAGTTTTTTTGTTGCAACTACCACATACTTTGCCATCAGCAGTGTATAAGGCTATATCGTCTGCGAAATTATATTTCCCACCAACTACCAAAGGATCTCATGCTTTGACTGGATATTCAGCTGGATCCAGTGCTTGCCAGTATCCTTGTCTATTCTTCTCGAAACGTATCAATCCAAAATCAATGTCATGCCCAAGTAATGCATGCAGATATGCTCACCATGATTGATAATCAATATGATCAATACGGAGCGAAGGAATATCAATATGTAACTGCACTCTTTCACTTCACTGATTACCTGCTTGGTCAATTGCTACTCGGAGGAATTCTTCTTTGGTCTTGGCAGTGTAGGTCATTTGCGGCAGAGTGATATCTGGTCATTTAGCATGAGCTATGATATTTCCACTATACATTACCCAACTCTCTACTATTTCTCCGTCATCTTTGGCGTGACCACGTAACGTATATGCTGTGTTGATATATCCGTTGAGTTGTGGTCACTCACCAGCTATTGATCCATCTAAGTCTCTAATCATAGAAATACTCCACACAGGTGGTTGATCATCAGCCAGGAATTGAGCACCAGCAATACGTTGTTGTGTCCATGGTCAGACTTTTTTGAGTACAAATCTACTTCCCTCACCGAACTTGATGGGTCCAATCTTGATTCATGTATCTTCTTTGATTAATGCCAATTGTGCAACCTTGGTATAGTATCGTGTCTTGGGAAGATTCTGCAGAAGAACTTTAACTTCATTGGCAGTGCCATCATATGAGATCACATCTATAATTTTACCTTGTTTTTGGTAGGTCTCGATAGAAGCCTTTTTGAGTTGATCAGGGAGGTCTAGTTGTACATTCTCTACTTGAAAGCCCTGTGGTATAACAACAATATACTTGGTTTCTTGTGTAGTATCCTGTCGGTCTTTGTTGGCTAAGGTAGTTACTTGATCACCGAGAGAAATAACATATCATGCAACGGTAGGATCATTTTCCCATCTAAAGGACATACTCGTAAAGTTGTGACCCTTTCTCAAAAATCTTGAGGTAAGTGGCATATCATCTCGTATTTTGAAGGTACTATCTTGGACATCAAACCAACCTTGCGTTTCACGTACTGCCTCCTCTAGTTGCTGTGCGCTAGTCCATGGACCTATGGTGTAGGCTTGCGTATACTTTTCTTTGGGACCTTGGTAAAGATCATTTTGCTTACCATACTTAACAGACAATTGATTATTTTCTACCAAAAGAATATCTTGTTTTGCATCACCATTGAGATCTGCTACTTCAAATCTATTTTGACGATAAATAGTATCACCTTTGTCCCATGCTACTACATTGTGGTAGTTACCATCCTTACCAGGCACGAAGAACCCTTTGATATACTGAGTGAAATCAACTTGATCCAAACGTGGTGTTTGTGTAGGAGCTGGTCCATTCGCTTGTGCTAGAAGTGGATCTTGCTCAGCAAATGCTATACGGTCTTGCAAATGAGCGAAGTATTGTTGGAGCGTTGTATGATCCAATTGATTCATATTAAGCTCATAGGCAGTTCTGTTTTGGAGTGTTTTTGCATAGCCATCTACGAGCGGTTTATGCATAGCTATATATGAAGAACGAGGATCTGGTTGATTCGTCAGCAAGTCTATTGTTGGTTGATATGCGGTGAAGAGAGATGCCTGATAGCTCTTGTGATCAACGGCATCACTCACAAGTGTATAGGGAGAAAGTGTATCCAAGAATCCATCATAGTCTGTAGAAATCTGATCCGCGATAGCTTGGTATTGATTCTTAACAGTTGAGATATACTGCAATGCTTCTTGCTTAGCTTGATCCACACCATCATAATTTGCTTGTACACCATAGTCCATGGTCATCACACGAGATGCATGGTCAATCTTACCACGCAAATGTGAGAAGTTAGGATGTGTTCTCACGTGCTGCAATCCTGCTAGCAAACGTTCACGTGTTGCCTCATAATCTCAGCCACTGAGCCACTTTTCTCTCTCCTTGGTGTATGCTAAAAGTTCTTCATTATCCACATCGGTTGGATTGAATGCACCTAGATCAATATTAATCTCACCAGGAATAATATCCTGTCCATAATCAATTCACTCATCAATATTTTGTTGCCATTCATTGGCTTTGCGCATTATTCATTTTTCGCCTTCAAATGCTTGATTCACTTGATCATGCCATGTTTCAACCACACCATCCAATGCATCATATAGTACGCTGAAATCAAACTTCAAATCTACATGTGAAGCGATCTTGTAATCAAATCCTTGTCTAGGACTATCAGGAATAGTAATCTTGAGTTCATCAAATGGTGAGATATCTTGCTTTCTTTGGGTCATTTGCTCAATCCTTGTTTTGACTCCTTGTTCTGCAACCAATCACAATCCACTCTTGAAAATACAGTAGATACTACCAATAAAGTCAGCTAACTCTACGACAGTTTCAATAGCGGGACTGATTTTGGGAATCTTGGGAGCAGGTGGTAACTCAGGGAGCTTGATATCAATATCCAGATTGAGTTTAGGTAACTCAGGCAAAGGTGGAGGTTGCGGCAAGAGAGGAATTGCCGGAATATCTAAATCGATATCAATAGGTGCAGGCGATGGAATATCCGGTAGTTGGAGTAAGGGGATTTTTCTTGGTACAAAATTTATCTTGGGTAAGATGATATCCAATCCTACCTTGAAGTCAGAGAGATCTAGGTAAATATCTGGTATATCAAAGTTTGGTATAGGTAAAATAGGCAAGTCTACACAAAGCAGACTCAACTTACATGAATAGAAATCATAGTTATCCTGTCTACACTTAGCGCACTTGGTATTTCGATTGACAGAGAAATCAATAAGTATCTGTCGCGTTTCAATAATACCAATCAACAAAACTACCACATCGACTCGCTGAGAGAATCTGTTTGCGTTCAACTGCAACCATCACGTAATTTCCGTAACGAATTTCTCAACAAACTGATATACTTCAGTCACATACTGATCATACGTATGCAATAAAGCTGAAAGCTTCAATGGTAGTTCTCTATATGCCTTGACGGTCACAAGATTTCTTTCTGCGTGATTGATTGCTTGTTGCATCTCGCTATAGACATTTGTGTCTAACTGCTTTCATCACGTAGCAAAGGATTCCCATGCAGCCAATGTAGCTTTATTTCTCTCCAACCAGCTCTCCAGGTAGATACTATACTTAGCAATATCTTCCTGATAAATAAATGGCACCTCTACAGCCATACTCTTGTGGTCAATATTGATCAAAGGAATATTATTGAAGTACTGAGTAATGATCTCAAAAGGATTATTAATGTCCTCGTTGATTGCTTCTAGCACACTTCTCGGTGGAATTATCTGATCGTTCCATTTTTTGGGATCATCCATAGGTCTTTGTGTACCAGGTTTATCTGTTTGCGCAAAGGCGTACTCAGTTGCCTTTCGATCGTATCTAAATGTTTGGGTAAGATCTATATTTTTGATTTGATCTAAATTCTTAGTTAGGTCTCTCATCTGTGGCAACATCACAAACATATGCATGTTGAGTGCATTGTTGGCAAAGTATCTCATTTGTTTCTCTCCCCATTTTCTAATGATACATTGAGCTAATCCTTTCACATCCCCACCTTCGATTTTGAGATCAATTGCATTTCCTCATTTGAGATATTCTTGTTCGAAAGAAAATAGGGTAGATTGAATTGAGGTAGGTTTGCTATCCATAGCAACTCTTCCTCCAAGTGCCTTGGAGATGAAGGGTTGTGATTGTTGTGCTTTGACATCACACACTCCCGCTTGATAAAGATCGTGTTGCTCTGGCTCGATAATTGGGCTCGCTTCGACTCTCTTGTCTCCTTGTGTATCTTTGACGGGATCTCCATCGGTGCATTCGCTACCAATCAGCGGACTTCCTGCTATCACCAAACAGTTACCAACTACATCTCCGACAGGGGATTTAATTTTCATACCCACACCGTATGGACCGAAACACAAGGCAAGTCACAAACCATTGGTGATGGTAGGTGAAATATACATTCTAAATTGCGAAGTATTTCCTCCAAAAAGTCCACCCGCTCAACTTGGGAATACTGGCCATATAGGTACTATACTATTCGTAGGAACGGCAAAAATAGGTAAGCCAGCATCGTTAGGGAAAATCTTGGGAATTTGAGGAAACTTGGGTTTACAACCCATGATATTGTAGGTACCAGGAGAAAGGAATGCCATGTTGAAAGGAATCGGCAAGCCCTGTCCACAACTATTTTTGCCAAACGTTACTCACTTACATTTCTGATATCCGAACTCATATTCTTCAAACACCCCGAGCTTATCAACACTATATTTGACTGCATCCTTAGTCCAGTTCTCAATCTTTTGAGTAAATTCATCTACGAAATAGTTGAGATATTCTTTGCCTCCTCAGCCAAGGTTACCTGTTCTTCTCCCAAATAAGTTTGATTCAATTGAAGGCAAGATACCCATCATTTGTTTGAGAGGATCGAGCTCGTAGTTCTTCTCCAAGGTCTTGAAGGTATCCTCACGTCATTTATTAAAGTGCTCTTCATACTCTACCGTCTTCTTGTCTAAATAAGTATCAAGTTTGATTTCTTGTTCCCCTGGTGAAAAGAGTCGGTACTTCTTGTAACACCCATCATCAGCCGGGTATGCTCTGATACGCTTCACCCATTCTCTATTGACCTGGGCAGTAGCTTGGTCAAAGAGTTTACCAATTACAGATTGTTGCGTAGGTCCTCTAAAGAGATTTCTCTTGTCCGTTTCTACCTGTATGGAAACTACATCCACCTTTCCTTCATATTGCACCTCATATGAGAAAGTAACGGTACCATTGAGCGTATAGTCATACAACATAAACTCATACCCATTACCAATATTCCACTGTATCTTTGCATCTTCACCTAATGTCTCTGCGGAGAAATTTTGGATTTTACCATATTCATCTTTATAAATAATCCGAGGTCAAGCTAATTGCTCCCAATAAGCAATAGGACCAATACTTCCTCCTATAGGCTCTAGCTTGACGGTAATTTTGACCTTGTCCCCAGGACGCAGATCTCCACCGTTGAGATCCAGGAAGGTCTTGGAGGCATCAAATCTTGGCTGATCGCCAATATCATCCTGAGCACGTATAGCAAAAATATCTTTTTGACGCTTGAGCGCATCTGGTCTCAATACATCTGGCAATGCCATCACATAATCAAAATTTTTGAGCCCTTCTTTGGTGAGTTCTTTGGGATCTAGGTTTCTCACGGGATCAATTCCTTTCTTCATTTTCTGCTGTGTGTATTCCTCAATTTTCTTTCTACTCCATTTTTTCATATCCGGACTATTTCCCATCTCAGCATCACCAGCCTCCTCTACAATTTCTTGTTCTTCGGGATCTACAAGAGTTCACAGGAGTCCTGGCCAATAACGTAAACTACCGTCACGTATAGGTCACGTAAGTTGGAGGTCAAATGTCTTGACGATTTCTGTATCATCTTGTTGCCTTCCTCTCCAACCATCATCACAGGTATAGGTTTGGGTAGAAAGATAGTTTGGTCAATCGCTGTCAGATCCTCCATAAAATACTTTTATTTGTCCGTCTGCGTTGGTGATCAAGTCCACTGCACCATCATCATCCATATCCTCGACCAAGAGTTGTTTGGCTTGTGCTATATTTTTGTCCCCGTTGGTGATATCTAGACATACCAAATAAGGATCTACTGCAAGTTTTCATTTATCATTACGGTAAGCAACCAGTTTGTCATTATTCGTCTTGGTCAAAATATCTTGTCGTCCATCACCATCCACATCTCAGACAAACACCTCGCGCAATCCTGGTCCTACCACCAGGAGCATACCAAGGTCTTTGAATGGATCGGTCCCTCCATAATTCTTGAGTAATCTCAATGAGCCGTCTTGGTAGGCAATCAACAGATCCATCAATCCGTCCTTATCTACATCAATTGGATCTGTATCCAAAATCGCTTTGGTATCTGAGAAAATCTTTTGTCCAATACCATCATCATAATCCGTAGCAGTCACCTCACGATTATCTTTTACTCTCTCCAAGAATGGATCTCCCATAAAGAGAGTAAATGGATTTGCAAAATGACGATTTGCTTCTCACGCAGGCATACCTTGTGCAAAGTTGGTGACGTTTGAGAACTGATGTTTGGTACCTACTGCTTTAAGAGGATCACGAGCCGCTTCGACAGATTCGAATAAAGGAGCATTTCATGCGACTCCTGCATGATCCACAAGCACCACGGCTTGCCCAAGTGGATTGGTGGATGAGCCACCGACAGGTAATGTTTGTGTTGCATAATCACCATGGTAGATAGCAAAATCGCCGGCATCAAAAGGAACTGCACCTCTCATGATAGTGAAGGTACCTATCAAGAGATTATTGTATCTAACTTCCCAAAGATAGGTATTGGTTGTTTCATCACTCAAACGTATATTGATACTAGGTGCATGGACACCATCTATCATATCAAGGAGCACTTCACCATTGATAAGTAATTTTCCATTGATGAATTCGTTTTGTGATAGTTGAGTATCTTGATTGAGTGGAGTATACACTACCTTCCCCATAGCTCCTGAGAGAGGAGGAATAGTTTCGTTCACCATTGCAGTATAAAAGCGATCATACGATCACAATAGGATACTACCGATACCACCGTTGTTTCACAAATGCACTATCAAAGATCCTTTTTCAAAACGAAGTTCTTTGACAATATGTAATGGGTCGGTAAATCCTGCATCTTGACTCACAAGTGTTGCAATCTTGGGGGGCAAGGTCGCATCTTTGGGAGTATCATCAAACTGGGTAGTAATTGCGAGTGTCTTTGAATTTCACAAAATAGCAGCTGTCTGCGGTAGATTTCATCGTGAATGCCCAAATAAACTCAGATACATGATATTGAGATCATCTTCTGGCGCATTTTGTGGCCGCAGAAGATCGAATGATTCTACTGTCACCTCTCCAAATCATGCATATTCTTCACTGGCCCATACATCATTGGACGTAAGAAGCGACTTCACAGAAGCAGAGAGTGGAGGCGTTTGAGACGCAAACTGGGTTTGGTATTGCTCTGGTGTGAGAGCAGGGTCCCCTGTTCGTGGTTTTGCTCTTCATCTCACTCCTATTTCGCCTGGTCACAATCTTTGTGCACTGAAAGTATGTACTCATTGATTGACCAAGAAACGTGTTGTTGTGAGTTGCAATGGTCACCAACTTTCAAGTTCTACCTCTGTTGATTGAGTTACAATATTGCCTGCACTATCGAGTAAGGTCAACGTACCCAATACATTGTTAGGCTGGTTCGGATCGTCTTGCAATGAAATAGCTACTTGCGAAGGTCACGCAGAGGCAATTGTGATAGGCATAATAAATGGTTCTTTGCCTGGGACAGAAATGATAAGTTCGTCACTACCAGCGCTTGTGGATGGCATCACTACTATTTGCTCACCATTGGTTCCCAATAAAAAGGTGTCCTCAGAAGTAAACTGTGATTGTCCTGTTGGCGAGTTAGTAATCTTACCGATACGGACTAGTCACAAACGAGAACGAACAGATACAGGAGAAAGTACAGATCTGCCTTCGGGCAACACCAGAGCAAGTTGTAGGGGAAGTGCATTGGAAAGATTAGGTTGAGCACTTGCTATCAACTGCAAACTAGTAGTGGCTTGATTATCTTTATCTTTATCTTTCACTTGCAATGTTGGATCTACCAAAGTAATTGAAGTAGTAATTCAGTCAATCTGTTGATTTTCAGCAGTGACTGTAAGCGTCACGGTTGATCATGGTTGCTGCCCAGCGGTTGAAAGTAAATAACGAGCATCTGAGAAAGTATGAATGGTTGCTTCCGTTACCTCACTACTCTCACTAAGGCTCGCTCATGCAATAGTCAGCACTAGAGGTTCTGCCGTATAATCTACGCGGTTCCCTAAAGCATCTTCACCGATCAAAGCGATAGGCAATGTACCTCAGGCAACTATCTCTTGT
Organism: Candidatus Absconditabacterales bacterium; assembly: GCA_041908765.1. Classification (GTDB taxonomy): domain Bacteria; phylum Patescibacteriota; class Gracilibacteria; order Absconditabacterales; family Absconditicoccaceae; genus CAYUST01. The sequence goes on from JAYREU010000076.1 coordinate 31,303, forward strand.
GTTGGCATAACAAGACGTACCTTAGCTAGAGGTCCAGGAGCAATTGCGTAAAATTGATCATGTGAAAAACATACTCACGCCTGACAGACCTCAATCAACAAACGAGTGGTGCCTGCAGTATTGGAAGCAAATTGCAAAGGAAGGTTAATAGGTTGTTCAAAAGGATCTAGCGTCAGCAGCGCAGGTTGTGTACAAAGATTTTTGGCATTGAAGGTAGGACAATTTTCTCACTCTGCACGTATGGTATAATTGAGTACACCCAGAGGTTTACGAGCTCACAAAGCCAATACTCACTGAGGAGCAGGTCATGCGATAAGGTAATTAGTCTGTTGTGCATCAATAAGCACGTGATACGCCAACTCATCTTGTGCACTAATACGCTGTGGAACAATGAGTGGCGTAGTACTACCAGAAAGTACTACATCAGCAGCGTAGACTTTGTTTGATCCAATTTGTATACTTTGTATATCATGTGTAATCGCATGTACATGACGAGGAATCTGCAAAGGACGAATGCTCACTTTCTTCTTTCGCTCATCAAGTTGTTGGAGATAGTCTATAGCCTGGGTCTCAACTTCAATCGTAAGATCAAACTCAACTGCCTGATTACTCTTGAAAGTTTTCTCAAGCCAACAGGTAATAGCTTTTGGTCGTTTGGTCAGCTTAACGGTAAGGTCTGGATCTACACCACAATCAAGATCATTTGCTTGTGTTTTGGTATTTTGATTGGTGAATCCCTCGTGTGTTGTATCACCTATATCAGTACTACTTGTTGGCGGGATAGGATTCTTGGCAACATTGCCAGGTCTGACAGGGTCTGGGAAAGTAGGCTGGTCTTTGATACGATCATTCCCATCTGAATTGAGAATACCGACCTCATACGCATATCATTTTTCTATGTGGTTTGGATAGGCTACGTGATCAAACATAAACTCCTCAGTATCATACTGGAGATACTCATCCATGATAAACTCAATCTTGTCATTGAGGTCAAAGTTTTTTCTTGCTTGCGTGACATACTCACCTACGGTGGAGGCTTGTGGTCTACTCTCCTTCCACGTCACATTGAGGTGGTATAATGATTCTGCTAAACGCTTGATATTTCTTTCTCCCAGGAGGTCTATCAAATAGTTTTCTGGTATCAATTCATACGCACGATTGGGGGAAGCAGCTTCGTCAACTTTGGCAAGGAAATCATACTCTGGCTGATGCAACGCATAATAACTAGGAGCTTTATCGAGTTGTTGATTGAGGTACTGGTTGTATATTTGGGTCTTGGCGCGAAGGTATATTCTCACTTGCTCTTCGATTTGTTCTTTGGTACGGAGATCACTTCCTTCAAAAATACTGACACGATACATATCAGGATAGATGAATTTCACCAAATCTCCTCACAATCACATAAAGCTCACATATCTAGGATCATCAATTGGTCTCTCCTGAGTAAGCACATTCATCTGATCGAGTTCATCGTACACAGGACCTTTGTGTTTGGTGACTGTATTGATCAATTGATACCGATAGTCACGTGAGATGTCGAAACAAAGTTCTCCTCTTTCTTCTCTATTAAATCACATTATCGTTGATGAGCCATAAGGCTCTTGATCCTCACTATCTGGGATGCCATCGCTATCGCTGTCATTTTCTTGTCCATTGGGGACACCATTACAATTACAGTCACTGTCTTGGGGAACACATCCATATGCATCTCCCACGCAATTTGCTAATCCGTCAGCATCAATATCTAGGTCATCTATATTGGGAATACCATCTCCATCCATATCACGGTCTTCGTTGTTGGGGATGCCATCGCCATCAAGATCTAAATAGTCTTCTAGGTTGGGAATACGGTCTCCATCCATATCTGGATCATCCTGGTTGAGCATGCCATCTCCATCGATGTCCGGATCCTGCCCATTGGGAATACCATCTCCGTCTATATCACCATCTTCACTATTGGGAATACCATTTCCGTTGCAATCACTATCGCTATCATTGGGGACTCCATCTCCATCAGTATCTCTATCCTGCCCATTGGGTATACCATCACAGTCCATATCTTCATCTTCATCGTTGGTAATACCATCTCCATCCATATCTAGATCTTCGTGGTTGGGAATGCCATCGCCATCGATATCAGGATCTTGGTCATTGGTGATATCATCATGGTCAATATCCCATTGCTGACCATCACAGCTCGTCTGAGCGTGGACGCTTGTAACTCCCAAGAGTTGAGCTAATGCATCTCCTAGAGGAGTCTTGTCTTGTGGTTGCGTAAATGTAGTCCAGGTACCAAATCCTTGCGGAGAAGTTTCTGCTGAGTCAGAATCTAGATAGCCGTCATTATCATCGTCAGTATCTTGATCATTGGGGAGATCGTCTGCGTCGACATCATTATCCTCATAATTATTGAGTCCATCTCAATCTTGGTCATCATCTTGGGTGTTTGGAATACCATCTCCATCTTGGTCTGGATCGTTTTTATCCTCAACACCATCACCGTCTGCATCTTTATTTCCTTTACTACCATTACATCCACCACCTCCATTACAGGTCTTGTCGTTGGGGTTGAGTGTTTCATCTTTGTCCATATCTGGATCATCTTCATTGGGGATACCATCGCCATCCATGTCTGTATCTCCACCGTTGGGTGTTCCATCTCCATCTATATCATCATCTGATTCATTTTTGATACCATCACCGTCTACGTCTGCATCTGCAGAATTATTGAACCAATTGGTAACGTTGGTTCCATAGGTAAATTTCCAATCCCCATCAACATTCTCATCCTTAGCATTTGGCTTGCCATCATTATCAATATCTGGGTCGATGTGATTGGGAATACCATCTTTGTCTATATCGAGATCCAAACGATCACTGTTTCCATTTCGGAAAAGTGGCCCATCACCATCGATATCGTTATCATCACCATTGAGTACTCTATCACCGTCTACATCTGGATCTTTTGCATCCGCAATTCAATCCCCATCCATGTCTGGATCCAAATAATTGAGTACACCATCCTCATCTGTATCACTCAACATACCTGTAGGATCATGTACCGTAATGGTGATACGTTCCTGGGTTGGTCAGTTGATACCTTCATCTGGTAGTTGATTTTTGTAGACACCAAATCCATCAAAGAAATCACCATTGTTGTCGAAAAATTCAATTTCTTCATATGAGGTAAATCCGCCATATTCGTTGAGCTCTCTCCTTGGTTCACAGTGAGATTGATTTACTCTCAAGACGCTACCATTGTCATGATGCGCATAGCGATCCAATCTATCTTCATCTACACGTCACTGCAAAAGCACACCAGCACTTACATCATGCCATGGACCACCTATCCTTCTATCAATTGAAGGATGTCGTCATCGCTTTCGGTTGGTAAGTAGTCCTGTCTTGGTACGGGGAAATTTGGGATTCTTCGTATTTCGATCTGTATCACTATTGAGTGCAGAAGCACCTCCTCGAAAATCACGAGCAAAATAGTCTATATCTTGATCATCATCACATTTGAACTTATCATAGGTATCTTTGTCTGGCAAAACTGCGGCAGCATTGAATGCTCTATTTTGACTGACTTGTAATGCATTTCGTCCATAGCCCGCACCTACTGAAATACTGTTGAGATCAAATCCAGGAATATCTTCTAGTTTTTCAACGCCACGCACTGCGAGAGGAGCACCCCACAAATTCTGCACATTGAGTTCATTGTAGTAGGATCCTCTCATAATAGAGAGATCACTATACTCCAATACATCTGCCGCATTACGTCCATAGTAGAAATTCTCATACCTCCCCTCCAGGAGAGATTCCTCACGCGACACACATGAAGTAAACCAATCTCCAGGATTAATTCTCCTGATATAAAGATAAGGCAACGGGTATTTGAGAAAGTATTCTTGTTTGTTGATCTGCTCATCCAGTGCATTCTCCATCAAGGTATTCATATCTTCTATGAACTGTTTGCTCACCGTATCTCTGAACGTGATTTTTTCGATAGAGGTATCGATGTCTTCTAATTGATATCTTCCTCATGCAAGCAAATTATCTTGGATCTGGGAGAGGAAATTGTCCCCAAACATTGCATGGATACCTGCGAATTCAGTCTCCAGCGTCTTCTCCAAAAGCAAGGTAGGCACTGGCTTGTCTCCACCATCTTGAATACTTTGTGCGATTTTGGGAGCATCGATACGATCCACCACGGTGGTCGCTCATTCTGCAATGCCTGCAGCAGCTAGTTGTGCTTCCTCGCTTCACTCGAGCTCTGGATCAGCGGTAGCTAGTGCCGCTAAGTTAGTAATAGCCGCATCTGCAGTAGCCACGGTGTTGAGGAGATCATCCTCGTATTCTTTTTTGAGTACTTTACCAAAAAGAGAATTTATTCTCCTATATGATTCAGTCTCGGTGAACAACATTTTGTTGATGTAGTGGTCGAGCTGTTCTTGGGTATATGACTGTTTGAGAAAGGGAAAATCATCAATCCATACCTTGGGTTTGGCATAGGAGGTAGGTGCAGTATCATAGCTCTTCACCTTATCGAAAAACCCATTGAAGAGCTCAACGTCTTGCCCCGGAATCACGCTATGCCAGATCTCTGGCAGACTGTCTGGTGCTTCGTTGAACACAAAAATATCTAATACAGGATCATACACGAACATAGGACTTCCTCACTCATGCTCGAAATCTGTATACGGATAGACTGAAGCAAATCTCCTTTGTTCGAATTCTACAATAGGTAAGGGAATATTTCCCAACAACATCACTCCTGCTAATTTGGAAGGAATACCTTGTTCTCATTCAAAATACAAGTTTTCTAAGATACGTTGGACATCTTGTGCCTTGAATCCTGTAGGATTAATTGGCATGACCAACGTCTTGGTATCTGACGCGTGCTTGGGAATATACGTATTGGTATATCGATCAAGTTTCTCTTTGATACCATCGTAAATTGTTGTGTCTACGAAAATAGCTACAATATTGACTTTCTTCTCTGGTGCTGCAGCCTCTACCTGTTGAAACGTAAACTGTCCATAATTTCCCAACGAGGAAAAGGTGTATATACTAGAAAAAAAAACTAAGAACGCTTTTTTGATGAAAAACATATCAAGAAATGTTTGCAAAATCACAGTGTAACTACCCTCAAAGATATGCGTATCCTCAGCCAAAATGCAACGCTTACCCAAGCCAAATATGCATCTTCTTCTTTACAGTCTACAGAAAGAGAAAAAAGTAGGTTACATCCACCTCTCCAAGCTATAATCTCAAGAAAAATTTGACAATATGAATTCAGAAGATTATAATCAGGAAAGCAATCCATTATTTTCATTTATTATTTTTCATTCATCACAAAATGATTTCACAGAACTTTAAAACATTCTTATTTGGGTTTTTTGGTGGTATTATTGGAGCACTCGTAGTTGTCTTTTTGGGCTTTGGCGGTACATTGACAACCATTGAACAGTCAGCTAATGGAGTATTCACTACACAATCAGTAGATGGTAAAATTCCTCCTCCACCAACCAAAGATGATCTTCCTGATCAAAGAGATGCACTTACAGAGGAATTAGGAGTATTTGACGCAGGTATGGAAGAACAAATTGATGCGGATCTTGCCCAACAAGCTGCTGAACTTATATCTACATCCGAGCAAGAAATTTTGGATGCAGAAGCAAAAGAGACTAATGAAATTGCAAACAATCCAGAACTTGCAAACAGGCTGAATGAGCCATTTATAACTACATGTGGAGAAGGAGAAGAAAATGCAGAATGTGTAGTTGCAGGATGTAATGCAACCGATATTCCCCAAGAAGAGTGTGAAGCATTGCTAGACTTATATACTGCTACCAATGGGAAAAATTGGGAAAATACCAAAGCAAATAACAAGAAGTGGTTCAGCAATAATAGTGCCTGCTCTTGGCATGGCATTACCTGTGAAGGTGGACATGTATCAATTCTCAATCTCTATGGGAATGAACTAGCTGGAACAATTCCTTCTAGTGTCAGTAAATTAGCATATCTCAAGGAATTTAGACTATCAAATAACCAACTAACTGGCCCCATTCCGTTATCATTGAGTACATTAAAACATCTTCAAAACTTATTTATCTATGCAAATAAGCTCTCTGGGCCCATTCCTGCAGCAATAGGTACAATGAAAAGCCTGCAACAACTATTACTAAATAATAATCAACTCTCTGGGCCAATCCCAGCTTCATTGGGTAATCAAAATTTATATTGGATTGATATACACAGCAATCAACTCTCTGGCCCTCTACCTGAGTCATTGAGTAAACAGAGTAACGTATGGCTTGATGCATCATACAATCAACTCTCTGGCCCTATTCCTAGCTCTTATGGCACAGCTACGCGAAAGAATCTATATCTCAGAAATAATCAACTTTGCGGGAAAGTACCAAGCAGTTTCATGACAACTTGGCCAAATGGCATTAAGTACTGATCTAGTTTCTTTAATAACAAACTAATAACTACAGGATATGAGCCAGATATGACCACTTGGCTCAAGAAGACAAAATTCTATTTTGGCACTCAAATCTCTAAGGAGTGTGACACCGTCTGAAATGATTCTGAGGAAATTTCTCTACCAAACGATAAATAGTCATTTAAAATTTGACAAGGGGGGGGGGGGGGGGGGGGGGGGGGGGGGGGGGGGGGGGGGGGGGGGGGGGGGGGGG
>JAYREU010000077.1:0-6300 GCA_041908765.1 Candidatus Absconditabacterales bacterium
GGGACGGATTGCTATCACGTACTTTGTTTTTTCTCCAATATCCACGATGATTGGTTGCAACAACACCATATAGATGTTTAATCACTACATATTCACAGTCATACGTATCCCTTTTTTGTCTTTTGATTAATAAAAATGGATTCATTTCTGTGCCATCTCATCATTTGGTATAAAGTTCTAGTATGATTTTATTACTACCTTTCAAAGATGGATGGAGAATATTTTCCATACTACTTCTATTATTCAAAATAAATTTTTTATTCGTTCTCTTTTGGGTCAAAACTCATCATCCATTCAATACCGAATTTGTCTCTCAACATGCCAAAGTAGGTGCCCCAAGGACTATCTCCTATAGGGAATTCGACTTCTCCACCTGCGGAAAGCCCAGTAAATAATTTGTCTGCTTCTTCTTTGCTGACAGCATGTATTGCAATTTTGCTTCTTGTTTCCTGTTCGTTGTGTTTGCCAAGCATTGCAGGTGTATCACTTCCCATCAACATACTAGTAGCGCCAATTGGCAAAGCTATGTGCATAATTTTATTTGCTTCATCTTCTGCAACAGGAAATTCATCACTTGCCATGTCTTTGAAACGACTAATTTTAGAGAACTCTCCACCAAATACTGATTGGTAAAAGGCAAATGCTTCCTCAGCATTTCCATTGAAGTGAATGTAAGGATTGATGCTTGCCATAATAGGTTGAGATATGAAAAAAACGTTTTAGGCCTGCCGGGAATCGAACCCGGAACCTTGGGCTTAAGAGGCCCCTGCTCTAACCAATTGAGCTACAGACCCAAATAGGGAAAATTTTAAAAATGAACGATCGAACCCGGAACCTTGTCGGTCCAAAGACCGACCTGCTCTAACCACCTTGGCTAACGCCAAGCAGGTTGCTCTACAGACCCATACAATCAAATTGTACAGGGTCTCCTTATAGAAAATCTGCACATAAAGTCAAGTTGAGCATTGATTTATAGGTCATGGAACTCTTTATTCGTCATTTGTAATGACTTCACCACCTCTTTGATCACTCCCTTGCTTATGGTCTTGCCAGCATGTCTTGGTAGGAGTATATGTACCAAAGTTGTTGGATGATACCGTAGTTCATGAGATCCCTTTCCTTGTCTTTCAATCACAAATCAAAGCTTTTTAATTTTCCTGCAAAGCTCTTCATATGTATAGTTCATTACTCACATGAGTTTAGAGAGAAAATTCTAAACGAGAAAAAGATAACTCACTCAATGTTTTCGATTGTTTATAGAGATTGCGAATTGCGGGGGTTTTGTCTGCGATATGTTGCTTAAAACTAATTACTTGAATATATACATCAAGTAAATTGTGAATAGTCTTTTGCATAGTTTCACCTTGCGCATATACTCCTTCAACACCTATAAGTTTTGCAAAAAAGAGGTTATTCTTCTCTTTGGTAATAGATATTTTCATGATTGTGTACAAATTAAAAACGTATAGCAATAGGGTATAGAATCTCGTCTTTGATGCAATAGTATTTTTCACATGCACGTACCTATTCAATGGGTTCAAAAGTAAAAAATCTCCTAAATCTTCCATTTTCAAATTTCAAGAGCATTTCATATTGCTATTTGTGTAAAAAATGTTATAAACTTGTCAAAATAAAAGATATGCCAATCAAAAAACCGCAGGCAAAGAAGCCTGCACCCAAGAAAAAAGTGGTTGCTAAGGTCAAGCAACCTACAAAAAAAACAAATCAGACCAAAAAACTCCCAGGCAAAAAAGCCACTGTCCCCCCAAAAGAAACTGCTAAGCAACACTCCAAGCCCATCAAATTGGCAATGATGCTTTTTGAGATGCAAATGCACCTCATCAGTAAAAAATTACTCACCGACAAGCAGGGCAAGGAGTTAGCCAAAAAGATCAACAAACACCGTGACAAGATCAAGTCCGGATGCAAGAGAGCGCTATGTTATCGCAAGAACAGCACCCGCGCCAACAGCATTCGCAACCTCGCGGTGTCCTTCTTCTTGAAGGTCAGCAAGAAAAAGAAGCAAAGAATTCAGGAAGCCGTCAAAAAAACGTTTCAAACATTTTAGACGGCAACCAATCTGATGACAGTCCTCGGGAACTTCCCGGGGATTTTTTTGAACGTAAAATTGATATTGCTATTTCTTGGGAAATATGTATAGAATACGTACACAAATAAAAAAAATTTATGAAAAAAATTTTATTAAAAATTTTCATTACCACAATTCTTCCCTTGATTGTGGAGCAACTCATCGTACTTGTCGCAAAGTACATGAAGAAAGAAGGGGCTGAAGGTGAAGGCGAGAAACTGATGTCTGACCTCAAAGCCAAGGGAGCTGAGTGGACTACGAAGTTTAAATCTGCCTGGGAATCGGCAAGTTCTGAGGGGTCAAAGGAGATCAATGACACGCTTGCTCGCTTGAAGCGCACAGCTCGTGAATTCATAGCTAATGCTACCGGTAAGTCGCCGGCGCAAGTAGATGCGATGTTTGCAGAAGTTTACGCTGAGTTCGAGGAGAACGTGTTGGGCAAATTCTTCAAGAAAAAGGAGGAGTCAAAAAAGGAAGACACTAAGAACGATGAAAAAGCAGCATAAACATGAATTCATGTTTAATAAGGGCCCCGCATAGCGGGGCCCTTTTTCAAATACCTTTATTTATTCCCAACTTCCATCACCCACCTGATCGTTGCCTGTCCAGGAGACTGGGTAATTGCAGAAGTATAGGTTGCTCAGTAGGCGAAAGGCGTTTCAAAGAGATTGACCTCACGGACATCTCCCGTGAGTACTCAGAAACGAATATGTTTGGGATAGTAGACAAGTCCTCTCGTTTCTCGGGTAGGATCAAGCACTAAAATATGACGCTCCCTGTCCCCCAAAGTAATCTGATACTGCTCTTCAAGAGAGTTAATAAAATCTTTATACGTTTGTGGCACATCAAATGAGTACATTATTTCTATGCCATACGTGCCTGGAGGTAGTGCTCCGAGAGGGATAATATCACCGCTTGCCTGCTGGATTATTTTTCCTTGAGTATCATATATCGTCAATGTTTTTTTGACAAAGCCATCTGCTTTGTTGAACGAGGTATTACTCTCTCGACTATAGAGCGTATCTTCTTCGAACCTCGTCGTCAGGCCTGCTCTACGCAATCGTGTATGCATACTTCATGAAACATCTTCTAGATAGATGTTGATGTATCTTTTTTGAATAAGCTCGGGAAGACGCGTGAACAAGGCTTTGATAAGTTCTTTTTGATGGGTTTGGACGAAGTTTTGAGATGAGGTGAGATAGAGTTCTTTTTTTCATCGACGTGCTTGCCCTCTGATGAGATCGATGGATGCATTGGCAAATTGCCATTCTCGGAATTGTTTGAGAAAGTCAGGAAAGAGATCGACGAACATGTCGGTCCTCAAAAAAATTACGCCTCTAATCTTCTTACCCGGGTAGGACTTTTCGTAGAGATTTTTGATGTGCGCACCATCGTGATAGGTAAATCAGACCTTGTTCGCTCCTACAAAATAGACCTGACGATCAGGCAAGAAATTCGTGAGCCATTTGGGACCGGTGATGGACGTATCGGGATTGTCGTACTGAGGGAGATAACTATCTACAATTTCAATATCTTTAACCCAACCTTTGACGATCGTGACCAACGCAAAAGACCCGAAGAAACCACCATTGGGTCTTTTCTCTGACGTGTTTTGCAAGACGACCAAATAGCGCTGTTCTTTTTCTTCGCCAAGCAATGAACGAATATCTCAACTGAAAGTAGCCAGTTGTTGCATGAGTTGTACATGCTGAGGGAAAGGACGCAAGAAGGGTTTGGTCAACCAGGAACCTCACTGTGCCATGTACTTGGTGACGCCATCGACATGTTCACTCCAAAGAGAGCTTTGTGGTTGGGTAATCATCGTATAGCCATGATAGATAGCGCGTGCTAAGTCTGGGTCTATAAATCTCAAAAACACAGGCAAGGTAGGCAAGAGTGATTGGAGGGATGCAGCGTTGATGCCTCACTGCACAAAAGGTGCAAGCGAACTAGATATATTGATGCACAAAGCACACAACAAGAAAAATCACCAATGGAGATGCTGAGATCGTTTAGGCATTCCTGAAGTTACTCCAAAAAAGGATCCTCATGATTGAGGGAGCGTTGGTTTGAGAAATCAAAAGGAAGCTCCCATATAGCAAAACAAAAAAAACAAAAACCTACCTTATTCTTCTTCTGGCATATCTAGATTGGGCGCTCCACAAAAAGGACAGTATTCGTAATCCACAGGATACGGCTTTTTACATTCTTTGCACGGGTGCTTGAGCTTGCTTCCACAATAGACACAAAATTCAAATTCTTTGCTATTCCTCCCATCACAGTGCGCACAAAAAATACCTTCTGCCAAGTATGCTTGTTCTCGTGAGGTCAATTCTCCTGGCTGTTGACGAATAGGTCTGATGAGGAAGTACAACGGGAGTCCAATCAATGGTGTCCCCAGCAGAATGAGCAAAATACTTAAGAGCTGAAAACTAAAGTGTTCTGTCCTCGTGCTACTATCTTTGGCTACCCACAACAGACAGTAGATCCACAAGAATGCAACGAGTGCGACAATACAATAGACCACCCACTGCACTTGCGATGATGCTTGGAAAAAAGAAGAGAGATTCATGAGAAAAACGAGAATAAAGGGAGATGATTTTAGATGATTTCCTGAGAGACTACTTTTAATAAGTCTTTTCTCATTTTCAAGTCATTCAACAGATAGTACATTTTGGCAGGATGCACGAAACTCAACTCCAACATCACCAGAGCATATCAAGTATCTGTATGTTGTGAGTGAATATCGGTGACATTGATCCCAAAGAATTCAAAAATCTTGAGAATATCGAGTAGGACTCATGGTTTATCTAATGCTTGGACTTGCATCTTGAGTTTATATTTGTTGGGTGCTTGATCTCATCGATGTGCTTCCATCAGTTTGCTATAATTGATGGTTTGTAATGCTTCGCAAGTCAATGCGTGTACTTTGATGCCATGTTTGTCACTTTTGGCAATTAGCTTTTGTGGGGGATGTGGGCAACATTCAGGACAGAGTTCATAGTTCACTTCTTTATCTTCGTCGATGAGTATGGCTTGATTGAGAGTTTGAGAAATACCTGTATTGATTGCTTCGTTTTGTCTTTCTCCTTCGTTCAAAGGGTGTTCTGGATGGAGCAAAGCAATATGGGGATAGGTGTCTTTGATCAACTTAGTGACAGAGATCTGCTTGTCACGTAACCTATGGAGCAGGTGTTCGAAGGCAACGTCTTTGTGCAATTTGGTAATTTGATCATCTTTGGCACCCAGGAGTGGTAGTTTGTACTCACTGAGTTTTTGATTGATAATGGGTTTCATCTCATTGAAAAGTTCGTTTTTTTCTTGTTGTCTCAAGAATTTGTTGAGCTTCGTTTTGGCAGAAGGAGTATGGAGATAATTGAGCCATCCTCTGGTAGCAGTGTATTTATTTTTGTAGGTCTTGATGTCGATAATATTCCCCGTTTTGAGCATATAATCAATCGGCACAATCCTACCGTTGATGAAGGCATTTCTAAATTTGAGACCCACTTCGGAGTGTACTCTAAACGCAAAATCTAGCACAGTACTTTCCGCAGGCAATTCTATAATGTCCCCTTTGGGCGTATAGACGAAGATATCTTTCTCAAAAATTTCTATCTGAAGTGCATCTTTGAATTTCTCTTTGTCTCCTTCTGCACTATATCTTTGCACGATGTCTTGGAGTGATTTAATCCACTGCTCTTGTTTCTCAGACATGGTAAATGCCTGATCATCACTATAAATAAAGTGGGCAGCTACTCCGTAGTCTGCAACTCTATCCATATCTTGTGTCCTGACTTGAATTTCTACCGGAAAATCAAACATACCCAACACCGTCGTGTGGAGACTCTTGTAGCCGTTGGGTTTGGGAATCGCAATGTAATCTTTCATCTTGCTAAAAATAGGCGTATAATGTTTGTGAATGATTCACAACATATTATAACAATCCCCTACCTCTTTCGTTAATACTCTAAACGCAAGGACATCCATCACTTTTGAAATATCTTGCGTCTGATATTTGATGAGTTTTTTGTAAATTCTAAATGGACTTTTGATTCTTCATTTGATTTCACAATAAGCTAGCCCCTCTTCGTCACATAGGCGAGTAAGTGTTGCAATCCCCTCTTGTTTAAATCCTTCTACATTGCCGTATTGTTTGAGGATATAGTTGCGAATTCTGGTGTATTCCCTCGTATCAAGATTTTTGAAAGCAC
>JAYREU010000078.1:0-2219 GCA_041908765.1 Candidatus Absconditabacterales bacterium
GAAAGTGCCATAAGAAATGATGCTGGACCACACATATTTGTACCACCTGTCAGAATTTGCAAGTCACCAATATACTTGGGATAGTTGCAATACCCATTTGTGTTGTACTTGGATGCATTTTTGTACTCAAGCATGGTATTCCACTGATTCACATACCTAAAATCGGTCAAATCAATATTCCATGTTCCACTAACTCGTGGTGCGAGCACAGGATTTCCTGTGAGATCTAAAGTGTCTAACGGAGGAGACACGAGGGTAGTAGTATCACATGTCGGAACTAAACCTTCGAGAGGAGACTCACTTGTCTCCTTCTGACAGGCGCTCAACAGCACGATGATACAGATGATCCACGTATGGATCGCTTTTGTAAAAATTTGTGTTTTCATTTTTAAATAATTTTAACACGTTAAGAAATAATTTTTAAAACGCACTTCCCAATCTACCTTTGTATATTGAAAAGTATCGAAACGACCATGAACAATCAGTTCATCCAACGTCACGCTCAGCATACTCTCAAGGTGTGTGGTATCCCGTGAGCACCTAAGCGTGGGTGAGATGAAGTATACATATGGTAATGCCTGCTACTCAAAGCATTATATATACTCGCTATTTGTGACTGCTAATGATCCGCTCCAACGCCGTCACCATACTCACGAAAATTTAAAATACTAAGAATAACTACAGAATATTTTAAGAAGAAAATGGTGAGAATTAAGAAATAAGACTTTAGAGTTGAGAAAAAATGGCAATGGATTGCCACGTCGTCGCGAGGAAGAGAAGGAACACGTAATTATAAATTTGGTGATTTGTATCTTTGACTATTTGATTCTTTGATTTACCCAAACATCGCCTTTGCATTACATAACCCAAAAATCATTGCCTTGGGAATTAGGTAGTTGGTATTTCGTGGAATAAAGAAAGGTCTGTCGTAAGAGAATACTTTTGTGAGATCTTCATCAGCTTCATTGTGCAAGAGCTGGCTAGCGAAAACGCCACAGCCTGCAGCCCGGGGCAGTCACACAGCTCCTTGTACCCAGACATGATTGGGAAATCTTTTTTCTCTGCCAACGAGTGGCATGAGATCTTTACTCGCTTGAATTCTCCCTGACCGATAGTGTGGAAATTCTACCGCACGTAATGCGGGGAACATACGTTTGAAGTCGTGTACTACTTGACTGATGCTCACTTGTTGCAAGACATGCCGTGGTTGAAAACTGACGACCGCATTACCTCATCACAACACAATCCTTCTATCTCCCGTCAAACGATAGTAGGTGAAGATTAGCTTAGTATCTCGGCACATACATTCACCACTTGGCATCATAGAAGCAATCTGATCTTTACTCAAGGGTTCACTCAAGGCAATATAATTTTGAACTCCATAGGTATGGCTACTTTGCTTGGGAAACAATTCTGGCTCAGCTTTACCAGGACAAATAATGGCGTGCTTGAAGGAGACGCTTCACAAGTTGGTATGAAGCATCTGGCGGTCAAGTTTATGAATATGGGTAAATTCATAGATACGAACTCCCATTTTGAGTAATTGGAGTTTGAGTGCTTGGCAGTATTGCATCGGATTGATAGAGTAGCAGTCTGGATATCTCACACCACTCGTATAGTGCAATCAAGTATTATGCTTCTGTAAATGTGGTTGGTCTACCAAATGAGCTGGGAGTCCAAAGCTTCTTCTTTCGTGAAATTCTTCTACTACTTCTTTTTTTCCACGTTTCCCTAGTCACAACAATAAACTATCCTGTTGTCTCAGATCACATACAAAATCGTGATGTTTTGCATTCCAAACGATAGACTGCTGTCCATGCTCACCAAATGACCAAATTTTTTGTGCAAGGTCGGTTCCATATTTTGCTTCAATTTGCCTGAGTCATAATTCACTATCAGGTGTCAAAAAACCACCGCTACGACCACTCATACCTCAGCCACAAATGCTTTTTTCGATCAAAACTACCTTACATTTTTTCTCCGCCAAAGCTTGTGCTGCATGTAATCATGCAACTCAACCTCACATCACTACGTAGTCTGTTTCGATATGCTCCTCCAATGGTTTGCAAATATCCAGCGCACCATCTACTTGAAGCAGACTCAAATACCACCAATTTTGATACTCCATGTTTCTCAATTGCTAAAAACTTATTGAACACATAACAATACTCACAATCGGTCATTTTTGCGATTTTCTCACCGCTTAGTCAATAAAATCA